>NZ_CP114065.1:2131134-2435582 GCF_027627575.1 Kribbella sp. CA-293567
GTCGGCCGGCACGTGACGATCCGCCTCGGCGAGATCAACCAGGAGCGTGCCAACGCGGGTTACCGCGCTCGCGAGGCCTTCGCGGCGAACCTGTTCGACCCGTCGTCGCGCCGGTCCCGCCCGACTGCCGGTACGCCGGACACGATCCGGCCGCTGACCAACGTCCAGGTGGCCGAGTTCTACCACGCCAACATCGGCCCGGCGCGAGCCCAGATCCTGTTCGCGGGCGACGCCACCGGTGTCGACGTGGCCGGGGTGATCGACGAGGCGTTCGGTGACTGGACCTCGGACGCCGGCGCCGCGGTCGAGACCCCCGAGCCGCTCTACGTCGCCGGGGACAAGCTGGTGCTGGTCGACCGGCCCGGTTCGGTCCAGAGCCAGTTGCTGATCGGCTGCTCCGGGCCGGACCGCCGCGAGGACATCTGGGGTGCGGCCGCGGTCGCCAACCACGTCGTCGGTGGCACCATCACCTCCCGCGTCGACACCGTGCTGCGTGAGGAGAAGGGCTACACCTACGGCACCCGCACCAGCTTCACCGCGCCGCGCAAGGGCGGCACCTTCAGCCTGGGCGGCGCGGTCCGCACCGAGGTGACCGGCGCCGCGATCGCCGACGCGCTGAAGATCCTCCGGGACGCTCGCGACGGGCTGACCGCGCGGGAGGTGCAGGAGGCGCAAGACAGCCTGATCCGGACGGCGCCGCTGCGCTACGAGCAGGCCGACTCCATCGCTCAGCAGGTCGGCAGCAACATCGCCGTCGGCGTACCGCTGGATTTCGCCGACACCTATCTGGCCCAGATCGCCGCGACCACCGCCGAGTCGGCGACCGAGGCCTACCGCCGGTACGTCGGAACCAACGGGCTGCTGGCCGTCGTCGTAGGGGAAGCGAAGGACGTTCGCTCCCAGCTCGCCGAGCTCGGGATCGGCGACGTCACCGAACTGAGCTGAAAGTTCCCTAGGCTCAGGGACGGAGACGACACCTTCGTCCCTGAGCAGAGGAGCAGCACGCATGTCGTTCGACGGGCGACCCCAGGACCGGCCGCAGGGGCCGGCGCCGACGCAGTACGAGCTGCAGCCCGGCTACGTGTACCCGCAACCGGCGTACGGCGTGCGGCGGGACAACAGCAACGCCACTCTCGCGATGGTGCTCGGCTTGCTCGGCCTCGGCACCATGTTCATCGTGCTGTCGCCGATCGCTTGGTGGAAGGGCAACCAGGCGCTCGCCGAGATCGACGCGATGCCCGGCGTCTACAGCAATCGGGGGATGGCCGTGGCCGGTCAGATCACCGGCATCATCGGGACCGTCCTGCTCGGGCTGGGAGTGCTCTTCGTAGCCGGTCTGCTGCTCTTCGCGATCGTTGCCACCAGTAACTGACCGGAACGATCCGGTCAGTCGTTTGCTTACTGGTTCCGGCCACGTCGATCTCTGCCCGAACACTGGTGGTCCAGCCCACGCACGCCTAGCGTGTGCCGGGTCAGACTCACTTCAGGGAGGGGATCCACTCGTGAGAGACGTCCGTAGATCGTTGTGTGCGGCCACTGGCGCGATCGCGCTGCTGGCCGGCGCGCTGGCGGTTCCGGCCATCGCCGGTGCCGAGACGACGGCGGTTGCCGGTGGCACCACCGAGTACCTGGTGCTGGTGAAGGACGGGGCCGACCAAGCCCAGGCGCTGGCCGCCGTCCAGGCAGCCGGTGGATCGGTGGTCAAGGAGAACGCGAACCTCGGCACCATCACGGTGCGGGCCGCCGACTCCGGGTTCGTCACCCGGCTGTCCAAGTCGCCGGCCATCGACGGCGCGGCCCGCGCCCGGCCGATCGGTAAGTTGCCGCAGGCAAGGCCGAGCGTGGTCGAGCAGGAGCACCTGAGTGCCGGTGCCAAGGGCAAGGGAGTGGCCGGCAAGAAGGCCGCCAAGAACAAGACCGCCGACCCGCTCGACGCGCAACTGTGGGGCCTGAAGATGATCCGGGCGGATCTGGCGCACGCCAAGCACCCGGGCAAGAAGGCGGTCAAGGTCGGCGTCCTGGACTCCGGGATCGACGCCCGCAACCCCGACATCGCGCCGAACTTCGACTGGAACCTGTCCCGCAACTTCGCCGCGGACCTGCCCGAGATCGACGGGCCGTGCGAGTTCCGCGGCTGTGTCGACCCGGTCGGCTGGGACGACTCGGGTCACGGTACGCACGTGGCCGGCACGATCGGCGCCGCGCTGAACGGGCTCGGCGTCTCCGGGGTCGCGCCGAACGTGACGCTGGTCGAGATCCGCGGCGGTCAGGACAGCGGCTACGTCTTCCTCGGCCCGGTGCTGGAGGCGCTCACCTACGCCGGTGACGTCGGCCTGGACGTGGTCAACATGTCCTTCTACATCGACCCGTGGCTCTACAACTGCACCAACAACCCGGCCGACAGCCCGGAGGCACAGGCCGAGCAGCGCGCCACCATCAAGGCCGTCAAGCGCGCGCTGAACTACGCGCACGGCAAGGGCGTCACGCTGGTCGGTTCGCTCGGCAACAACCACGAGGACCTCGGCAAGCCGCGCGACGACATCTCCAGCCCGGACTTCGGCGACGTCCCGCCGTACACCCGGCCGATCGACAACGCGACCTGCGTCGACCTGCCGGTCGAGGGCCCGAACGTGATCGGCGTGTCCGCGCTCGGCCCGTCGGCCAAGAAGGCGGACTACTCCAACTACGGCGTCGAGCAGACCGACGTGGCGGCGCCGGGTGGCTGGTTCCGTGACTACTTCGGTACGGCGGACCACCGGGTGAACGAGAATCTCATCCTGTCGACGTACCCGGTGAACACGCTGCAGGCCGACGGTCTGGTCGACGCGGCGGGTGCGATCACCCCGGACGGCGTGGCGGGCGGCGTACAGAAGCAGTGTGCGCCCGGTGTCACCGACTACACGAAGTGCGGTTACTACAACTGGCTGCAGGGCACCTCGATGGCGTCCCCGCACGCGACCGGTGTGGCCGCTCTGATCGTCAGCGAGTACGGCAAGAAGGGCCCGCGCAACTCGTTCGGCATGGCGCCGACCAAGGTGCGGAGCATCCTGCTGGACAGCGCGCAGGAGCGTGCCTGCCCGACGCCCCCGCTGCAGACCTACGTGAACGAAGGCCGGACGCCGGAGTTCGACGCGCTCTGTGAGGGCTCGCGGAAGTTCAACGGGTTCTACGGTCACGGCATCATCGATGCCTACGCCGCGGTCACCCGGTACTGAGCCGGTTGAGTTGCTGAAGGATCGTTAAGGCTGCGGGCCCGGCTGTTGCCGGGCCCGTTCGCTTCTACTTCGGGACCAGCAAGCAGGTGGTACCACGGTCGCCGAGGGCCCAGCCGTTCTCGACCGGGTGCAGGAAGAAGACTGCGGAGGGCTTGGCCGCCGGTTGATTCAGCGCCTTGAACCGGTCCGTGCAGCCCTTCTCGGCGTCGGCCTGGACCGAGGCGAGCCCGGGCCAGGGGCCGGCCGGCAACTCGAAGACGGCGAAGACCTTGCCGCCGTTCGGCTGCTCACACGGCTGGACCTGAAGGTCCTTGACCTCGCCTTCGCTCAGCGAGGTGACGCAGTCGCCGACCCGGAGCTTGTCCGGCCGGGTGGTCTGGGTGGTGGTGACCTGCCCGGACGAGTCCCGGCCGGGTTCGCCGTCGTTGATCGAGACGGCCACGATCGCGATGATCGCCGCGACCCAGAGCCCGCTGATCACCAGACCCGCGATGGCGAAACCCTTGCCCCGCTGGTTGCGCTGGGGGATCCGGTTGAGCGCGACGATACACAGGATGACGCTGATCGCCCCGCCGCCGAACAGACTGAGGACGAAACCGACGACGGCAGGTGTGCTCGTCCCGCCGGTGCCCGGCGGCTGATAGGGCAGCTGGGTGCTCCCGGGGTACTGCGGGTAGTTCTGCCCGGGTGGGTAGCCACCTGGACCAGGGGGTGGGTAACCGCCTTGGGCAGGCGGGTAGCCACCACCCTGGGGAGGCTGCTCGGCGTTCTGCGGGGGTGGTGTCGGCTCCATGGACGGAATCTAGACGCCGCCAGGAGCAGATCGGGGAAAGGTCAGCCGGAGATGTAGTTGGAGAGCTGCTCGCGCTCGAACTCGAGCTCGCCGATCCGGGTCTTGACCACGTCACCGATGCTGACGATGCCGGTCAGGGCGCCGTCGACGACGACCGGGACGTGCCGGATCCGGCGGTCGGTCATCAGCCGCATCAGGTGGTCGACGAGGTCGTCCGGCCCGCAGGTGTGCACCTGCTCGGTCATGATCGCGCTGACCCGGACGTCGCCGGCGTCCGGCGTACCGTGCAGCAGCCGGACCACGTCGCGCTCGGACACGATGCCGGTCACCGCGCTGCCGTCGGTGCTGACCACCAGCGCGCCGACGTTGTGCTCCGCCAGCAGCGCGAGGAGCTCGGTGACAGTGGCTTCTGGGGAGATGGTGACGACCTGGTTGCTGCCTTTACCGCGCAGTACGTCGTTGATCTTCACGGAGCCTCCTGGTGATGGTTCGGAGCCCAAGAACCAAAGGTAGCGAATGAAACCAGTGAACGGCAGGTCTGGCACAATACAGACAGTGACCTGGCGTGAGGACCTGGCCGTACTGCGCCACCGTGATGTCCGCATCTTCGTGACTGCCCGTTTCGTCTCGATGCTCGGGTCCTCGATCGCTCCGATCGCGCTCGTCTTCGCCGTCCTGGACGTCTCCGACGCCGCCAGCGCGGTCGGGATCGTGCTGGCCGCCCGCAGCATCCCCAACGTCGTCTTCCTGCTGGTCGGTGGTGTCATCTCCGACCGGCTGCCGCGCAAGCTGGTGCTGATCGTGGCGAACTCCGTCAGTGGCCTGACCCAGGCGCTCGCGGCGGTGCTGGTGCTGTCCGGGGACGCCGAGATCTGGCAACTGGCCGTGATCGAGGCGCTGAATGGGATCGCGTCGGCCTTCGTGCTGCCCGCGATGGTCGGCATCCTGCCGTCGATCCTGGACCGGTCGGAGTTGCCCCAGGCCAATGCGGTGTCCGGGTTCGCCCGGTCGATCGCGCTGATCGGTGGCGGCGCGGTGGCCGGGGTGATCGTCGGCCTGACCTCGCCGGGGGTCGGGCTCGCCGTCGACGCTGTCGCCTTTGGGCTGGCCGCTTACCTGCTGACGTTGCTACGGGTGCCACGGATCGAGCGGTCGGCCAGTTCGATGCTGCACGATCTGCGGGTCGGCTGGACGGAGTTCGTCTCCCGGCAGTGGGTCTGGACCGTGGTGGCCGGCTTCCTGGTGCTGAACATGGTCTTCACGGCCTGCTACCAGACGCTGGGGCCGGTGATCGCCGACGACACCTTCGGCCGGGTCGGCTGGGGCGCGGTGAGTGCCGCCTTCGGCGCCGGACTGATTGCCGGGGGCATCGTGATGATCCGGCTCAAACCGCGGTACCCGGTCCGGATCGGGATGTTCGGAATGCTGTCGATCGTGCCGATGTACCTGGTGCTCGCGCTGGCGCCGTACACGGCGGCGGTCGCGGTGGTCGCGTTCGTGGTGGGCGTGGGGTTCGAGCTGTTCGGGATCGGCTGGGAGACCGCGCTCGGTCAGCACATCCCGCTGGACAAGCTGTCGCGGGTTTCGTCGTACGACATGCTGGGGTCGTTCGTGGCCGGGCCGGTCGGGCAGTTGTCGGTCGGTTACCTGGCCGCGGTGACGAGCGCGAAGGCCGTCGAGCTGTACGGCGCCGCGGTGCACGTGGTGGTCGTGGTCGCGGTGCTGCTGGTGCCGTCGGTCTGGCGGTTGCAGCGCCACGACGGCCGGCCGGTCGACGAGGTCTGAGTCCGAGCGGCTGAGCCTGGTCGGTCGGGCCTGGTTGGGTCGATCGAGTGGGTCAGCGCTGCAGCCGGGCCAGTACCTCGTCGTGCAGGCGGCCGTTGGTGGCGACGGCGTTCGGGCCGTTCGGGCCGGGGCTGCCGTCGACGGAGGTGAACCGGCCGCCGGCCTCGTCGACGATGATCGACAAAGCGGCCATGTCGTAGAGGTTGAGCTCGGGCTCGGCCGCGATGTCGACCGCGCCTTCGGCCACCAGCATGTAGGACCAGAAGTCCCCGTACGCGCGGGTCCGCCAGGCCGAGTCCATCAGGTCGGCGAACTGGTCCTTCTTGCCGAGCTTGTCCCAGCCCTTCAGTGACGAGTAGGACATCGACGCGTCCTCGATCGACGCGACGTCGCTGACCCGGCACGGCTGGGCCGACATCAGCGCGCGGCCGGTCCACGCGCCGTCGCCGTACGACGCCCACCAACGGCGGCCCAGCGCGGGCGCGGAGACCACCCCGACCACCACCTGGTCCTCGATCATCAGGCTGATCAGGGTGGCCCAGACCGGGACGCCGCGGATGTAGTTCTTGGTCCCGTCGATCGGGTCGACCACCCAGCGGCGGATGCCCCAGCCGGTGGTGCCCTCCTCCTCGCCGACGAACGCGTCCCGCGGCCGGGCCCGGGCCAGCGTCTTGCGCATCACGTCCTCGACCTTGCGGTCGGACTCGCTCACCGGGGTGAGGTCCGGCTTGGTCGCGACGTGCAGGTCGAGCGCCTTGTAGCGGTCCATCGTGGTGGAGTCGGCGTCGTCGGCCAGGATGTGGGCGAGCCGCAAGTCGTCGGTGTGCGAGGGCATGAGCGGAAGGCTAGCCTGCCGCCTGGCCGGGCGGCAGGGTGCGCCCGTACCGCGGTCCGGGGTGAAGGTTGCGTCTCGGTCTCGGCTGTCGTTGAACCGTTCGGGGTGGTTGAACGTGCAGCTAGTGTCAGACCTCATCGACAAGCTGGAGGCGTCATGTTCGAGCGCTTCGGGGATCTACCGCTGCACATCCTGGTGATCCACCTGACCGTGCTGCTGCTGCCGGTCGCCGCGCTGACCGCGATCGTCTACGCGCTGGTGCCGAAGTGGCGGTGGCTGCTGCGCTGGCCGACGCTGCTGCTCGGGCTCGCGGCCGCGGTCTGCGCGTTCGTCGCGAAGCAGAGCGGCGAGGCATTCGTTGCCGCGATCCCGCAGTTGCAGCCGCTGGTCAAGGTCCACCAGGACCGGGGCAACTTGCTGCTCCTGTTCGTACTGGTCCTCGCGGTGCTGGCGGTGGCGGCGTTCCTGCTGCTCGGCGGTCCGTCCGCGCTGGCCAGCGGAAAGGGCGCCAAGGAGACCAAGAGCCGTCCGATCGAGCTGATCACCAGTGCCGCGATCGTGGTGATCGGTGTCCTGGTGATCATCCAGACCATCCGCACCGGCGATGCGGGAGCGAAGGCGGTCTGGGACGGGCAACTGCCGCCGAAGTAGGCGGACCGCCACCACACATCAACCTCGCCGAGGCGGATCGTGCTCCGCCTGAAGACGCTTGCTACAGCGGCGACGGCGGAGGTTGGTGTGTGCTGGCGGTGCGGGCTAGCTGGTTTCGAGGTCGCGACCTTCGCGGCTCGCCAGCAGGCGGCGGAAGGACGCGACCCGCTCGGGATCGATCCGGCCTTCGGCGACCGCCTCGTCGAGCGCGCAGTTGGGCTCGGTCTCCGAGTGCGTGCAGCCACGGGGGCAGTCGCGCGTCTCGTCGGCCAGGTCGCCGAACGCGTTGATCAACTGGTCCGGCTGGACGTGGGCCAGCCCGAACGACCGGATGCCCGGCGTGTCCACGATCCAGCCGCCGTCCGGCAGCCGGAGCAGGAGCGCGCTAGTCGAGGTGTGCCGGCCGCGGCCGGTGTTGTCGTTGACCACGCCGATCGCCCGGTTGGTCCCGGGCACCAGCGCGTTCACCAGCGTCGATTTGCCGACACCCGAGTGGCCGACCATCATGCTGGTCCGGTCGCGCAACTGCTCGGCCAGTTCGCTGAGATCGCCGTTGTGCTGGGTGGCGACGGACTCGACGCCGAGCGGCCGGTAGATCGAGAGCAGCGGATCCGGGTCGGCCAGGTCGGTCTTGGTCAGGCACAGCAGCGGCCGCATCCCCGCGTCGTACGCCGCCACCAGGAACCGGTCGATCAGCCTGGTCCGGGGCTCGGGGTTGGCCACCGCGACCACGATGACGAGCTGGTCGGCGTTGGCCACCAGCGGCCGCTCGACCGGGTCGTCGTCATCGGCGGATCGGCGCAGCAGGGTCTTGCGGGGGAGGACCTCGACGATCCGGGCCAGCGTGTCCTTGTCGCCGGTGGCGTCACCGTCGAGCTTCACCATGTCACCGACGATGACGCCCTTGCGACCGAGCTGCCGGGCCTTCATCGCCGTGACGACGCGGTCCGACTCGCCTACCCAGCAGGTGTAGCGGCCGCGGTCACGGGTGATCACGAAGCCGATCACGGCGTCGTCGTAGGCCGGGCGGTCCTTGGTGCGCGGCCGGGTCCGGCGCCGGGGCCGGTCGTACTTGGCTTCCTCGTCGTACTTCGACATCAGCTCACCAGCGCCGACCACAGCTCGGGGAACTCGGGCAGCGTCTTGGCCGTCGTCGCGATGTTCTCGATCTCGATCCCGGGAACGACGAGGCCGAGCACGGCGGCGGCGTGTGCCATCCGGTGGTCGTGGTAGGTGCCGAAAAGCCCGCTGTGCAAGGGCTTCGGGCGGATCTCCAGCCCGTCGGCGGTCTGGTTCACATCGCCGCCGAGCGCGTTGAACTCGGCCTCCAGCGCGGCCAGCCGGTCGGTCTCGTGGTTGCGCAGGTGCGCGATACCCCGCAGGTACGACGGTTCGTCGGCGAGCACTGCGACGGCGGCCAGCACCGGGGTCAGTTCACCGACCTGGCTGAGGTCAAGGTCAACACCCTTGACCCGGCCGGTGCCGCGGACGGTCAGCAGGTCGCCGTCCAGGGACACCTCGGCGCCGAAGCGGGTGAACAATTCGGGCAGTTGGCCGCCCGGCTGGGTTGTCTGGGCCGGCCAGCCGGTCACGGTCACTTCGCCGCCGGTGACCACAGCGGCGGCCAGGAACGGTGCCGCGTTGGACAGGTCGGGCTCGATCGCGCTGTCCAGCGCGCGAATGGGGCCGGGGGCAACGATCCAGCGGTTGGGCTCGGAGTCGTCGACCTGGACGCCGCGCTCGCGCAGCATCGCGACGGACATGTCGAGGTGCGGCTGGGACGGGACCGGCTTGCCGTCGTGCAGGATGTCGACACCCTCGTCGTACCGGGCGCCGGCGAGCAGCAGCGCGGAGACGAACTGGCTCGAGCCGGAGGCGTCCAGCGTCACCTTGCCGCCGCGGACGGAGCCGGCGCCGCTGACGGAGTACGGCATCCGGCCGGTGCCGTGGTCTTCGATCCGGACGCCGAGGCTGCGCAGGGCGCCGAGAATGATGTGCATCGGCCGCTCACGGGCGTAGAGGTCACCGTCGAACGCGATCTCGCCGTCGGCCAGCGCAGCCACCGGCGGGACGAAGCGCATCACGGTGCCGGCCAGACCGCAGTCGACACTCGCCGGGCCCTTGAGAGAGCCGGGGGTGATGGTGACCAGGCCGTCCTGCTCGCTGATTCCGACGCCGAGCGAGACCAGAGCGGAGCGCATCAAGGTGGTGTCGCGGGCTACCAGCAGCCCGGACAGCGTGGACGGACCATCGGCGATCGCGGCGAGCACCAGAGCCCGGTTGCTGATCGACTTCGAGCCGGGGACGGTGACCCGCCCGCTGACCGCGCCCTCGGCCGACGGTGCCGGCCAACCTTGCTGCGATTCCATCTCACTCCCAGAGTCACGAGGCATTTCGCCCACGAGCCTAGTACCGAACCCGCCCACCCCCACACCACGGCGCTCCAGCAGCCGGGCCGGTGGCGGTGGGGGGTACCCCGGGAAAGAGAACCCGCCTCGGTCCGGATGAACGGCGCCGAGGCGGGGGAGTGCGTGATTTGAGGGTGGGTCGCTGGGACTGACTGCGAGTGTGCAGGGGGAGGGAACTGGCGCGCGTGGCCGGGCAGCTGGAACGGGCCGCGGGTCAGCCGATCCAGCGGGTCAGCCGAACCAATCGGGTCAGCGGGACCAGTGGATCTGGGGAACCAGTGGGTCAGCCGACCAGTGGTCAGCGGAAGGGGAGTTCGGCTTTGGCGGCGTGGGCGGCGAGCCTTGCCTCGCGCTTGGCGGTCCGGGCGAACTGCTTCGTCTCACGCTTGGCGAGCTTCGCGCTGCGCTTGGTCTCCCGCTTGACGGCCTTGGCGCCGTGGGTGGTTCGCCAGGCGACGCCCGGCTTGCCCTCGGTGTCGACGGCGGCGAGCAGCAGGCCGCCCATGATGCCGAGGTTCTTCAGGAACTGGATCTTCTGCGCGGCCTTCGCCGACTTGTCGGTCTCCTGCCAGAACGAGTGCCCGGCCAGGGTGGTCGGCACCAGCGAGCTCGCCAGCAGGACCGCGCCCAGCCGGCGTCCCTTGCCGGAGGCGAGCGCGAGTCCACCGAGCACCTGGGCGGCACCGTTGAGGCGGACCAGGTTCGCGGTGCTCTCCGGGATCCGCTCGCCGACCTGCGGCGGAGCCACCCGCTGGATCAGCGGCACGAAGCGGTCGGCGACCGGCTGAGCCTTCGCCACGTGCGGCTCTGGGTCCCGCAGCGCTTTCGCGCCCTGGACGACGAAGATGGCGGACAGCAAGGGCCTGGCCAGTGCGCGCACGACAGTCATGTCTCCTTCTTACCTGGTCCGACAATCCCGGTGGGGCAGCAAGGGCCCCGCGCGTCTTGTACCCAGCCTTAAATCGCGCAGCCGTCAGGCCCGCACGCGGCGTCGTCGGTGGCTCCGGGAGTTGTGATCAGCGTCACCGCCGGCCGCTCGGCCGCGGCCCGCCGGATCGCCTCCTGGAACACCTCGACCGGCTGGGCGCCGCTGACGCCGTACTTCTGGTCGATCACGAAGAACGGCACCCCGTTGGCGCCGTACGCGAGGGCCTGCGCCTGGTCGGCGGCGACGTCGTCGGCGTACGTCGTACCGGCGAGCACGTCGCTGACCTGGTCGGCCGGCAGGCCGGTCTCGACCGCGAGCCTGGTCAGGGTCGCGTGGTCACCGACCGGAAGTCCCTCGGTGAAATAAGCCTTGAGCAAACGCTCCTTGAGCCGGCTCTGGGCATCGGCCGGTACGTCGCCTGCCTCGGCGAGCTCGAGCGCGAGGTGCAGGACGCGGTGCGCGTCGACGGTGTTGGCGGACTTCGCGTCCTCCAGGTGGAACTCGAGTCCGACCTCTGCAGCCGTCGCGGTCACATGGGCGTTGGCCTCCTTGGCCCAGTCGGGCCCGCGGCCGTACTTCTCGCCCAGCCGCTCGTCGAGGGAGCGGGGGTCGTCGTTGGTGGAGGAGGGGTCGAGCTGGAAGCTGTGCCAGACGATCTCGGCCTTCTCACCGGACTCCGTCAGAGCCTGCTCCAGGCGGCGCTTGCCGATGTAGCACCACGGGCAGACGACGTCGGACCAGATATCGATGCGCATGTCAGTGAGCAACTCCCGGTGCTACGGCCGTTATTCCCGAGAACGCGCGGCCCCGGTTTCCCGGGACCGCGCGTTCTTGGGCTGGAAAGATGGTCAGCGGGTGGTGGCGGCCTTCTCGATCAGCTTGGTGACCGGGGTCGGCTCGGAGATCATCACCAGGTGCGAGGCGCCCTCGACCTTGACGATCTTGGCTCCGGCGCGCTGTGCCATCCACAGCTCACCGGCCGGCGCGATGGCGCGGTCGCGGGTCGGGACGATCGCGTACTTCGGCAGCGCGGCCGGCGCCGACTTGGCGATCTTCTCGGTGAAGACCGACGCGGCGACCGGGCGCTGGGAGGCTCCGAGCAGCGACTGCTCGCGCCGCGGCAGGTCGTCGGCGAAGACCGTGCGGAACGCCTCCGGGCGCATCACCAGATCGGCACCACCGGGGTAGGTGATGAGGTTGGTGGTGTCCGGACCGATCTCGCTGCCGGGGTACTTCGCGTTGAGCTCGCCGAGCGTTTCGCCGGCCTGCGGGACGAACGCCCCGACGTACACGAGCGCCTTGATGTCCGGGGTGGAGGCGAGCTGGGTGATGATCGCGCCGCCGTAGGAGTGGCCGACCAGGACCTTCGGGCCGGGGATGCCGGCCAGTACGCCGGTCAGGTAGCTGGTGTCGCTGGCGACGCCGCGCAGCGGGTTGGCCGGGACGACGACCTGGTAGCCGTCGCGCTGGAGCTTCTTGGTGACCTCGTTCCAGCTGGAGCCGTCGGCGAAGGCGCCGTGGACCAGCACGATGGTCGGCTTCGGGGTGGGGTGGGTGTCGGTGGTGGCGGTCGCCGCGGTGGCGCCGGTGGCGAGCAGGGCCGCGCTGGCGGCGATGACGAGGATGCGGCGAAGGGGGTTCATGGCTTGTTTCTCCTTGGGTGAACTAAGGCTTGTTTCAAAAGGGGGTGAATCAAGGCTTGTTTCGAAGCGGGTGAATTAAGGGGCTTGTGCCAGAAGGGGGTGGGCGAAGGCTTGTTCCAGAAGGGGGTCTACGAAGGCTTCAGAAAGGGTGTGTACGAAGTCAGAGCGCGGAGACGATGAAGTCGGCGACGGCCTTCGGCTGGGAGACCGAGACGGCGTGCGAGGCGTCGATCTCGAGGATGGTGCCGCCGGCCCGCTCGGCCATCGAGCGCTCGCCGTCGGGGTGGATGGCCTGGTCACCGGTGGCAATCAGGAAGTGACTCGGCAGCCGCTTCCAGCTCGCCGGGCCGGCCTTCTCCACGAACGCGGCGGCCGCGACCGGGCGCTGTGAACGGGCCATCACGTCGGCCTGGGCGTCGGGGACGTCGGCGGCGAACAACTGGTGGAACTTGTCGGTGGCGATGCTCAGCCAGACCTCTTCGCCGCCGTCGGAGGCCGGCAGGGTGTGCGGGGCCAGACCCGCGCCGAACTCGGTGGCCGGGAAGCTGTCGTTCAGGCCGCCGAGGGTCTCGCCCTCGTCCGGGACGAAGGCCGCGACGTAGACCAGGCCGGTGACGTTGTCGGCCTCGTTGGCCGCGGCGGTGATGACCGCGCCGCCGTACGAGTGACCGACCAGGACGACCGGGCCGTCGATCTCGCGGACCTGGGCGGCGAGCCGGCTGCCGTCGCGGGCGGCGCCGCTCAGCTCGTTGGCCGGTGCCAGGGCGGGGATGCCGCGGGCGGTGAGGTCGGCGACGACCTCGTTCCAGCTCGACGCGTCGGCGAAGGCGCCGTGGACCAGGACGACGGTGGTGGTCTTCTCGCTCATTGTTCGTTCCTCGTTCTCTTCCGGTGGGGTTTTCCAGCACCGCAATAGAACCTCGGAAGGATGAGCCGCCGAATCGACCGAACAGCGGAACTCCGGTGGGTGCGATCGGGGGGTCAGCTCACCCGGTGCACCCGAATCTCATGCGTTCGGGGGAGACGCGAACCGTTCCAGGACCAGGCGGGTCAGCTGGACCCGCGAATTCACCCCGAGCTTGCCGAAAGCCGCCCTCAGGTGGGTCCCGACGGTGCTGGCCGACAACACCAACTGGTCTGCCGCCGACCGGTTGGTGTGGCCCTCGGCCACCAGCAACGCGACTCGGCGCTCCATCGGAGTCAACGCCTCCCAGCCGGACTCCGGCCGCTGCTGTACGGCGGCCCACTTACGCCTCCGCACACCCGCCGCCTGAAGCGTTGCTTGCACCCGCGCGGCAGGTGCTGCTGCTCCCAGTCGTGTCAGGGACTCCAGCGCGCGCTCCAACGCGGCCACGCCAGTCGCCCGATCTCCACTGTCCAGCTCTGCCCGCCCGAACAGCTCGTCGGCTCGGGCCACCAGCAGTTGCCGAGGCGAATCGTTCAGCATGCCGACCACGGCACCCAGCTGAGCCCGAGCCGCGCCGACCTGTGTGTCGCTGCCATCTGCGCTGGCGTTCCTGACGACGTCGCTGGTCGCCAGCACCACGGCGGGAGCGTCGGTGCGGGAGTCGCTATCGCCGCCGGTGTCGCCTGCAGCTCCGGCGCTGACTGAGTCGCCTGCAGCTGCGGCGCCGACCGAGTCGCCTGCAGTTGCGGCGCCGACCGAGTCGCCTGCAGTTGCGGCGCCTGCCGCCTTGGACTGACCGGTTGTGGTGGTCGCGGCTGTGGCTTTTCGGAGCAGGTTGTGGGCTTCGACGAGTTGGGCGGCCGCTTGGAAGGTGACGGTTGGGGTGGCTTCTGCCTGTTCGGTCAGCAGTTGGGCGGCTTGGTCGGCGGTTTGTGGGTTGGTCGTGCTGGTGGCGGCCATGATCAGGAGGTCGTGGCGCTCGGGGTAGTCGAGAGGGGTGTCGAGCAGGCGAGTGGCCGCGGTGAGGTCGCCGTCGGCTACGGCCAGGAGGGCTCGGATGTGGTCGTCGGGGGCCTGTTCCCGTGCTTCGGTAAGGCGCCCCTTGAGCAGGGCGATCAGGGCGAGGATCTGGCGGGCGGTCGGTTCCGCGGAGGAGTCGAACACCTCCGCGCTCCAGCGGATGCAGGAATTGGCGGCTTCGGCCGCGGCAGGGAGGTTGCCGATGGCAAGCTCCAGCCGCGCGCGCAGTACGGACAGTTGGGGTGCGAGCCAGGAGTCGCTGGTACCGAGGAGTTCCTTCAGCCGGCCCAGGGCGCCGGTGAGGTCGTCGGCCTGCGCCTGACAGAAGAGTTCGGCGATCTCGATGTGGGTGGCCGGATGGCTCCCGACCTCGTCGCCGGCGGCGGAACGGGCCTGGCGATACAGATCGCGTGCCTCGGCGTACCGGCCGGACTGCTGGGCGCGCTCGGCGGCGGCGAGATGCTGGACCCCCGTCGCGACAGGGTCAGTGCTCTCGAACGGCTCTTCACGGTGGGCCAATACTCGATGGGCCCGGAGGCGCTCCGCCAGCGGGTTCGACGTACCCGGGATGTCCAGCTCAGCCGATTCGAGCCGCCCGGTCGCCCACCGATGCGGTAGTAGCCGCAGCACTATCGACGCGCGCAGGTCCGGCGGTACAGGACCGCGGTAGAGAGCAGTGCCGCCCAGCAGATCGTCGGCGAACGCCTCGGCCTGCTGGAACTGCCTGGCAACGAGCAGAATCGCTACGACGTCCTCGCCGACCTCAGCACGGAACTCGTCATCGACAAGGGTCAGCTCGAAGGTCTGCTGGATCACGCTGAGTGCAGTGATCGACATGGTGGCCAGCAGATCCTTGGCCGCAGCCCGGAGGGTGTTGATCGCCGCTACGTCTCCGGTCGCCGCAGTGGCCAGGATGTGTGGCGCCGCGGCCGACGGCCCCCGCCCACCGGCCAGCAACTGGTCCGCGATCGCCCGATGCAGGGCGCGCTGCGCAGACGGCGGCACCTCGGCCAGTACTGCGGTCCGCAACAGTTCATGCCTAAAACTAAGTGTCGCGCTCCCATCGGCCAGCAGTCCCGAGCGGATTGCCTCGTCCAGCGGACCGGCCAGCTTCGCGATCGGTTCACCCATCAGCGCGGCGACATCTTCCAACTGGAACTCACTGCCGAACACAGCGGCGGTCCGCAGCAACGCCTGACACAGCTCGGAAGTGCTGCTGACTCGTCGCCGCACACCTTCGACCAAGCCGTCCGGCAAGTCCGCGACATAGAGCCCGGCCACCAACTGCTCCGCCAGGAACGGAACGCCCTGTACTCCGCTCAAGCGGACCGACAGCGCCGGGTCGATCGGCGTACCGAGTCGGTCCGCAGCCAGCTCCAGCACAGCCTCGGTGCTGAGCGGCGCCAAGTGGATCGGATGGATCGGCAACTGGCCCTGAACCGAGTCGACGACCTGATCAGGCATCGCGCCCGGTGCGGGGCGTGTCGCTAGCACCCACATCACCTTCGCCTGACTCAGCCGTGCAATGACGACCCGCAGGACGAAGTTGGTCAGCGGATCGGCCCACTGCGCATCATCGAGCACGATCAACGCCGGTACGCCGTCCAGGCGCCGGCCGATCAGGTCTGCCAGCCGCTCACCCAGCCAGAGGGGCTGGCCGTTGAGTGCGGCGAGTTCCAGGAAGTGTTCGGTGCTGATGAGCGGGTCGGAACCGCTGCGGAGCGCAGGAGCCAGTGAGGCGAGAGGGCTGATCTCATCGGTCTGGTGAGCCGCTGCCTGCGCTACGAGCAGCCCATGCCGCTCCGCCTGCTCTACGAGCGCCCGGACGAGCGCCGACTTGCCGATGCCGGGCTCGCCGGTGACCACCGTCAGGGACGCAGTTCCGGCTTCTGCAGCGCGCATGGCCGCCAGCAGTTGGCCCAGCTCGGCTGAGCGTCCCCGCAGCGGTTCCATGGCTACTTTCTACCATTGCGGCATGCAGGGCCTGTCTGGCTAGCTGCAGCGGCGTACGGCGAGCAGTGCGTAGGTGCGAGCACAGTGGAGGACCTCGGCCAGTGACACGTGCTCGTCTACTGCGTGGGCGTAGCGGACGTCGCCCGGGCCGTACTGAAGTGTGGGGATGCCGGCAGCGGCGTACAGGCGCAGGTCGGAGCCGTACGGCCCGCCCTTGACCTCCGGGGCTCCGGAAGCTCCCGCAGCCGTTGCTGCCCGCAACGTGTCGTCCAGCAGCGGGTCGCCCTCCGGCAGTACGCCGGACGCGAAGATGCCGCCGGGCCAGGTCACCTTGACCGGGTGGTCACGCAGCCAGTTGTCCGCCGCGCACGCGGTGGCAAGCGCCTGTTCGAAGGCGTGCCTCGCCTCGGCGACCGGCTCACCCAGCCGTACGCCGTACCGGCCTTCCGCGACGAGCAGGTCGGGGACGGTGCTGGCCCAGTCGCCCGCCTGGACCGTGCCGACGGAGAGCGGATTGGCCAGGTCCAGGTGCTTGAGCAGCGGGTGCGGATCGAGATTGCGCTCGGCCTCCAGCGTCATCAGCGCCTGCTGGATCACGGCGAACTTCTCGATCGCGCTGACCCCACGGGTTCGCGTCGAGCCGTGGGTGGCGAGACCCGGCACCTCCAGCCGGAAGGTGAGTGAGCCGGCGTTGGCCGGGATGACGCCGCCGGAGGTGGGTTCGGCGATCAGGCAGGCCTCGCCGGTGTGACCGCGCTTCAGGGTGCCGAACGCACCGAGCCCGCCGTCCTCTTCGCCGACCACGGTGTGCACCGCGAGCGGCTTCCGCAGCGTGACGCCGCTCGCTGTGATCGCGGCGACGGCTCCGATGATCGCCGCCAGTCCACCTTTCATGTCGCAGGTGCCGCGGCCCCACATGACGCCGTCGCTCACCCGCGCAGCGAACGGATCGCCGTCCGGCCACTGGGCCAGGTCGCCGACCGGTACGACGTCCACGTGACCGTTGAAGACGAGTCCCGGCGTACCGCCGCCTGAGGTCACTCCGACACAGCCCCAGGCGTCCGCTCGATCGACCTCCCAGCCGGGGAAGTCCGGGTCGCCGGTGAGCGCCGGCAGGTCGAACTGCCAGTGGTCGACCTCCAGGCCGGCTTCGCGAAGCCGCTCCGCGACCCAGCCCTGGATCTCGCTCTCCTCGGCCGTCCCGTCGACACTCGGGATCTGCACCAGCTCTCGGAGATCAGCCACGATCCGTGCGTCGTCCACGGCTGCCAGCACGCCCCGCTCGACCTCACTCAGCATGCCGCCATCATCCATCAAGCGGCCGCCGAGTGAGGCGAGCGGTCGGTCACCTCAGGGCGTCAGGCGGTGCAGGTCGCGCGGGAAGAGCGTGACCTCGCGAACGTTCTCCGCTCCCGTCAGCCGGGCGACGAAGCGTTCGAGCCCGATCGCGAACCCACCGTGCGGGGGCATCCCGTGCTTGAACGCCTGCAGATACGACTTGTACTCCGCTGCGTCGGCCGACTCGCCGCGTGCCGCGAGCGCCGCCACGTAGTCGCTGTAGCGGTGCAGGCGCTGGCCGCCGGTGACCAGCTCGACGCCCTTGAAAAGAAGGTCGAACGAGTTGGACCAGCGCGGGTCCGACGGCTGCGGGTGGGTGTAGAACGGCCGCTTCACCATCGGGTAGCCCTCGATCGCGACGAAGTCACTGCCGTGTTCCCGCAGCGCCCACTCGCCCAGCGCGCGCTCGTCGGCCGGCGCGAGGTCGGGCTCGTCGGGGCCGGCCCCGGCCAGTTTCAGCGCCTCGCTGAAGTGCAGGACGGGAACCTCGGTCGGGATCTCCGGCAACGCGACGCCGAGCCGCTCCAGCGCAGTACCGGCTCGCTCGCCGACTGTGCGCAGCATGTCGGACAGGACGGTTCGCAGTACGGCGAGGACGTCGCGGTGGTCGCGAATGAAGCCGAGCTCGGCGTCGAGCGAGACGTATTCGGCGAGGTGCCGGACCGTGTCGTGCGGCTCGGCGCGGAAGACCGGGCCGACCTCGTAGACGCGTTCGAAGACGCCGACCATCGTCTGCTTGTAGAACTGCGGCGACTGGGCCAGGTACGCCGGGCCGCCGAAGTAGTCCAGGGCGAAGACATTGGCGCCCGACTCTGTTGCCGTACCGACGATCTTCGGCGTCTGGATCTCCGTGAATCCCTGCCGGTCCAGTGAGCTGCGGTAGCCGTGCAGCGCGGCTGCGGCGACCTCCCAGCCCGCCCGGACAGCCGGGTGCCGCAGGGCGACCGGAGCGTTGTCCAGTACTACGGGCAGCCCGGCCCCGACCGACGGCCGCCACAGCTCGATCGGTGGCGTCTGCGCCGGCTCGGTCAGCGGCTCGATGGTGGGGTCGACGATCTCGGCCCCACCCGGCGCCTGCGGGTTGGCGGCGACCGTGCCGGTCACCTGGACGACGGTCTCCTCGCCGAGTTCGTCCAGCTGGGCCTGGGTTTCAGGCGTCTTGACGACGATCTGGCTCAGGCCGGAGCGGTCCCGTAGTACCAGGAAACTGACGGCCGCCAGCCGTCGTCTTCGATGGATCCAGCCGGCCACCGTGACGGTCTGGCCTACTGCTGAGGGGATCTCGTGGTTGAGAATGCGCATCGCTGTTGTTCACCTCCGTTGGTCATCTCGAACCCCGGAGGTGTGGGCGAAGGGGATCTCG
This sequence comes from Kribbella sp. CA-293567, assembly GCF_027627575.1. Classification (NCBI taxonomy): domain Bacteria; kingdom Bacillati; phylum Actinomycetota; class Actinomycetes; order Propionibacteriales; family Kribbellaceae; genus Kribbella; species Kribbella sp. CA-293567. The sequence continues at coordinate 2,149,974 of NZ_CP114065.1, forward strand.
CGGTGCCACCACACCTTCACCGGACCCCGCATGGTGGTGTCCGGCCTCTTGCGTCGCATTCGCTCAGGAGTGTCTTCACGACCGCCTCGCGCATCGCCTTCGCAGCTACCGGCGACTCTCTCGTGCGCAAGGGTGAGGGCGCTACTTGGTTCCGTCACCACGAACTTGTTCAGGGTAGATGGGTGGTTTGGGTTGTACCAAACGCATTTCCCACGCAGCTCCTGCGTCGCTGCTCCCACCCGCCTGGTGCGCGGCTCCTTCGTCGCCGCTTGGTGGGTGGCGGTTCGCGGGTGGGTGCCGGGTCGCTGGGTGTTGAGGTGGGAGGTGGCGCCGAGGCTCGTCGCGAAGTACGCGCCGCGCATCGCAGTCGTTGTCACAGGTCACAGGTCGCGGGGGCCGCAGGTCGCACGCCGCGCTGGCCGCTGGTGGCGAGCGAGGTGGCTGAGTCGCCAGGCGATGGGTTGACCGCTGAGTGGTGGCTAGGTCGGGAAGCGGTGACTCGTCACAGAGCCGTGGCGGGAGCGCCAAACGACGACTGGATCGGGAAGCGGTGGGTCGTCACAGAGCGGTGACCGGAGCGCCAAACGACGGCTAAGTCGGGAAGCGGTGACTTGTCATGGAGCGGTGGCTGGAGCGCCGAACGACGGCTAGATCGGGAGGCGGTGGCTCGTCACAGAGCCGTGGCGGGAGCGCCGAGTTGTATCTGAGCCACCGGGGGTGGCTTGACCTAGCACCGGAGACACCTGGCCGGCACCAGCGGTGCAGCGGCAGGCTGCCCACACCTGCACCTCCACACGCGGTGTCCACCACGCACTTCACGCAAGCGGCGACGAAGGAGCCGCGCACCAGGGCGGGCGGGAGCAGCGACGCAGGAGCTGCGTGGGAAGACCTCACCGCCTAGTCTTCCCCGGCGGGATCCCCGCAGCATCCGTGTCATACCGCCCAGCAGTAGTCGCGGTCACCGTGATCGTATTAGCCGTGCCGGTGCCTGGCCAGGCGGCCCACTCGGTGTTCAGGGGTCTTGTGTAGTTGTTCGTCGAGCAGGTGGCCCGGCGTACGTCGGTGGAGCGGGAGCAGGTCCAGCCGCGGTTGAAGTAGGAGACCAGGGACAGGTTGCGGCCCCAGGAGATCTCCAGGGTGACTCGGCCGGTGGTGCCGCCGATGGTCAGGAAGCGGTTGTAGACGAACGGGTTCGGGTCGTTGTGCGGGTCCGGGGTGACGATCCGCAGGAGCGACTCGTCGGGTTGCGGACCGGGCAGCGTTTCGGAATCCGTGTCGTACAGCAGCCCGGCCGTCGCCGCCACCGAGTAGGTGCGCGCCGCCGAACTGCCTTCCGGTACTGCGAACTCGCCGTACAGCGGAGCAGGTCTCGCAGGGTTGGCGGCTGTGCAGGTGCGGCTGGCCTGAGTGCACTTCCACCCGGCCGGGCTACCGGTGAACGGCCACGACAGTGCGCTCCCGTACTGGATCTTCACCGTCACGCTGGTCCGGACACCGGGCGCGATGGTGATGGTGCGCAGGTACGAGTCCGGGGCGGTCTTGGTGGTGCTCAGCTTCAGCAGGCTCTCGTCGAGTCGCGGTTGAGGCTGCGGCGGGGGAGCCGGCGCGTTGAGGGTCTGGGAGTCGTCGTCGTACAGGCGGCCGCTCTTGGCCGACACGGTGAAGGTGCGCTGCGCTGCCGTCCCGCCGGTCGGCGCCGCGAACGCCACTGGCATGGTCGCCGGTGACGCCGGGTTGGTGGCCGTGCAGTTGCCGGTCGCCTTCACGCAGCTCCAGCCGGCCGGGTTGGCCCGCAGCGGCCACTGCAGCGCCGAGCCGTACTTGATGCCGATCACCACCGGCTTCTTGTTCGCCGCCGGGACCTTGATCGTGATCAGCCACGTCGCGCTGGCCGCGGCTTCCTCGATGGCCTCGGCCCGCGCGGCCGGCCCGTACGGCGCTCGCCCGCCCGCTGCCCCGCCACCCTGCGGGGCGCTGATCGTCAGCAGGCCCTCGTCGAGGATCGGCGTGGTCGGCTCCGGCCGCGTCGGCGTCGGGGTGGGCGTGGTCGGCGGCGTGGTCGTGGGCGCGCTGGTCGGCGCTGTCGTCGGCTCAGGCGGCGGCGCGGTCGTCGGGTCGGGCTTGGTGGTCGGTGGGACCACCGGAGGCTTCACCGTCGGCGGTTTGACCGGCGGAGGGTTCACCGGCGGGTTGACCGGTGGCTGCGTCGGCTGTTGCGTCGGCGGCTTCTCGATGGCTGCCGGGGGAGTCTCGTTGCCGGTGAGCGCCATGGCGGCTATCACCGCGGCAACCACGACCACCACGACGGTGCCTGCGCCGACCGCCGTACGGGTGCTGTTCTCGGTGACCTTCTGCCAGCCGGTGACCAGGAAGCCGGCGATGCCGACCTTGGCGCCCGAAGCGGCGGCGAGGTAGCCGAGGCCCGCAGTACCGAGCAGTGCCGGGGCAAGCAGTGCAGGCAGCGCACTGTTGACCTCGACGAGCTCCAGGTAGACCGCGGTGCACTTGGCGCACTCGTCCAGGTGCTCGCGGACGTTCTTGTTCTCCCGTTTGGTGAGGCCACCGCGCACGTAGGCGCCGAGTCGCTCGGTAGTCCAGCGGCAGCGGTCACTGGCGACGTCTGCCAGGTGCTGCTGCAGATAGGCCTGCCGCAGGCCCTCACGGGCGCGGTAGGCGAGTGCGGAGACGCCGTTGGCGGTCAGGCCGAGCAGTGGCGCGATGGCGGCGGGCTTCTCGCCCTCCACCTCGGTGTGCCAGAGCACGGCCTGCCAGCGCTCGGGCAGCGAGGCGAAAGCCTTGGCCGCGGCGCCGCTCTCGAATCCGGTGACGCTCGGGTCGTCGAAGCCCTGCGGCTCCCGCTCGTACGCCGCGATGTCGTCGGTCGTCTGCACCTTGCGGCCCGACCGGATGCGGTCGACGTGCACCCGCCGGACGGTGGTCAGCAGATAGGCGCGGAAGGAGATGTCCGGGCCGCCGCCGTTGCGGAGCGCGTCGAGCACCTTCGCGAAGGCGTCGCTGGCCAGGTCGTCGGCGTCGTTGGCCGGGACCAGTTGCCGCGCCATCCGCTCCGCGGCCTGGTGATGGCGGCCGAACAGCTCGCCGTACGCCTCGAGGTCGCCGTTGCGAACGCGGGCGATCAGCTCGGCGTCGCTGGGTCCTTCCGGCGTCTCCACTCGAGCTCCCCCTGGGTTTGTCACTACATCGTCACCGGCTGTCACATCGTTGCCGGGATCAAGGTTCCCATGAGGGACGGATCGGCGCACCTAGACATGACGACGGCGGCAGTCGTGAGGTTACGCGAAAAAAGAATCCGAAATCCGCGTCATGAACCCGTCACGGCGCTGTCTCACCTCCAGAACGACGCTTCCGGCCACCCGGTCGGGAGACGAAGGGGCCACCCGAGGAGGGGACATGTCGCTGTTCGCGGACATCCGCCGACGGCTCGACCTGCGTCCCAGCCGGTCCCTGAACCTGGCGGGGTCGCTCGCCCGGGACCGGCCGGAGGCGTCGTCCACAGAGCAACCGTGCGGAAGGAGGGAGCCGCACGGCACCGCTGGCATCGACCGCAGCGCTTATCTGGCGATCGCAGAAGCGCTGCGGGACGGTGCCGATGTCGTGCCCGCGAGTGACGAGGTCGGACGCCGGTTGGCCGAAGACGGAGTCTCGCTGCTCGAGGCACTGGATGGGCTGGGTGCGCTGTACCGCTCGATCGCCGGGGGCGAGCCGGCCTTCGACGCGGTACGCGCACTCAGTTCCAGCTGGGCCGAGGCTTCGCTCATCTACCTGCACTCACTGTCGTGCGAGGACCCACTGACCGGGCTGTCCAGCCTGGCGCACCTGCGGTCCCGGCTCGGCGAGATCTACCGGGAGGCTGAACTCCGTGGAACTTCCGTACCGGCGACCCACGCACTGGTGGTGGTCGAGCCGCTCTACCCGGCCGGGATCACGCCCGTCGAACGCGAGCTCCGGCTCATCGACGTCGCGGAGTGCCTCCGGATCGTGTTCGCGGGCGGTGACGTACTGGGCCGCCTCGGCGCACGCCGCGCGGCGGCGCTCGTCGACCGCGACCCGGACCTGCCGGACCAGGTCGAGACGGTCCGAGCGCTGATCACCCAGTGGCGGATGGACACCGACGAGCCGCAGCTGGCCCGGGTCTGGATCGAGGGACTGCCCACGGCCGAGCAGTGGGCCGGGCGAGTGCTGGACGAGTTGGCAAGACCTGCATAGGACCCGCGTCCGGCCGCCGACAGGGGGACGGCCGGACGCATCGAGCCGACGGCGGATCGCCTATCACGGGGTAGGCGATCCGTCGTCGCCGCCCGTTGGCGGACCACGCCCGCCCGGCAGCCCGTAGTACCGGAATTTGTCGGTGCCGGTGGCTAGGCTGCTTTCCATGTGTGGGCGCTATGCATCGAGTCGGGACCCCGCCGATCTGGTCGTCGAGTTCGAGATCGACGCGGGCAACGTGAAGGAGTCCGTGCAGGAGCTGGCGGACAACTACAACGTCGCGCCGACGGACGAGGTGATCGCCGTCGTCGAGCGGAAGAACCGGGATGTCCCGGACCAGACGGTCCGCAAGCTCACCACGGTCAAGTGGGGGCTGGTGCCGTCCTGGGCCAAGGACACCTCCATCGGCAGCCGGCTGATCAACGCGCGGATGGAGACGGTGGCGGAGAAGCCCGCCTTCAAGAAGGCCTTCGCCGTACGCCGCTGCATCCTGCCGGCGGACGGCTACTACGAGTGGTACACGGCCGAGGAGAAGGTCAACGGCAAGCCGGTCAAGCAGCCGTACTTCATTCACCCGGCCGACGGCGGCGTACTGGCGATGGCCGGGCTGTACGAGATCTGGCGCAACAAAGCGGTCGCCGACGCCGACCGTGACGACGCCTGGCTGTGGACCTGCACCGTCCTCACCACCACGGCCACCGACGACCTCGGTCGCATCCACGACCGGATGCCGCTGCTCGTCGAGCCCGACCGGTACGACGCCTGGCTCAACCCGCTGTCCTCGGATCCCGACGAGTTGCTCGACCTGCTGGTCCCCGCGGCGCCCGGCCGGCTGGAGGCCTACGCCGTCTCCAAGGCGGTCAGCTCGGTCAAGAACAACGGCCCCCACCTGGTCACGCCGCTCCCACCGGACGGCACCGATCCCGTCGACAAGCCCGAGGAACCCGAAGAAATCACCCTGTTCTGACGTCCCGCCCCCCGCGCACCTACACCCCCCACCTGGCGACCTTGAACACCACCTGGCGACCTTGAACACCACGTGGCGACCTTGAACACCACGTGGCGACCTTGAACACCACGTGGCGACCTTGAACACCATGTGGCGACCTTGAACACGTAATAACTTGTTCAAAGTCGCCACATCCTGTCCGAGGACACCACTTGCGGCGGTTGGCGGGGCGGGATCGTCGCGGTGGGTGTTTGGGGCCGGGTCAATGACAGGATGGGGCCGTGACCGACGAACGGATTGTGGCGACGCCGCACGGTGAGGCTCGGATCGTGGCTTACCGGGCTCGGCGGCCGGTGGCGACCTTGGCGCTTGGTCATGGGGCCGGCGGGGGGATCGAGGCCGGTGACCTGGCCGCGCTGGCGGCCCGGCTGCCGAAGCAGGACATGAACGTGTTCCTGATCGAGCAGCCGTGGCGGCGGGCGGGCAAGAAGCTGGCGCCGGCGCCGAAGGTGCTGGACGAGGCGTGGATCGCGATCATCGGTCAGTTGCGGATCAGGACGCCGCTGGTGCTGGGCGGGCGGAGCGCGGGAGCGCGGGTGGCGTGCCGTACGGCGGCGGGGCTGGGCGCTTCCGGCGTACTGGCGCTGTCGTTTCCGCTGCATCCGCCGGGTAAGCCGGACAAGTCGCGGGTCGACGAGCTGCAGAGTTCGCGGTTGCCGACGCTGGTCGTCCAGGGGGAGCGGGACCCGTTCGGCGTACCGGAGGAGTTTCCGCCGCTGACCGAGATGGCCGTGGTGCCCGACGGCGACCACTCGTTCAAGGTGCCGAAGCGCGCGGAGCTGACCCAGGACGAGAGTTTCGACGTACTGGTCGAAGCTGTGTTCGAGTGGGTGACCCGGGAGATCTCCGGCTGAATCGGCCTGCCAGGGCCGGGAATGACCCGGCCGTGAGCCTTGTTGTGATGACTATGACGGCGATGAGTCTGGCTCCTGCGCGAAAGACTGCGAAGACCCCGGTATTCTCGATCACGATGCCGACTCCGACGACCACCGAGACACCCGAGCAGCGGACCGAGCGCTTCGAGCGCGAGGCGCTGCCCTTCCTCGACCAGATGTACGCCGCCGCGATGCGGATGACGCGGAACCCGGCCGACGCCGAGGACCTCGTCCAGGACACCTTCGCGAAGGCGTACAGCTCCTTCCACCAGTTCACGCCCGGCACCAACCTGAAGGCGTGGCTGTACCGGATCCTGACGAACACGTTCATCAACGGATACCGCAAGCGGCAGCGTCAGCCGACGCAGTCGCCGACCGAGGAGATCGAGGACTGGCAGCTCACCGCCGCCGAGTCGCACACTCCCGGTGGGCTGAAGTCGGCCGAGGCGGTCGCTCTGGAGCATCTGCCCGACTCCGACGTGAAGTCGGCGTTGCAGTCGATCCCGGAGGACTTCCGGCTGGCGGTGTATCTCGCCGACGTCGAGGGGTTCGCCTACAAGGAGATCGCCGACATCATGGGGACGCCGGTGGGCACCGTGATGTCGCGGCTGCACCGTGGCCGGCGTCAGCTGCGTGAGCTGCTGGCCGACTACGCCCGGGAGCGGGGCCTGATCCCCGCGCTAGAAGATGCGCCGGCGGACGGTTCCGCCGCGGCTGCCGAGGAGAAGAAGTCATGAGCTGCGGCGAGGACCACAACGTGGACTGCAGCGAGATCCTGGAACGTGTGTACGTCTTCATCGACAACGAACTCGAGGACGCCACCACCGACGAGATCCGCCAGCACCTCGAAGAGTGCGCACCCTGTCTCGATCAGTACGACATCGAGCGCTGCGTGAAGAAGCTCGTGCACCGCTCCTGCGGCGACGAACACGCCCCCGACGCGCTCCGTCAGCGGATCCTGCTCCGCCTCACCGAGATCCGGATCGAGACCAGCACCACCACGATCATCTCGACCGACTGACAGGTACTTCACGCAAGGCCCGGCCGGACATCCGCGCCGGGCCTTCGTACGTCGCGGGCCGCGTCTGCGGCGAGGATGTCGAGAAGGACCGGAGCGTTCCGACGTACCGTCAGCAGGCGAGCCGCGGGCACGCCCATCAGCTGGAGGTTCCTCGTGAAGTACGTGATCCTGATCCACTCCCACCCGGAGCCCTGGGGCCACCCGACCCCGCAGTACACCGCCGAGGGCCGGCAACTCTCGCCCGAGCAGCACGACCAGATGTCGCGCGACTTCGAGCTGCTGCTGACCGAGGTCTCCGTCTCCGGCGAGCTCATCACCGCGGAGGCCCTGGGCGACCCGGCTCACTCCCGCTTCTACACCGCAGGCCGCACCGGCCCCATCACCACCGACGGCCCGTACGCCGAAGCCAAGGAGCAACTCGCCGGCTTTTTCCTCTTCGACTTCGCCACCCAGGAGCGCGCCGAGGAGATCGCCGCCCGCTTCGCCTCCCCAGGCGACACCGTGGAACTCCGCCCGATCATGTGACCCAGCTCAGCTGGATCGATCGTGCCGAGCGAGCAACTCCAGCGCGGCAGCCTCGTCGTTCGGGAAACCGGCCCGGAGGACGCTCGCGGCGTTCCGCCAAGACTCCGATGCCGCAGCGAGGTCTCCGGTAGCGGCCTGGACCTTGCCGAGCTCTGTGAGCAACTGGCCTTCACGCTGACGGTTGCTGTAGGCACGGGCCAGCCGGAGACCCGACTCGGCATAGCTGATCGCGGCGGCATAGTCGCCGAGGGCCAAAGAGTTGGTTGCCAGATTCTGCAGGCATTCTGCCTGTGCGTTGCCGTCTTCGAGTTGCTCGTAGAGGTCGAAGGTCTTCAGCAACAGCTCTGAGGCCGCAGAGTGGCGATCGGCTTGCATGAAGGATTGGCCGGCGTACTGGTAGCGCCTGGCCAGGGATCGCAGGTTGCCCGAGTTCGATACCAGTTCGATGGCCAGGTCGAAAGACTCTCGGGCACGATCGTGGTCGCCTCGCCGGCTGTGCAACTTTCCAAGCGCCATATGGCTGATCCCGATAACACTCTGGTCACCGATCTGGACGCTGAGGGCCAGCGCTTCCTCCGCCCAGTGCAGTGCCTCGTCCAGGCGGCCCATCAGTTCCGCGACGTGGCTCAGCGACGTACAGCAGCGGGCTTGGCCGGCAAGGTCGGGAATCGCCTCGAACATCGTCAGACTCGCGCGCAGATGGTCAAGCGCGGGCGATAGGTCGCCGCGCTCGGCGGCCGGAATCGCGAGGTCATGTTCGAGCCAAGCGGCCAGCCGGTGAAAACCCAGTTCACCGGCGATCCGTCGCCCGATCCGGTTGATCGTGCGCATTTCGATCCAGTGAGAGCGAACCTCGACGTAGCTGAAGAGTGCGAGCACTAGTTCCGGGACTCGGCCTTGCAAACTGGCCGACTCACTGGCCTGTTGGACGACTCCGAGGATGTTGATCCACTCCCGGTCGAGCCAGGCCAACGATGTTGGGGCGTCGGGCAGCAACGGACCAGGGCGGCCTGGGGGACTGGCCAGAACGAGCCGGCGGCTGTCTGGATGAGTCAGCTCGTGACTTCGCCAGGCCACGTCGGTGTAGTGCTGCAGAACCCGGGTCATCGCGTCGGTACGAACGCCTTCCGACAGCGCCTGAACGGCGCGTTCCCGGGCGAAGGTGCGGATCAGGTCGTGCATCCGGTAACGACCGGGAAGCGCGGATGAGAGCAGGTTGAGATCGACCAGGCGCTCGAGGATCTGTTCGGCCACCGATTCCGAAAGACCGAGGAGATGCGCGGCCGTCAGGGCGCTCAGGTCCGCGCCGTCCGGCAGACCGAGAAGCGGTAGAGCTCGGGCTGCGCGCCGGTCGAGCTGCTGGTTGCTGCCGGCCAGGAACTCCAAACTGCCGGCAATATTGGCCCGCACCCCTGACTCGCCGGTGCCGAACTCGTCGAGCCGCCGGTGCTCGTCACGGAGCTGGTTCACCATGTGCGTGAGCGGCCAGGTTGGCCGGGCGGCGAGCCTGGCGCCGATCAGGCGGAGCGCCAACGGCAGTCGGCCGGTCAGCTCGGCGATGGAGTGGGCCGCTGAGCTCTCGGACGCGGTTCGGTCGCGGCCGGCGATTCCGGCCAGCAGATCAATCGAATCCGCTTCGGACAGCGCGTTCAGGGCGACCTGCCGGAAACCCGGCAACGTGGTCAGCGCGCGCCGGCTGGTCGCGATGACGGCCGAGCCTGGCACTCCCGGCAACAACGGCAGCACCTGGGCCGCGCTGTTGGCATTGTCCAACAGCAGGAGTACCCGCTGACCGGCCAGCCGCGACCGGTACAAGCCGGCCAGTTCGTTGATACCCGAGGGAACTGTTCGGTCGTCGTCCAAGCCGAGCGAGCGGAGCAGTTGACTGAGCGCCTCGACCGGTTCAAGTGGGGTCTCAGGCCCGTAGCCGCGGAGATCCAGATAGAGCTGACCATCCGGGAAGTCGTCGCCGACGAGGTGGGCGACGTGCACCGCCAGCGCGGTCTTGCCGACCCCGCCCATGCCGGTCACCGCGGCCAGTTGGACGCTCTCCGGCGGATCGCCGGCCGGTCGGAAGAGTCCGACCAGCTCAGCGACCTCTGTAGTCCGACCGGTGAAGTCCGACAAGCTGGGCGGCAATTGCCGAGGCAGCATCCGTGGGGCCTCGGTCCGCGGTACGGGCGATTCGGCCGCCGACCGCCGGGGAGCCCTGGAAGCCAGCGAGAACCGGCGCAAATCATCGGGACCGAGCTCCATCGCCTTGGTCAGCGCTTCGATCGTCTCGGCCCGCGGCCGGCGCCGCGTCCCACGCTCCAGCAGACTGATCGCCTGCTCGCTCAACCCGGCCTTCTCCGCCAGACTCGCCTGAGTCAGGCCAGCCTCCAGCCGGTACTTCCGCAGCAACTCGGCCAACGTTTCCACAGTCAGCCGATCCTGCCGGGAGAGGCCTCGTTGGCGTCGGCGAGTTCGGACAAGCCGGCCTGCGTGAGCGCAACCGCGAGCCGGCGAAGTTGCAGTGATCCGCCTGGTGCGCTTGCCATGTCACCGATCTCCCCGTCAGCTCCGGCGAACGCAGGTGATGCGTCCGCTTGCCAACTGTAGGCAAGATCGCCGACAGTGCGCCTTCGGTTATCCACAGTTGAAGAACGCCACGCCGGACGCCGTGGTGGCGGCGCCCCACTCAGGGGCAATCACTTTCGTGTGGAGCGGTTCATAACAATCGGTGCCGGATTGGTGACAAAAGTATTTCGGCGAATAGCGAAGCGTATCCAGAAGGGAACACTGAGTATACGAAACCAGTGTGGTCATTGGTCTTGTTGTGACATGTGACCAAACTGCAAAGACCCCGGTTTTCACCGGGGTCCTCGCTGTCAGTGACTGACTGACTCAGGCGTTGGGACGCTTGCCGTGGTTAGCGGCCTTCTTCTTCCGTGCGCGACGCTTGCGGCCGGTCTTACCCATCTGAAAGCCTCCTTGTAACAACTGCAAAGAGTCACAGTCTCTCATACCATGTCGGTGTGCTCGCTACAGTGCAGCGGGTCACTGTCTGGCTTACAGTGTTTCGGCGCAGTCCTGATGAGCAAAATTAAGTCGAGTCAGCGATGTGCTGTCTGCCCCCTGTGCCTGTCACCCGACGGGCGCAAGACCGCGACCGCTGAACGGAGGTGGCCTATCATGGGCGGTGACTTGTGGGACTGGTGAACCACCCCTCAGAGCAAAGGTAGGGTCACGTGATGCGACGTTACGCGCTGCGCGCGTACGTCGCCGTCGCTACGACTTCCTCCCTGCTGATTCTCGGCCTCGCTTTCGGCCGCGTCGAGAACCTCTGGACCGTAGTCGCGCTCTGTTTCATGATGCTGGTCGGCGGCGCCCTCACGTTCTCTGTCGGTTCCGGTTCCCCTGCCTCATTGGACTCTGTGGTTCTGGTGACGGTCTACGTGGTAGCTGGTCCATGGGCTGCCGTCATCGCGGCAGCAGTCTCATATCTTCCTCGGGTGCAACGGCGGATCCCCTTGATCCGGCGGATCTTCAACGGTGTCCAGCGCGTCCTCGCAGCGGCTGCGGGAGGAATCGCCTATGACCTCGCGTCCGGTCCGGTAGGTAGCGGAGCGCTGGATCACGAGGCCCGGGCGATCTTCGCCACGATGGCCGCGAACCTCGCGATGCACCTTGCGAACGCCATCCTGGTTTCCCTGGCGATCTCGATCGAGGGGACAAGTAGCCCGGTCGAGTTCATTCGCCGGGTGGTGGTGCCGACCTTCCTGCCCATGGCCGGATACGGGTTTCTAGGGCTGCTGCTCGCAATGGTCTGGCTGGGTGGTCTGGGGCCGGTGGCCGGTTTCCTCGTTCTGGTCCCACTTCTGTTCGCACGTTGGGCGCTTTCGCAGTACGAGGTGGAGAAGACCGCCCAGGCCGCGACCATGCGGGCTTTCATCCAGGTGATCGAGACCAAGGACCTCTATACCCGCGGTCACTCCGAGCGGGTCAGCGAAGGGGTGGGGATGCTCGGGCGCTTCCTCCGGTTGAGCGACGACCGGCAGAGCGCCCTCGAGCACGCTGGCCTGCTGCACGACGTCGGCAAGGTCGGTGTCCCGACCAGCATCATCCAGAAGCCCGGACGACTCGACGATTCCGAGATGGACGCGATCCGGTTGCACCCCGCCCGCGGGGTGGAACTGATCGGCAACATCCCGTTCCTGGAAGAAGTGAAGTCGGCTGTCCTGCACCACCATGAGAAGTACGACGGCACCGGCTATCCGGCGGGGCTGAGCGGCACCAACATTCCGTACTTCGCCCGCATCATCGGCATCGTGGACGCTTTCGACTGCCTGACCTCCACCCGGTCCTACCGGCCGGCCCGAAGCGTCGAGGAGACGCTGGCGATCCTGGAGCAGGACCGGCATTCGCACTTCGATCCGCAGTTGGTCGACGCCTTCGTCGAAGTGATCGCCGAAGAAGGCTGGAAGGCCGCGGAGGTCGAGCAGTTGCCGCCCGACGCCACCGTCCGCGCCAGCATCGACCATGACGACCTCAGCCTCGGCAGCAGCGGTGGCGCCTCGGGTTCCGCCGCTGGACCGTCCTGATGGCGGCAGCCAACGAGGGGCTCGAGATCCGCAAGCTCGGCAGTGGTGTCGTCATCGTGCTGGCCGGGATGGGACTCGGTTGTGCCGCGGTGGTCATTCTCGCCCGCGCCGGCGTCACCGAGTGGTCTTTCGTGCTGGCCTTCGGCTTCTTGATCGCGATCGGCGAGATGGTGCAGTTCAAAGTCGATCGCAGTCGCAACCGGGCCCCGATCGCCACCAGCGCCGCGCTCGGGTACGCGATGCTGCGGGGACCGTCGGTCGTCCCGTCGCCTGAGGTTGCGCAGATCATCGCGGTGACCTTCATGGCGACCATGGCAGGTGTCGCACCGCGAGCGATCGCGGGTCTGCGCTGGGATCTGGTGGTGTCTTGCCGCAGGGTGCTCTCGGTGGCCTGTGCGGCCGTGGTTTTCAACGCGGTGATCCCCGCCGACCTGTCCTGGAACGGCTCCTGGCGGCATGCGTTGCCGTTGACCCTGGCCATGCTGCTCGGTGTCCTGACCGCCGGTGTCGTCGACGCTCTGGTCGGTGCCGGTCAGACGACCGAGCACGACAACAAACCATTCCCCGCCTCCTTGCGCGACGAGTTGAAAATGATGGGTCAGATCGGGATGGCGATGGCGCTCGGCGGCGTCCTGCTCGCGGCTGGAACCTCGTTGATCGGGCTGTGGGCGCCGCCGCTGGTGATCGTGCCGTTGTTGCTGACGCAGTTCGCGTTCCGGCGGTTCGCGTCGGCGCAGCGGACCTATCGGACGACCGTGCGGTCGATGGCGCGGAGTACGGAGATCGCGGGGTTCAGTAGTCCGGGGCAGAATGCGCGGACCGCGAGTCTGGCGGTGGCGATCGGGAACGATCTCGGGTTGACGCCGGCCCGGATGGAGGCGTTGGAGTACGCCGCGTTGCTGTCCGGGGTGGGGCAGTTGGCGCTGGCGGATCCGAGTCCGGGTGGGGCGTCGTTGCTGCGGAGTCGGGAGGAGCGGCAGCAGGCGGCGGAGATCGGGGCTTCGATCATCGAGCGGTCCGGCGTGCTGGATCACGTGGCCGAGATCGTGCGGCACTCCAACGATCCGTACCGGCAGGGGCGGGCGAACGACTCCTCCATTCCGGTGGAGAGCGGGATCGTCAACGTCGCGCTGGCGTACGAGCAGTTGGTAGGGGAGGGCACGGGGCAGACGCCGGCCAAGGCGATGGAGAACATCGGGCTGGGGATCGGCGCGGAGTACGACCCGGTCGTCGTCGAGTCACTGCGCCGGGTGATCGGCCGCGGGTTTCGGTTCTAGGTCTTCCCAGCTGGGCGGTGCTTCGACCGGGACGCGGCCGGTGCCACCCATCCCGGCGTACACGAGCAGGCCGGCGCCCGCGGCGATCAGTACGTCGCCTGGGCTGATCGCTTGACCGAGGCCGGGCAGCGCGACCGGTACGACGTCTCCGAGCCAGGGCAGCCGTGTCGCGGCATCGGCAAGCTCGTGGCGCGGGCCTTCGACGAAACCGTTGATGCCGGCGCGGGCCAGGGTGGCCAGGGAGACCGGCATCGCGCCGTTCAGGGCCACCACCAAGGCGTTGCAGGCGAAGCCGAGGGCGAGCAGGGCAACGCCGGGGCGTCGCAGGTTGAGGCGCAGGAAGACGCCGATGCAGGCGGCGGAGCCGATCAACCCGACGGGGTACGCGATTCCGCCCGTGAGAGAGCCCAGAATCTGTCCTGAGGCCGCCGCGGCCAGCCAGTGCAGGCCGGACAGGGTGTTGTCCGCCAAGTCCGTCAGGCGCCCGCCGGTCAGCAGCGCCGCGACCGCGGCGAGGACCATGACGAGCAGAACCAGCAACATCCTGGTGATTCTGCCCGCCATGGCCCGCCAAACCGGCGCACCCGACTCCTTAGCGTGTCGGGTCAGGCACTGTCCGTACTACGCCTTGGCCGGCTTCGCGCCGCCCTCGTCCAGCAGCTCCGGCAGCTCCTTCACGCCCGGGTCGCCCGCGTCCGCGAGGTAGTCGGTGGGATGCGTGGTGTCCTTGCCCTCCGGCACCTTGAGCGCCCGGAAGATCAGCGTCAGCGCGACGGTGATGACCAGGTTGATCCCGATCGCGGTGAGCCCGATGTAGACCTGCGTCTCGGTGAACGGGATGTTCGCCAGCGAACCACCGAAGTGCTTCTTGGTCGCCGGGTTGATCACGTTGTAGGCCTCGATGGTGCCGAACACCATCGCGACCGCCCAGCCGGCCAGCAGCGCCCAGCGGTGGAACCACCGGGTGAACAGACCGACCACGATCGCCGGGAAGGTCTGCAGGATCCAGATTCCGCCCAGCAACTGCAGGTTGAGCGAGATCGTCTTGTCCATCCCGAGCACGAAGACGAGCGCGCCGAACTTCACCAGCAGCGAGGCCAGCTTGGAGACCTTGGCCTCCTGGGCCGGGGTGGCGTCCTTCTTGAGGAAGTCGCGGTAGATGTTGCGGGTGAACAGGTTGGCCGCCGCGATCGACATGATCGCCGCCGGGACCAGCGCACCGACCGCGATCGCCGCGAAGGCGATGCCGGCGAACCAGGCGGGGAACTCCTGGTCGAACAACCGCGGGATCGCCAGCTGCGGGTTCGGCAGCCCGTCCAGGCCGGTGATGTTCACGTTGGCCTTGATCGCCATGAACCCCAGCAGCGCGAGCAGGCCGAGCAGCAGCGAGTACGCCGGCAGGATCGCCGCGTTCCGCCGTACGACGTTGCGGTCCTTGGTCGACAGCACAGCGGTCACCGAGTGCGGGTACATGAACAGCGCCATCGCCGAACCGAGCGCGAGCGTCATGTACGCCGAGTAGCCGGTCTCACCCGGGATCAGGGCGCCGCTCGGCTTCCCGGTGGTCGGGTTCGGCGTCTCGAACTTGGTCTTGGCCGCCTCGAAGATGGAGTCCCAGCCGCCGAGCGCGTGCGGCAGGTAGATGATCGCGACCGCGATCACCAGGTAGATCAGGCCGTCCTTGACGAACGCGATCATGGCCGGCGCGCGCAGCCCCGAGGAGTACGTGTACGCCGCCAGGACGGCGAAGGCGATCAGCAGCGGCAGGTCCTTCTCGAGCAGGTTCTTGCCGCCCAGGCCCATCGTCTCGAAGACTGCCTGCATGCCGACCAACTGCAGCGCGATGTACGGCATGGTCGCCAGGATGCCGGTGACGGCGACCGCCAGCGAGAGGCCACGGCTGCCGTAGCGGCCGCCGACGAAGTCCGCCGGGGTCACGTAGCCGTTGCGGTGCGCGACCGACCAGAGCCGGGACATGAAGATGAAGATGATCGGGTAGACGACGATCGTGTAGGGCACCGCGAAGAAGCCGCTGATCGCGCCGGTGGCGTACATCGCGGCCGGCACCGCGACGAAGGTGTACGCCGTGTAGAGGTCTCCGCCGAGCAGGAACCAGGTGATGAAGGTGCCGAAGCCCCGTCCACCCAGACCCCACTCGTCCAGACTGTCGAGCTCCCCGGTACGCCGCCAGCGGGCCGCCATGAAGCCCATCACGGTGACCGCGACGAAGATGAGGACGACGATCGTGAGCTGGACGTAGTCCACCGTGGTGTTCATCGCTTGCCCTCCTTCCTGCTGGATCCGGCGTCGAGACCGGCCGCGGCCCGTCGCTTACGCTCCTCCCGCATCACCAGCTGGTACGAGATGCTCACCGTGATGGCGGACAGGAAGACCCAGAGCAGCTGGTACCAGTAGAAGAACGGAAAACCCCATAACCGGGGTTCGTCCCGGGCATAGGTGGAGACTAGAAGCGGTACGACCACCGAGACCGTCAGCAGTACTCCGGCGATCCAGTAGCCGGGTCTGACCGCGGCAAGTTTGGACACAGCAACCTCCTCAGGACACAGGCGCGCGGTGAACGCTACAGCTCGCTGACGCACAGCGACTAGACCTACGGGGTGAGTGATGGACACAGAGGCGGCCTGGAACCTTCGGCGGATCGTGCTGTCGGTGCTGTTCCTGCTGGTCGTTGCCCTGCCGCTGTATCCGGAGCTGTACGGGCTGGACGAGGTCACCCCGTTCACTCAGCTGGTGTCCTTCCGGCCGCAGCTCCTGGTGCTCGTGCTGGTCTTGGGCGTGGCGATGCTGCTGCGCTGGAACTGGCGGATCGCAGCCGGTCTGGTGATCCTGCTGGCCCTCACCGGCGGCGCGCTGATCGCCCCGCGGGACCTGTCCAAGCCGAATCCACCACCGGCCGGCTCACGGGTTCTGACGGTGATGGCGGCCAATGTGCTGGGCGGCGGCGCCGACGCGGCGGAGGTGGCCAAGCTGATCAGCACCCACAAGCCCGACATCGTCTCGTTGCCGGAGGCCCAGGTCGACGTACGGCAGGAGATCGAGGCGCACCTGCAGGGCCTGAAGTACAACGGCTACACCCAGCAGGCCAACGCGGCCGTGGAGAGCGCCACCAGCGTGCTGGTCGCGGCCGGCCTGGGCAGCGTCCAGTTCGACTCCGAGAAGCTGGACACGGGCAAGGTCAGCGCCGAACAACCCGGTACGCCGAAGCCCGGCGCCGGCGCTCCGGGCGCGGAGACGATCGGGCCGGTGCAGCAGACCAGCACCCAGTTCGGCCACATCGTCATCACCGGCGGCAACCTCGGCAAGCTCCGTCTGATCGCCTACCACGGCTATCCGCCGCTGCCGAAGGACGTGACGATCTGGAAGCAGGACCTGCAGATCGTCAAGGACTGGTGTTCCGACGGCCCGCCGACGATCCTCGCCGGCGACTTCAACGCGACCACCGACCACGCCGACTTCCGCGCCGCCCTCGGCCGCCACTGCAAGAGCGTCGCGCCCTCCGTCGGAGCCGGCCTCCAGGGCACCTGGCCGGCTGATCGTCCAGCCCTCTTCCGCACCCAGATCGACCACGTCGTCGCCACCAACGGCCTTCTCCCCGGCAAGTTCAGGACCTACGACCTGCCGGGCTCCGACCATCGCGCCGTGATCGCGACGGTCGCCGTACCGGGGTAGTAGGTGCGAAATGCCTACTTGGCCGGGCGGTAGATGTACGGCTGCGACCCGCGGACCGCTTCGGTCAGCAGCAGCAGCATGTCGGCGCGGGCTTCGATCGGGCGGCCGAAGAGTTCGTCGTCGCCGGGGATCGGGAAGCCCTTGACGCCGATGGCCAGCTGGCTGAGCAGCACGTGCAGGACGCTGCGGGCGTTGAACACGTTGGGCGTCGGCCACTCGGGCAGCGTCTCGTGCATCAGCGGCTGCTGGGCCGCCGTCGCGGCGATCGGCTTGAGCCAGCGCTCCAGTTCGTCGCTGGTCAGCATGTTGCGGTGCAGGATCGTCATCACCGCGTGGGCGACCCGGTCGTGCTCCTCGTGCACCCAGCGGTACTGCGTCTCCTTCACGATCCGGTCGGCCAGCACGTCGAGCAGGGCCCGCAGTACGCCGGCGTCGCAGTGCCGGGAGCGGGCCAGCGCGCCGATCGCGTCGGCGCCGTGTGCGACGGCATGCGCCCAGCCGCAGTCGGCGACATACCCGCGCAGGTCGCGCTCGCGCAGCAGCCAGGTGGCCAGCCGGTCGCCCCAGCGCATCACCACCTCGTCGTGGACGAGGAACTCGGCGTTGTCGCGGTGGATCACCTCCGCCAGCGTCAGCGCGGTGAAGGACCGCCGGAACACCGTGTCGGTGCCGTCCTCACCGAGCCCGTAGGCCAGACCAGCGCACAGACCATCACCGAAGCCCGGCAGCAGGTCGTCGTAGACCCCGCGCTCCAGCCAGGTGGCCAGCGTCGGATAGGCCAGCGCGTCCCGCACCTGCGGGTTGGTGCTGGCGAGGCCGCGGACGAGCTCCTCGGTGAGGTCGGGCAGCGCGCGGTCGTGCGGTACCGCGTAGTCCGCGGCCATCACGTCCTGCCAGTACGTCGACTCCACCGATGCATCCTTTCACTTGGACCTGCTCAATCAACACCCATCCACCCCAACCTGTCGAGCGCCGCCTGTCGAGCCTTCCCAGGCTGGGCCGCCGCAACCACCCCCGTACCCAGTCGCCGGAGCCCCAGCCGACCGCCCGCACCGGCGAGATGGCCTAGGCTCGGACCCGTGCCGTCCTTGACCGATGTGGCGCGGAACCACACGACGCTGGACCAGGCGGACCTGGACCGGCTGCAGTTGCTGGTGTCCGACTGGCAGATGCTCGCCGACCTGTCCTTCGCCGACCTGGTGCTCTGGCTGCCCGACACCGAGGGCCTCGGCTTCTGGGCCGGGGCGCAGATGCGGCCGACCACCGGGCCGACGGCGTACCTGGACGACATCGTCGGCAGCTTCATTCCGCGCGACCGCCGCCCGCTGCTCGACCAGGCCTACGACGGCGGCCGGATCTGCCGCGAGGGCGATCCGGAGTGGCGCGACGACGTCCCGGTCCGGGTCGAGACCATCCCCGTCCGCCGGGGCAGCCGGGTGATCGCCGTGATCGCCCGCAACACCAACCTGCTCGGTGTCCGGACGCCCAGCCGGCTCGAGATCGCCTATCTGCAGAGCGCGACCGACCTGGCCCGGATGATCACCGACGGCATCTTCCCGTACGGCGGGGAGCGGCTGCTCTCCACCACACCGAGGGTCGGCGACGGCTGCATCCGGGTCGATCGGCACGGCATGGTGACGTTCGCCAGCCCCAACGCGTTGTCCGCCTACCGCCGGATGGGCCTCGTCACCGACCTGGTCGGCAGCCGGCTGAAGGACGTCACGGGTGAGCTGATCCACAGCGGGCAGAAGGTGGACGACGTGCTCGCGTCGGTGCTCACCGGCCGGGCCGCGCAGGAGATCGAGATCGAGAACTCCGACGCGACGCTGTTCCTGCGGGCGATCCCGCTGCGCGCCGACGGCGAGCACGTGGGCGCGCTGATCCTGCTCCGGGACGTGACGGAGCTGCGCAGCAGGGAACGGGAGCTGGTCACCAAGGAGGCGACCATCCGGGAGATTCATCATCGCGTCAAGAACAACTTGCAGACCGTCGCCGCGTTACTGCGAATGCAGGCCCGGCGCATCACAGTGCCCGAAGGTCAGGCGGCGCTGGCCGAAGCCGTCCGCAGGGTGGGATCGATCGCGATCGTGCACGAGACGTTGTCGGAGTCGTTCGACGAGCACGTGGACTTCGACGACGTCGCCGACCGGGTGGCCGCGATGGTCGCCGACGTGTCGACGGTCTCGACCCAGGTGGCGATCAACCGGACCGGCAACTTCGGCGTACTGGACTCCGAGATCGCGACGCCACTGGCGATGGTGCTGACCGAGCTGATGCAGAACTCGGTCGAACACGCCTTCGGCAGCAGGTCGGAGGAAGCTGCCACCGGCACCATCGAGCTGGCCGCCCAACGGTCGGTCGGGCGGTTGCGAGTGGTGGTGACCGATGACGGCAAGGGACTTCCGGCCAACTTCGACTCCGAGACGTCCGGCAATCTGGGCCTGTCGATCGTCCGCACGCTGGTGATCGGCGAACTCGACGGACTGCTCGAATTCCACCCGAACCCAGACGGTCCGGGCACCACGGTCGTTCTCGATTTTCCAGTGAAGGAGTAGTGCTCGTTATCTCTGAACAGCCGTGGGTCCTTGCCCACAGTTCTTCAGGTACAACGTGCTTTTTCCTTGTCCTGCCTGGGGAAACTGCCCGGGAAATCGAAAGGCCCCGCGGATCCCGCGGGGCCTGCGTCGAAAATCGTGTCAGGCAGTACGGATGCGAGCGCGGGCGTTGCGGCGCTTCAGAGCGCGTCGCTCGTCCTCACTCAGACCGCCCCAGACACCGTGGTCCTGGCCGGCTTCCAGTGCCCAGGCCAGGCACTGCTCACGTACGTCGCAGCGACGGCACACCTGCTTGGCCTCCTCGATCTGCATGATCGCGGGCCCGGTGTTACCGATGGGGAAAAATAGTTCCGGGTCCTCATCGAGGCAAATGGCCCGGTGGCGCCAATCCATGGCGGATCCCATCTCTCTCAGTAGTTTTGACGCTGACGGCATGGTCTGTGCCCAGTCAGCGCAGCTGTACTCGCACGGGGGTGGTGCGAAGCGTTGTGAACGTTTTCACGAACGACTCCATGTTCCCAATCTCGGGTGAACGAAACAAGGGTTCTGGACTTGTCGATCCGATCACAACACTTCCTTAACACTACGAACCGGTGCACAGCGGAACATCGCGTCCGGAAACCGGACGGAAGGACCTTGGTGCGATCACCCGTTCACTGCAAGTAACCGATCCAACGGCCCTGGGGTTACGCGGAATCTTCAATCCCTGTGGGGCTGAACTTCTCCGGCCGGCGCGCTTCCAGGGGAGGAGGGTGGTCGTCCCGGCAGCATCGCGGCCAGGATCCTGCAACTCCGGGCCCAGCACTACGCTGGAGCACGTGCCGACCGAATCCACGCCGTCCACCGCTCCCCGCCCGCTCAAGCTAGCCGCGGCCGTGGTCGCTGCGGAAGGGCTGGTGCTCGCTGTTCTCGGAATTGCCGAAGCAATAACGATCGACTCGGACCGGATTCGGATGGGCGTCACCACCGCCGTCTTCCTCGGGTTGTACGGCGGCGCCCTGGTCTTCGTGGCGCGTGGGCTCTACCGGCTCTCGACCTGGAGTCGCGGCCCGGCCGTGTTCGCCCAGCTGATCCAGTTGGGCGTCGCATGGAGCTTCTGGGGTGACAGCACCAGCGTCGTCTCGGTGGTGCTGGCGATCGCGGCCGTGGTGGTCCTGGTCGCGATCTTCCAGAAGGTGTCGATGGAGGCGCTGGCCGACGACCCGACGAAGGATCGTCCCGTCCTCTAGCTTGCGTCTCCCAATTCCCGCCCAGGCGCGGCTACTCCTTCA
The DNA here is from genome assembly GCF_027627575.1 of Kribbella sp. CA-293567. Lineage (NCBI taxonomy): Bacteria > Bacillati > Actinomycetota > Actinomycetes > Propionibacteriales > Kribbellaceae > Kribbella > Kribbella sp. CA-293567. Next base: position 2,171,007 of record NZ_CP114065.1, read on the forward strand.
GCAGGCCCGCGCGGAGTTCGGTGAGGGTGCGGGCGAGCAGCCGGGAGACGTGCATCTGGGAGATGCCGATCTCGTCGGCGATCTGCGACTGCGTCATCCCCCGGAAGAAGCGAAGAGTCAGGATGCGCTTCTCGCGGTGGTCCAGCTGCGCGAGGAGCGGTTTGAGGGACTCGCGGTACTCCACGCTCTCCAGCGCCTCGTCCTCGCCTCCCAGGCCGTCCAGGACCGTGGTGGCGTCCGCCTCGTTCTGGTCCGGGGCGTCCAGGGACAGCGTGTTGTAGGCGTTCGCGGACTCCAGGCCCTCGATGATCAGGTCGGCCGGCAGTCCCAGCCGTTCGGACAGCTCGCCGACGGTCGGGGCACGGCCCTGCTCCTGGGTCAGCTCGGCGGTCGCCGCGGTCAGCGACAGCCGCAGCTCCTGGAGCCGGCGGGGAACCCGGATCGCCCAGCCCTTGTCCCGGAAGTACCGCTTGATCTCGCCGAGGATCGTCGGCGTGGCGTACGTCGAGAACTCCACGCCGCGCTCGGAGTCGAACCGGTCGATCGCCTTGATCAGGCCGATGGTGGCGACCTGGACCAGGTCGTCGTAGGGCTCACCGCGGTTGCGGAAGCGCCGGGCCAGGTGCTCCACCAGCGGCATGTGCAGCGAGACCAGACCGTCCCGGGCCGCCGTGTGAGCCGGCTCGCCGGGGGCGGAGGCGCCCATCGCGGCGAAGAAGGTGGCCGTCCTGGTGCGTAGGTCGGGTTCCTGGGACTCGATGCCCAGGGGTCTGTCGTCGGTCACGCCTTCTCCGGCGCGGTCGCCGACGCGGACACCGTGATGGTCAGCCGGCCGTCGACGGTCTCGGCCGCGGCGGACTCCACCAGCGCGGTCAGCACGGTCCAGCCGAACGAGGTGGTGTCCGGCTTCCAGTCGCTCGGCACGGTGGCCGTCGTGCTGATCGTCAGCTGCGGCGGGGCGATCGCGAAAACCAGGTCCAGGACGCCGTCGGTGGCCTGTGGCAGCAGCAGCGAGCACGCCTCGTCCACCGCGATCCGCAGGTCGTCGATCGCGTCCACGGTGAAGTCGTTGCGGGCGGCGAGGTTGCCGACCACCGACCGCGGAACCGCGATGTAGGCGCTGTCGGCGGGAATGCTGAGGCGGACCTCGGCGGGTCGTCCGGTGCTGCTCACAGTCTTTTGCCTCCCAGGCGGAGCTGAATCCGGCGGGCCGAAGCTCTTGGGCGCTCGCGCCCGCCGCGTACATCTTCCCCGTTCTGGATCGTTCTGACCACTTGCGCGCAACTGCAAGACATGCTCAGCTATTGAGCACTACTGCGCATCACTTGTCCGCCCGCTCGACGATCACAGGAGTCTCCGTGAATCCGACCAGTTCACGCCGTACCGTCCTCGGAGCCGGCCTGGCCGGCGTCCTGGGCGCAGCCACCACCACCGGTACTGCGTCCGCCGCCACCACAGCCACTGACCAGGCGACGGCCGCACCGGCCCGCAGACAGGGGCAGCGATCGATGATCGACGTCCCGTTCCCGGTCCACCAGACCGTCCGGATCGGCCTGATCGGCCTGGGCAACCGCGGCGCCGGGATGTTGTCCGGCTGGGCCGCGATCCCGGGCGCGGTCGTCACCGCCGTCTGCGACATCCGGGCCGACCGGGCCAAGGCAGCGGCCGACAAGCTGGTGAAGCTCGGCAAACCACGCCCGACGGAGTACGGCGGCACCGCGGCCGCCTACAAGGAGCTGGTCCGCAGCAGTGACGTGGACCTGGTCTACATCGCCACGCCCTGGGAGTTCCACTACGAGCAGGGCAAGGCGGCTCTGCTAGGCGGCAAGCACGTCGGCGTGGAGCTGCCGATCGCCACGGAGCTCAAGCAGCTCTGGGATCTGGTCGACACCTCGGAGCGAACCCGTAAGCACCTCTGGCTGATGGAGAACTGCAGTTACGGCCGCAACGAGCTGGCGATGCTGAAGATGGCCCACGAAGGGCTGTTCGGTGAGATCACCAACGGGCACGGCGGCTACCTGCACGACTTGCGGGAGCTGCTGTTCAGCGACACCTACTACACCGACTCCTGGCGGCGGAAGTGGCACACCCGCAGCACCGCCAGCTTCTATGCGATGCACGGCCTGGCGCCGATCGCGGCCGCGATGGACATCAACCGCGGCGACCGCTTCACCACTCTGCGGGCGACGGCCACGGCACCGCGCGGCCTGGCCGACTACCGCGAGCGCAACATCCCGAAGACGCATCCGTCGTGGAACGAGAAGTACGTCAACGGCGACCTGGTCACCTGTTTGATCGACACCGCCAAAGGGCGCGTACTGCGGGCCGAGCACGATGTCAGCTCGCCCCGTCCGTACAGCCGGATCAACAGCCTGGCGGGCAGTCGCGGCATCTTCGAGGACTACGTTCCGGTCGGCAGCACCGGTGGGCGGGTCTACCTCGAGCCCGACCACGGGGGTCACTCCTGGCGTGACTTCGCGCCGTACCGGGCCGACTACGACCACTGGCTGTGGAAGAAGATCGGCGACGACGCGGAGAACAACGGCGGCCACGGCGGTATGGACTACGTGCTGCAGTGGCGGATCGTGCAGCAGATGCGGGCGGGCCTGGTGCCCGACATCGACGTGTACGACTCGGCTGCCTGGTGCGCACCGGTCCCGTTGAGCGTGGAGTCGCTGAAGAAGGACGGCCGGCCGGTCGACGTCCCCGACTTCACCCGCGGCCGCTGGTCCGAGCTGCGGCTCGGACTCGACTCCCGCGAGACCGACATGCCTCCCACGAGCTGAAAGGCCGGCCCTGATGAAGAAACTCCTACTCCTGCTGGCGTTCACGGCCACCCTGCTCGTCCCACAGCTCCCGGCCGCGGCGGCCGGGCCGGTCGAGGTGACCATCTCGGAGGTCGACCTCGCCGGTCCGGTGATCGCATCGGTCGACGTCACGGTCACGAACAGGTCGGCGGCCAAGCTGTCGAAGCTCGCGGTGACCTTCGCCGGCCCGGTCGGCTGGACGGTCTCCCCGGAGACCCGAGTGGTCAAGGAGGCCTTGAAACCAGGCAGCTCCGTCACCGTCGCCTTCCAGATCCGGGTGCCCGAGCAACGACCCGGCTTCACTCTCCGCACCTTCACCGCCACGGCCAGGTACTCCGGTGGTGAAGCGGCCGGCACCCGCACCCAGAGATCCGGTACGCCGTTGCCGAACCTGGCCGCCGCCTTCAACAACGTGGCCGTGAGCAACGAGTCCGATCCCGCCAAGGGCGATTTCGATGGCGACGGCAACAGCTTCTCCGCTCAGCGCCTCGCGGAGAAGGGCGTCACACCGGGCAGCACGGTGACCGCGCTCGGTGCCACCTTCAACTGGCCCGGCCCGGTCGGCAGCAAGGACAACGCGGTCGCCACCGGACAGACCTTCGCGTACTCCGGTCAGGGGTCGAAGCTGGTCCTGCTCGGCTCGGGAGCAGGTCAGGCCGCCGTAGGCCTGGTGAAGGTCTGGTACTCCGACGGCACCTCCACCAGCGGATCGATCGGCTTCCCCAACTGGTCGTTCCAGGACGCCGGCGCCCACGGCGCGACCCTGGCGATCTCGACCACCGGGCGGAACACCCCGGCCGGGTACGCGAACGCGGAGTACCAGTACCGCGTGTTCGCGAACTCCCTGCCGCTGGATCCGGCCAAGACCGTCGAGCTGGTCACCCTGCCGGCCAACGGTGGCCTGCACGTGTTCGGTGTCGGCATCGGCTGAACGACCAGCGAGGCCGGTTCCCCTGCTGGGGAACCGGCCTCGCGTCGTCAGTACGGGGTACGGCTCAGACGTCCTCGACGTGGGTCGGGTTGAGCACCCGGCGGAGGAAGTTCTGGGTGCGCTCCTGCTGGGGCGCGCCGATCACCTCGGCCGGTGGGCCCTGCTCGACGATCACGCCGCCGTCCATGAAGACGACCCGGTCCGCGACCTCGCGGGCGAAGGCCATCTCGTGGGTGACCACGAGCATCGTCATGCCGTCCAGGGCGAGCTTGCGCATCACCGTCAGGACGTCGCCGACGAGCTCGGGGTCGAGCGCCGAGGTGGGTTCGTCGAACAGCATCAGCGCCGGGTCCATCGACAGCGCCCGGGCGATCGCGACCCGCTGCTGCTGCCCACCGGACAGCTGCAGCGGATACGCGTTCACCTTGTCGTTCAGGCCGACCCGGTCCAGGTTGGCCAGGGCGATCTTGTCCGCCTCGGCCTTGCTGCGCTTCAGTACGGTCGTCTGCGCGACGGTGCAGTTGGTCAGCACGGACAGGTGCGGGAACAGGTTGAACTGCTGGAACACCATCCCGATGTGCTGCCGCGCGGCGTCCAGGTGGCAGTCCGGATCGGTGATGTCGTCACCGCGGAACAGCACCTGGCCCTGCTCGGGCTGCTCCAGCAGGTTCACGCACCGCAGCAGCGTGGACTTGCCGGAGCCGGACGGGCCGATCACGCAGACGACCTCACCCTCGCTCACGGTGAAGTCGATCCCGCGCAGCACGTGGTTGCTGCCGAACGACTTGTGCAGGTTCTTGATCTCGACGAGTTCGGTCATCAGTTGGCCCTCGCAGCCTTGGCCTCCAGCCGCCGGACCAGGATCCCCAGCGGCAACGTGATGAGCAGGTAGCAGAAGCCGGCGGTGACCAGCGGAGTCAGGTTCGACTCGCTGTTGGCCAGCTCCTTGCCGAAGCCGGTCAACTCCAGCGCGGTCGCCGAGGTGCCGATGATGAAGATCAGCGACGAGTCCTTCACCAGCAGGATCAGGTCGTTGGCCAGCGGTGGCAGCACGATCCGGAACGCCTGTGGCAGCACGATCTTGCGGGTCGCCAGCGCCGGCGGCATCCCCAGTGAGCGGGCCGCCTCGACCTGCCCCTTCGGGACCGCCTGGATGCCGGCCCGGATCACCTCCGCCATGTACGCCGCCGCGACGATGCCGAGCGCCAGCCAGACCGTCCCGTACGGGTCGAGCGGGATGACGAGGCCCTCGAACGCCAACGGCAGCAGGCTGAACGCGATGAACACGATGATGGCCGGCAGGCCACGGAAGAACTCGATGTACGCGGTGGCCAGCCAGCGGTAGGGACCGACCCGGCTGAGCCGCATCAGTGCCAGCACGGTGCCGCCGGCCAGACCGATGACGAAAGCGCCCGCGGTGTAGACGATCGTCTTCACCAGCGCGTTCAGCAGACCGTTCTCGAAGGCCGACCTGACCAGCTCCGGCCGGAAGAACACGTCGATGATCTGGCCCCAGTCGGCCGCGAGCGCTGCGACGACGGCGAGCGCGACCAGCAGGGCGTACTGGATCAGGCGCGAGCGCTGGGCCCGCTGCCGCGGACTCAGCCCCCGTCGCGCCTCAGGAGTGGTGGTCGTGGTGGCAGTCACTGCTTCGGCTCAACCCCGAACCACTTCTTGTACAGCTCCTTGTAGGTGCCGTCCTCCTTGGCCTTCTTCAGTGCCGCGTTCAGCTTCTCGATCAGCTTGACGCTGCTCGGGTCGCTCTTGTCGGCGGCGAAGCCGTACTTCTCGCCGGTGTCGAACTCGGCGGCGACCGCGGTGTCCGGGTTGTCCTTGACGTAGTCGTAGAGCGCGCCGTTGTCGTTGACACCGGCGTCGACGCGGCCGGACTTCACGTTGTTGGCCATGCTGGTCAGGTCGGGGAAGGTGATCACCTGGTAGCCGAGTTCCTTCTGGGTCTTCTCGGCGTAGTCCTTGCCGGTGGTGTCGGCCTGGACGCCGACCTTCTTGCCCTTCAGGTCGGCCAGCGCCTTGTACGGCGCGTCCTTCTTGACCAGCAGCACCTGGCTGGCGTCCATGTACGGCTCGGAGATCCCGATCGCCGCCTGCCGCTCCGGGGTGATCGTCATCGCGCCCATGCCGACGTCACACTTCTTGGCCTTGAAGGCGGCACCGGAGGTGATCTGGGCCCACTCCAGGCTGACCACCTCCTGCTCGACGCCGAGGTCCTTGGCCAGCAGGTCGATCAGGTCGACGTCGAAACCGACGACCTTGGTGCCTTCCTTGAACTCGAAGGGCTTGTACGACAGGTGCGTGCAGGAGGTCAGCTGACCCGACTTGACCAGCGTGATGCCGGCCGCCTTGGCCTTGTCCTCGCCTCCTCCGCCACCGGCCGAGTCGTCGCCGCCGCCACAGGCGGACAACGTGAGCGCGAGCACGGCGACGGACGCGACGGCGATCGCGCGGCGACTCTTGCTGAGGGTGGGGACGATGTTCATCGCTAGGACTCCTCGACAGTGGATCTTGGACTCCGGTCCGGGCGGTACCGGGCCGGATTCTCCGCATCCTGACACAGCAGGGAGGCGTGTGTCGGCTGGTAACCCCGGACGAGACTCGATCGTCACCGGGGCGGGTTGGAGTGGCGGCCCTCACAGACCAGACCAGTGCGTGCTGTGGTTTACTCGTAGCCACGGGTGACCCCCTGGCAACGGCGCCGTTCGACGCACCCTTCACCGAACGCCCACTCTCCGTAATCCTGCCTGCACTCCGATGTGCCGCACTGATCTAAGGGGTCCTTCTTCATGGTCGCCGAAGTCGTTCCGTCCACCGTCGCGCCCGCCACCGATCCGTACGCCGGTGACCCGGTCTTCGAGTTGCATCTCGGCGGCAAGATCGAGGTCACGTCCTCGGTCCGGGTCGCCGACGCCGACGAGTTGTCCCGCGCCTACACCCCCGGCGTCGCCCGGGTCTGTACCGCGATCGCCGAGGACCCGTCGCTGGTCCGCAAGTACACCTGGAAGTCCAACGTGGTCGCGGTCGTCACCGACGGCACCGCGGTCCTCGGACTCGGTGACATCGGGCCGGCCGCGTCGCTGCCGGTGATGGAGGGCAAAGCCCTGCTGTTCAAGGAGTTCGGCGGCGTCGACTCGGTGCCGATCGCGCTGGACTGCACCGACGTGGACGAGTTCGTCGAGACCGTGGTCCGGCTGGCACCGACCTTCGGCGGGATCAACCTGGAGGACATCTCGGCGCCGCGCTGCTTCGAGATCGAGCGCCGGCTGAAGGAACGCCTGGACATCCCGGTCTTCCACGACGACCAGCACGGTACGGCGGTCGTGGTGCTGGCCGCGTTGCGAAACGCGTTGCGGGTGACCGGCAAGTCGATCGGGGACATCCGCGTGGTCATCTCCGGCGCGGGCGCGGCCGGAGTCGCCTGCGCGCGGATCCTGTTGCAGGCCGGGGTCGGCGACCTGGCCGTCGTGGACAGCAAGGGCGTGCTGCACGAGGACCGCTCGGACCTCAATCCGGTCAAGCTCTCACTGGCCAAGGACACCAACACCGGTGGGCTTTCCGGCCGCCTGGTTGATGCGCTGGACGGCGCCGACGTCTTCCTCGGTGTCTCCGGCGGCACGGTGCCCGAGGAGGCCATCGCGCGGATGGCACCGGGCGCGATGATCTTCGCCCTGGCCAACCCGAACCCCGAGGTGCACCCCGACATCGCCCACCGCCATGCCGCGGTGGTCGCCACCGGCCGCTCGGACTTCCCGAACCAGATCAACAACGTGCTGGCCTTCCCGGGCATCTTCCGCGGTGCCTTCGACGTCAACGCCAGCCGGATCACCGAGGGCATGAAGCTGGCCGCCGCCGAAGCGCTCGCCAACCTGATCCCCGCCGAGGACCTGCGCCCGGACTACATCATCCCGTCCCCGTTCGACTCCCGAGTCGCCCCGGCAGTCGCTGCGGCAGTCGCGGAAGCCGCCCGTACAGACGGCGTCGCCCGAGACTGACGGCAATCACCGGTGGGCGCTCGGGTTACCAAGTGTTCGACCTGGTTCTAAGGTGAACGACATGCTTGCTGCGTACGCCGCCAGGTTCAGTCCGGACGATCCTGTCTCCGCGTTGGAGGTGGGGGAGCGGCCGGAGCCGGTGGCGCCGGACGGGTGGGTGACGATCGACGTCAAGGCGACCGCGCTGAACCACCACGACCTGTGGTCGTTGAAGGGCGTCGGGCTGAAGGAGCAGAACCTGCCGATGATCCTCGGCTGCGACGCGGCCGGGCTCGACCCGGACGGCAATGAGGTGGTGGTGCACGCGGTCATCTCGGATCCGGGCTGGAAGGGTGACGAGACGCTCGACCCCAAGCGGTCATTGCTGAGCGAGCGGTATCAGGGAACGCTGGCCGCCAAGATCGCGGTACCGGCGCAGAACGTCGTACCGAAGCCTGCTGGGCTGAGCTTCGAGGAGGCGGCGTGCCTGCCGACCGCCTGGCTGACGGCGTACCGGATGTTGTTCACGCAGTCGGAGCTGAAGCCGGGTGACACCGTGCTCGTCCAGGGCGCGGGCGGCGGGGTCGCGTCGTCGCTCATCACGCTCGCGCGGGCGGCCGGGTTGCGCGTCTGGGCGACCAGCCGGGACGAAGGCAAGCGGGCGAAGGCCGTCGAGGTCGGGGCGCACGAGGCGTTCGAGTCCGGCGCCCGGTTGCCCGAGCGGGTCGACGCGGTGATGGAGACCGTCGGGCAGGCGACCTGGTCGCACTCGCTGAAGTCGCTCAAGCAGGGCGGCACCGTGGTGATCTCCGGCGCGACCAGCGGTCAGGCACCGAAGTCGGCCGAGCTGAACCGGATCTTCTTCCTGCAACTGCGGGTGCAGGGGTCGACGATGGGGACCCGGGCGGAGCTGGCGCAGCTGGTCCAGTTCATGGCGAACGCGGGGATCAAGCCGCACATCGACAGCACGTTCGCGCTCGCCGACGCGCGTGAGGGGTTCACGAAGCTGAATGCGGGTGACGTTTTCGGCAAGATCGTCTTCACTGTCTGAGTGAAGATCGAGATTCGCCGGGCCGAGCTCGCGGACGCGGAGGCCGGCGCCTGGTGCCACGTCAAGTGCTGGCAGGAGGCGTACGCCGATCAGGTCGACCCGGTGCGGCTGGCGGAGACGACCAGCGACGTGGCGCAGCGGGTCGAGCGGTGGACGCAGCGGCTCGAGTCCGGCGTACTGCGATGGGTTGCGATCAACCCTGATCCGGCGGCGGCCGTCGAGGACCGGGTAATCGGCTTCTCCTCACCGGGGCCCACCCGGGACGAGGACGCGCCGACTCCGCTGGAGCTCTACGCGATCTACGTCCGTGAGACGTGGTGGGGCACCGGGCTCGGTCGCCGGCTGATGCACGCGGCGATCGGTGAGGAATCCGCCAGCTTGTGGGTGCTGGAGGGCAATGAGCGGGCCAAGGCGTTCTACCGTCGCCAGGGCTTCGTCGAGGACGGCACCCGGGTGGACGAGCCGTTCTTCGGCGTACCGGAGATCCGGATGGTCCGGGCCGCCCGGTAGCCGGACAGGGGTTGCCCCGGATTGATACACGATCTATGTTACATGGAGACTGTTGTATCCCTCTGGGAGGTGCTCCATGCCCGGCACGGACGAGACCGCACAGCGCCTGCTCGACTCCTCGGCCAGGTTGTCCCGCGATCCGGAGACCGAGATCGACTGGGACGCGCCGCTCGGTGACGGCTACGGGCTGAGCCCGGAGTGGAGCACCCTTTACGGCACGTCTTACTGGGAAGAGCTGACCGAAGTCCAGCGGCGGGAGCTGACCCGGCACGAGGCCGCTTCGGTCGCATCGACCGGGATCTGGTTCGAACTGATCCTGCAGCAGTTGATCCTTCGCGATGTCTATGCCCTGAATCCGGCCGGTGCGGACTTCAAGTGGTCGCTGACCGAGATCGCCGACGAGTGCCGGCACTCGATCATGTTCGCCCGGCTGACCGGCAAACTGGTTGACGTGGAGTACCGGCCGCGGCCGATCGCCCGTGAGCTCGGACGGTTATTCAAGACGGTGGCCACCGGCGAGTCCGCGTACGCCGCGATCCTGGTGGCCGAGGAGGTACTCGACGTGATGCAGCGCGACTGGATGCGCGACCGGCGGGTCGAACCGCTGATCCGGACCGTGAACCACATCCACGTGGTCGAGGAGTCGCGGCACATGGTGTTCGCCCGGGAGGAGACCCGGCAGCGGCTGATCGGCGCGGGCCGGGCCCGGCGATGGACGAGTGGTCTGCTGATCGCGGTGGTGGCCGACGTGATCATGAGCAGCATGGTGACCAGGGCGGTCTACGCGAACGCCGGTCTGGATGCCGACCGAGCGGTGCGGGAGGCTCGGCGCAACGAGCATCACCGGGCGCTGCTGCGGTCGAGTTGCGCCAACCTGATGGACTTCCTCGGTGAGGTGGGGCTGCTGACTCCGGCGGCGACGCGGGTCTACCGGCGTACCGGGTTGCGCTGATGACCTACGTCATCGCGGGGGACTGCTGCTCGGACGCGAGTTGCGTGGCGGTCTGCCCGATGAACAGCATCCACCCGTCACCAGGGGAGGCCGGGTTCGGTACTACGGACGGGTTGTTCATCGATCCCCGGACCTGCATCGACTGCGGCGCGTGCGCGGACATCTGCCCGGTCGGCGCGGCCAAGCCGGCGGATCAGGCGACGCCGGTCGAGGTGGAGCTGAACCGATCGCACTTCGCCACGCAGCCTGCGCTGAACGCCCTCGACCTGGACACCTGGGATGCGCCGAGTTTCGCACCCTGGACGGACGGTCCTCGCCGGGTCGCGGTGGTCGGGGCGGGTCCGGCGGGGATCTATGCGGCTCGGGAGTTGCTGTTGCGCAGTACGGCTGAGGTGACGGTGTACGACCGGCTGCCGGTGGCCGGTGGGCTCGCGCGGTTCGGGGTGGCGCCGGATCATCCGCTGACCAAGCAGATCGTGACGACGTTCGAGCGGGTGCTCGCGCATCCCCGGGTGCACTGGCGACCTGGGACGGAGGCGGTCACGGCAGAGCTCGAGACCCGGTACGACGCGGTGGTGCACGCCGTCGGCTCCTTCCAGAGCCGCCGCCTCGGCATCCCGGGCGAGGACGCCGCCCGCAGTTGCTCGGCCGCCGAAGTAGTTGCCTGGTACAACGGTCACCCCGGCGCCCGGCTCCCGGTCGAACTCGTCGGCCCCCGCGCGGTCATCGTCGGCAGCGGCAACGTGGCCCTCGACCTCGCCCGCCTCCTCGTCAGCACCCCTGACCGCCTGGCCACCCTCGACCTCCCCGCCGCCGTCCGCACCACTCTGGCGAGCAGCAACATCACCGAGGTGGTGCTCGTCGCGCGCCGAGGACCCGAAGCCGCCGCGTACTCAGCCTCCGCCCTCCGCGACCTCCAGTCCTTGGACGGCGTCGACATCCTGTTCGATACCGAAGGTTCCGAGCTGAGTTCACCGCCGCTGCCCGGGCGCAGAATCGTGTTCCGGTTCGGCACCACGCCTGAAGCCTGGGACCCGGCGGCGGGATTCGTCACCGACGCAGGGATGGTCTCCGCGGGGAATCTCTTCACCGCGATCGGGTTCGCCGGTCGGCCGATCGACGGGTTGCCGTTCGACGAGCAGCGCGGCATCGTCCCCAATGACCGCGGCGCGGTACTGAACCGCCCGGGTCACTTCGTCGCCGGATGGATCAAGCGTGGCGCGCAAGGCGGCATCGGCGCCAACAGGGCCTGCGCCGAGGAGACCGTGCGGACGTTGCTCGCCACGGCATCCAGCGGAGCGCTGTCGGCGGCGCCGATGTGACAGCGTCCGGCCATGACGTTTCATCCCTGAAACATTGCCGTCGCACCGGGGCAACGAGGCTGGCGCACGCTGGTCGTACCGCGGGAAACCCCCGCGGGTTCGATCCGCCCGATCGATGAGTACTGAGCAGGAGTGCCCATGAGGCCGACCTTGACGGTGATCGCCGACCCCGCCGACCGCTGGATGATGCGGGCCGCGTGCATCGGCCAGGCGCCGGCGTACGACGAGACCGCGAGCAGTTGGGAGCAGCGCAAGGCGCAGGCGATCTGCCTGACGGCCTGCCCGGTCATCGACGAGTGCCGGGAGTGGGCCCGCCGGACCAAGTTCACCGGCACCGCCGCGGGGGAGAAGTTCCTCTCCGGCCGCCGCCGTGGCCGCCCCGGCCCGCAGGAACGCCGCAGCCCGACCCCGATGGTCGAGGAGCAGCAGGCCAGCTAGTGCGCCGTGTCAGAAGTACAGCGCACTAGACCCCGACGAGTTCCTTGTCCGGTTCCGCTGCGACCTTCGGGGTGCGGCGGAACGGTGACGTCAGGGTGGCGACGACGTACTGGCGGTTGTGGATGAGTGCTGCGATCGCCAGCACCAGGTAGATGCCCGACAGGACATAGCGCCCGGTCTGCCCCGGTACGGCGAACTGCACCGCGAACAGGCCCAGCAACGTCCACGCGGCCCAGCGCGGGAAGCGCAGGCTCAGCAGAACCGCCAGGCCCAGCACGGTCTGGGTCGCCGTCAGCAGGAACTCCTCGACCTGACGCCCGTCCAGCGCGAGTGCGGCCGGGCCGCCGCCGAGACCGTAGGCGATCGGGAGGCTGCCGATCAGCAGCGTCCACTGGTTCACCTTCGCGGAGATCAGCAGGCCGAGCGCGGCCGCTCCCTTGCCGCGCAGGGCGAACAGGATCGCGATGATGAACTCCGGCGCCTCGGAGGCCAGCGGCGCCAGCCACTGCACCAGCAGGAACTGGTCGATGCCGAGCGCGTGGCCGCCTTCGACGAGCGAGTTCGCGAACGGCTCGGCCGAGAGCAGGATGATGCCGGCCGCGACCAGGAACATCGAGACGACCGTGATCCGCCGCTGCACCTTGGCCAGGGCACCGATCCGCGCGGCCGGGCCGATCAGTTCGGGCTCGTCGTCGTGCCCCGAGGAGGCCGCCCGCCAGAGGTAGAAGCCGAAGAAGGCCAGCAGGGCGATACCCAGCAGCAGGTGGATCTGCCCGGTGATCGGGATGACGAAGGCGACGATGCTGGCGATCGTCAGGAAGCCCAGCTCGCGCCGGTACCCCGATTCGAGCACCAGAGCCTTGATGGTGCGCCCGCTGCGCTTGCTCGCGACGTACAGGCTGATCAGTACGACGCTGGACCAGCCGAGGCCGAGCAGCAGCCGGTTGGAGCCGGTCATGTTGGCGGCGGCGTACGCGACGTACTCCGGCTGGCTGCCGGCGGTGTGAGCGAAGTACAGATCCACCGCGTACTCCGGCAGTACGGCGATCACCGCGAGCAGCGCGATCGCCAGCCCGCCCGAGATGTCGACCTCCGCAGCCTCGGCGGCCCAGGCCAGCACGAACGAGGCGGCCACCACCCCGAGCCCGAAGACGACGATGGCCAGCGGAGCCGCCGGATGCACCCCGCTGAGCCTCAGCGCAACGGCCGGAACGGCCGCGAGAAGCAGCAGAAGGACGGGGCGGAGGGCTCTGATCACATGGTCAAGAATCTCACCGTTTCGATACTTTCGCAATTGCGCAAGTATGAGACCGTCCTCACCCACGGCCTGCCGCGTTCCGTGCGGCCCCTCCAGCGGTCACAATGACTGCGCAATGACGACAACGCCCCCGGAACCGACAAAAGCTCAGCTCGACTCCGCCGCCAGCACGTTCGCGATGCTCTCGGCGCCGGTCCGGCTGCACCTGGTCTCCCTGGCCGCCCAAGGTGAGTACGACGTCGGCACGCTGGCCGACCGGGTGGGAGTGAGTATCGCCACCGCCAGCCAGCACCTCGGCAAACTGCGGCTGGCGGGCATCATCACGGCCCGCCGCGAAGGCCGCCGGCACATCTACACCGTCGACGACCCGCACGTGCTCAACCTGGTCGACCAGATCTTCGAGCACATCGCCCCCGACGGCTCGCTGGCGCCCGACCCGCCGCTGCGCCGCAGGCCGCCGCACACCGACTAGGTGATGTGCCGGAGGTAGCGCTCGGGTGCGTCCAGATAGGCGCGCCAGTTCTGGACGAGTTGCAGGTCGGTCCACGCCGACTCCCGGATGCCCCATTCGCCGACTTCGAGGATGGTGGCGCCGGGAAGAGCGGCGATGACGGGGGAGTGAGTGGCGCAGAGCACCTGCGAGCCGGACTCGGCCAGCCGCTTCAGGACGCCGATGACGGCCAGGCTGGACGAGAACGACAACGCGGACTCGGGCTCGTCGAGACAGTAGAAACCGCGGCGGTCGAAGCGGTCGCCGATCAGGCTGAGGAAGCTCTCGCCGTGGCTCATCCGGTGGAACGGCAGATCTTGCGGGGCGCCGGGTGGCCGCGGGTTGTCCTCGAGATAGCTGTAGAAGCCGTGCATCGTCTCGGCTCGCAGGAAGAAGCCCGCGCGGGGAGAGCCGGCGCCCCGGGTCAGCTGGATCTCCTCGTACAGCGGTGACTCGGTCGCCCGCGTGCTCAGCCGGGCTCCGGTGGAACCACCCTCGGGAGACATCCCGAACGCGACCGCGATCGCCTCGACCAGGGTGGATTTGCCCGCGCCGTTCTCGCCGACCAGGAAGGTCACACCGGGGCCGAGGTCGAGGCCGTCGGTCAGCAGTTGCCGCACCGCTGGGACGGTGTGCGGCCAGGAGCTGGAAACGGTGATGCCCTCCGCCGCGGCAATCCGGCGTACGGGGTGAGCGGCGAAGGGCATCTGTCCAAGCTAGAGCACGGCGGGGCTACTCGTCGTCGTCGTCCAGCCGCGCCAGCCAGGTGGCGAAGCGCTCGATCGGCGTCTCGAACTCGGGGTTCAGGTCGACGAACTCGCGCAGCCGCTCCGCGACCCAGGCCAACGGGACTTCTTCCTCGCCCCGCCGGCCCTCGAGCTCCTCGATCCCTCTGTCGGTGAAGTACACGTCAGCTGAAGGCCTGCTTCATCAGCGTCGCGTTCTCGGCGACGTGCACGCTGTGCGAACCGACCGACGTGGCGGACATGGCCGGCCGCGACACCCGGTAGAACGGCTTGCCGTCCAGGTGCTCGGTCAGGTTCAGCGCCATGAACGGCCACGGGCCCTGGTTGGCCGGCTCGTCCTGCACCCAGCGGATCTCCCGCAGGTTCGGGTACTTCGCCAGCTCCGCCTTGATCTCCTCGGCCGGCAGCGGGTAGAGCTGCTCGAGCCGCAGTACGGCGGTGCTGATCTTGTCCGGCTCGGCCTTCTTGCGCTCGGCCAGCAGGTCGTAGACGATCCGGCCCGAGGACAGGATCACCCGCTCCACGGCGGCCGCGTTCTGCTCGGCCTCCGGGTCGCCCAGCACGGTCCGGAACGTGCCGCTGGTCAGCTCCTCCGGCTGCGACACCGCTGCCTTCAGCCGGAGCAGTTGCTTCGGCGTGAAGACGATCAGCGGGTTGTGCTCCTCCTGCAGCGTGTGCCGCCGCAGCAGGTGGAAGTACGACGCCGGCGTCGACGGCTGGGCCACCGTCATCGCGTTCTCGGCGCACAGCGCCATGAAGCGCTCGATCCGGGCGGACGAGTGGTCCGGTCCCTGACCCTCGTAGCCGTGCGGCAGCAGCAGGACGACGCCCGACTTCTGGCCCCACTTCGCCTCACCGGCCGAGATGTACTCGTCGATGATCGACTGGGCGCCGTTGACGAAGTCGCCGAACTGGGCCTCCCACAGCACCAGCGCGTCCGGCCGCGCGACGGAGTACCCGTACTCGAAGCCGAGGGCGGCGTACTCGCTGAGCAGCGAGTCGTAGACGTAGAAGTTGGCCTGCTGCTCGTCCAGGTTCTGCAGCGGGACGTAGTCCTGGCCGTTGACCCGGTCGATCACCGCGGCGAACCGCTGGACGAAGGTGCCCCGCCGGCTGTCCTGGCCCGCGAGCCGGACCGGACGCCCGGCCAGCAGCAGCGAACCGAAGGCGGTGATCTCCGCGCTGGCCCAGTCGACCGGACCCTGCGTGATCGCGGCGGCCCGGCGCTGCAGCTGCGGCATCACCTTCGGGTGCGCGGTGAAGCCCTCCGGCAGCGTGGTGTACGCGTCGGCGATCTTCTTCAGCACCTCGGGGGTGGTCGCGGTCGCGTCCGGGCCCTCCGGCTTGTCGGGGTAGACCGGGACGGTGACGTACGGCGCCGGCGTGTCCGGCTGGCTCTTCGCCTCCCGCACCTCGACGAAGACCCGCTCGAGCCGCTGCTGGAAGTCCCGCATCGCCTGCTCGGCCTCTTCGATCGTGATGTCGCCACGACCGATCAGGGCCTCGGTGTAGAGCTTGCGGACGGACCGCTTCTGCTCGATCAGGTCGTACATCAGCGGCTGGGTGAAGCTCGGGTCGTCACCCTCGTTGTGACCGCGGCGGCGGTAGCAGACCAGGTCGATGACGACGTCCTTGTTGAACGCCTGGCGGTACTCGAAGGCCAGTGCCGCGACCCGGATGCAGGCCTCGGGGTCGTCGCCGTTGACGTGGAAGATCGGCGCCTGCACCATCCGCGCGACGTCGGTGCAGTACATCGACGAGCGCGACGAGGCCGGCGAGGTGGTGAAGCCGACCTGGTTGTTGACGATCACGTGGATCGTGCCGCCGGTGCGATAGCCGCGCAGCTGGGACAGGTTCAGCGTCTCCGCCACGACGCCCTGGCCGGCGAAGGCCGCGTCGCCGTGCACCAGGACCGGCAGCACCGGGAAGGCTGCGCCCTGGTCGAGAATGTCCTGCTTGGCCCGGACGATGCCTTCCAGCACCGGGTCGACGGTCTCCAGGTGGGACGGGTTCGCCGCCACCGACACCTTGATCTTGTCGCCGAACTCGGAGACGAACTCGCCCTCGGCGCCCAGGTGGTACTTGACGTCACCGGAGCCCTGGACCGTGCGCGGGTCGATGTTGCCGTCGAACTCGCGGAAGATCTGCCCGTACGACTTGCCGACGATGTTGGCCAGCACGTTCAGCCGGCCACGGTGCGCCATACCGATGGTGACCTCGTCGAGGCCCGCGCCGGCGGCCTCCTCGCACAGCTCGTCGAGCAGCGGGATGGTGGTCTCGCCACCCTCCAGCGAGAACCGCTTCTGGCCGACGTACTTGGTCTGCAGGAAGGTCTCGAACGCCTCGGCCTCGTTCAGCTTGGCCAGGATCCTGAGCTGCTCCTCGCGCGGCGGCTTGGTGTGCGGCCGCTCGACCCGCTCCTGGATCCACTTGCGCTGCTCGGGGTCCTGGATGTGCATGTACTCGATGCCGGTGGTCCGGCAGTAGGAGTCCCGCAGGATGCCGAGGATGTCGCGCAGCTTGAGGAACCGGCGGTCGCTCTGCGCCCCGAAGGAGCCGGTGGCGAACTCGCGGTCCAGGTCCCACAGGGTCAGGCCGTGGGTGGCGACGTCCAGGTCGGGGTGGCTGCGCTGCTTGTACTCCAGCGGGTCCGTGTCGGCCATGATGTGGCCGCGCACCCGGTAGGCGTGGATCAGCTCCAGGATCCGGGCCTGCTTGCTGATGTCCTCCTCGTGGCTGTGCGGGAGGTCGGCGGCCCAGCGGATCGGCTCGTAGGGGATCCGCAGCGACTGGAAGATGTCGTCGTAGAAGCTCTCGTCGCCGAGCAGCAGGCGGTGCAGCCGGCGCAGGAACTCACCCGACTGGGCGCCCT
The DNA here is from genome assembly GCF_027627575.1 of Kribbella sp. CA-293567. NCBI lineage: Bacteria > Bacillati > Actinomycetota > Actinomycetes > Propionibacteriales > Kribbellaceae > Kribbella > Kribbella sp. CA-293567. The sequence goes on from NZ_CP114065.1 coordinate 2,188,370, forward strand.
GGATGATCCGGTGGTCGTAGGTCGAGGTCAGCGTCATCACCTTGCTGACCGCGAGCTTGGCCATCGTCTCCTCGGCCGCCCCCTGGTACTCCGTCGGGTAGTCCATCGCGCCGACGCCGATGATGCAGCCCTGGCCGGACATCAGCCGCGGTACCGAGTGCTGGGTGCCGATCGTGCCCGGGTTGGTCAGGCTGATCGTGGTGCCCTGGAAGTCGGGCAGCGTCAGCTTGTTGTCGCGGGCCCGCCGGACGATGTCCTCGTAGGCCATCCAGAACTCGGCGAACGTCATCGACTCGGTCGCCTTGATCGATGGGACCAGCAACTGCCGGGTGCCGTCGGGCTTGGACATGTCGATGGCCAGGCCCAGGTTGATGTGCTCGGGCTGGACCAGGGTCGGCTTGCCCTCGGTCTCGTCGTACGACGCGTTCATCTCGGGCAGCGTCTTGAGCGCCTTCACCAGGGCCCAGCCGACCAGGTGGGTGAAGGAGATCTTGCCACCGCGCGCGCGGCGCAGGTGGTTGTTGATCACGATCCGGTTGTCGATCAGCAGCTTGACCGGAACCTGCCGCACGCTGGTCGCGGTCGGCACCTGGAGGCTGAGCTCCATGTTCTGCGCGGTCCGCGCGGGGGCACCGCGCAGAATCTTCCGCGCCGCGTCCGTGCTGCTCGCGGGTGCGGCCTTGGTCTGCGCCTTGGGCGGCTGGTTCACCGTGCCTCCGGTTGGGGCGCTGCCGGCGGCAGGCGCTGCCTTCTGTGGGGATGAAGCTGTCTGGGGCTGCTGCGCTTGCTTCGCCGCGGCGGTCGGCTGACCGGCCGCAGGCTGCGCCGGCGTCGCTGCCGCGGCGGGAGCCGGTGCTGCCGGAGCAGGGGCGGCTGCCGCAGCCGCGGCGGCCGGCTGGCTGGAGGACGGGGCCGCGGGCGCAGTACCGCGGCTGGGTGCCTCCGGCGTCTTGTTGTCCGACACCGCGTCGGGTCGGGGAGCGTCGGCCGGGCTGGACGTCACCGGCTTCGCATCACCCGGGCTGTTCCCCTTGAAGCTGTCGCTCTGGAAGTAGGTGCTCCACGCCGGATCCACCGACTTGGGATCCTCGAGGTAGCTCTCGTACATCTCGTCGACCAGCCATTCGTTCGCACCGAAGGCTGCAAGGGAGTCAGATTCTGATGGCTCGGTGGCCACTTGGCAGTTCGCCTCTTCCGATCGGTTCAGATACCACGGTTGTCACTGCGGAAGTTGTGGGGGACTTCCCGAGCCAAGGCTAATAGCTGCCGCAACAGATCCGCAGCCCGGGATCACCGGACCAGTCGATCGAGTGGTTGGTGCCGGCGCAGTTGATCGATCGAGGGCTGGAACATCGCCGCGGCAGGTGTTCCAGGGATCGGCCGGCCGATCGCCGTGATGGGCAACTGGACTGACGCCCGGGATACCGCCGGAGACGTTGCAGAGGTGGGTTTCCAGGCGTGATTCAGGGGTGTCGAGGGGCCGGGTGGCCGCCTGGCTGGCCACTGTATGCAGTCGGCCCTTCGCGGTCCGTGAGGGTGGGTGGCAGGACGGAATGTGGTCAACGTCACTCCGGGTATCAGTCCAGTTCTCACCGATTGGCCGGGCAACGAATTTCTCCGCTGCCGCGGGATCGGGCCGCCGGGGACCGGAGCGGACGGCATACTGACCGAATGGCGTTGACGGACGAGGCGATCGTCAAGATCAAGGAGATGATCACCTCGGGTGAGCTGCGGCCGGGGGATCGGCTGCCCAAGGAGGCGGACCTCGCCGCCCGGCTGGGGTTGTCGCGCAACTCCCTGCGCGAAGCCGTGAAAGCGCTCACCCTGGTCAACGTGCTCGACGTCCGGCACGGCGACGGCACCTACGTGACCTCGCTGGACTCCGCGCACCTGCTCGACGCCCTCAGCTTCATGGTCGACCTGCACCAGGACGATTCGGTCCTGCAGTTCTTCGAGGTACGCCGCCTGCTGGAGCCCGGCGTCGCGGCACTCGCGGCGGTCCGGATCACCCGCGAACAACTGGCCGACCTCCGCCTGCTCACCAGCGACCTCACCCCCGACGCCCAGGTCGACGAACTGGTCGCCAACGACCTCCGCTTCCACCGCGGCATCGCCGAAGCCAGCGGCAACGCCGTCGTCTGCTCGCTCCTGGACGGCATCTCCGGCGCGACCCAACGGGCCCGGATCTGGCGAGGCGTCACCCAGGCCGGCGCGGTCGAACGCACCCTGGCCGAACACACCGCCATCCTCGACGCCATCGAGATCGGCGACACCGAAGCCGCCCGCGCCTGGATGACCGCCCACATCGCCGGCGTCGAAACCTGGCTCCGCAAAGCCCGCTGAGCAACAGACAAGAGCAACAGACAAGAGCAACAGACAAGAGCGACAGACAAGAGCGACAGACAAGAGCGACAGACAAGAGCGACAGACAAGAGCGACAGACAGTGCCCCGGTCTGCGGCGGGTTGCTGGGTGCCGGGGTGAGAGGCAGGTGCCTGGCGGGCTCAAAGAGCGGACCGCCACGGCAACTACAAGCGAGCATGGCGACCCTCAATTCAGGCGCTGTTCGGCCAGACTATGGAGTTGTCTCCCCTGAGGTCGATCACAGCGGCGGGAGGCGCTGGACCAAGGCAGGTGTCAGCGTCCGGCGTCGGAGTACGAGCGGCGGGGGAGCTGGGCGGGGTGAGTCTTCGGTGGGGGTTCGGCGGAGGGCGGGTGGCCCAGGTCGGGGTGGTGACTTCGACGTGGTTGCCGGTGATGGTGACAGTCCAGTGGCCTTTGTGCAGGCCGGTGTGGTGGACGCGGCAGAGCAGGACGAGGTTGGCCAGGCTGGTTGCGCCGCCGTCGGCCCAGCTGACCAAGTGGTGGGCGTCGCAGTAGATCGGTGGGGCGCCGCAGACCACGCATCCTCGGTCTCGGTGGTTCAGGGCATTGCGCAGGGCTGTGGTGACGAGGCGGAATTCGCGGCCGACGTCCAGGATCTGACTGTCCGACCCGAGCACGACGGGGATGATGCCGGCGTCGCAGGCAAGTCGCCGGATCGCTGCTGCCGACAGGCCGTCGCCATAGGTGAGGTCGCCGGTTGTCTGCTGGGCCGCGTCCAGCAGGTCCTCGAGATCGATGGTCACCGCGATGTGGGGCTTGATGCCGCCGCGGGTGGGAAGGTCGCCGGAGTTCAGCGCGATGTTCAGCGCATCCACCAGGGCGTCGGCCTGCCGCTGACCGCGCGAACGTGGATCGCGGTCACCGGTCGCAGTCCGGTGGGGCTTGGCGCCGGCCTGCAGCACAGTCTCGAAGGCTTCGGCGTTCTCGGCGGCCAAGAAGCCGCCGAATCGGACACCGCCGTCCGACTTCTTCGCCCATACCTCCTCCTGCGCCCGGGCAGCGTCCTCGCGCGGCTCCGCCCCGTCGGTGTCCAGAATGTCGCGGACCGCGGCGCCCATCTTGCGTAGCTCGCCAGGAGCAAGGTGCCGAGCTGCCTGAACCATCTGCTCTTCGGCCGCGACCAACTCCTCGACAGGAACGTTCGCCGAGGCGGGGATCTGTTGCAGAGCAGACACGATCGCCCCGGCCTGCGCCGCGTGCAGCACCACTTCACCGTCGTCACCACCAGCAGGCGAGAGCGCAGCCGCCACCGCGCGGTACTTCGGTAGCGCGGTCGCAAGCCGCACCCGCCGATGAGCCTCGGTGGAGTCCAGCCGGTACCGCGTCGCGATCAACCGGGCAGTGTCATGGGCGCCGATCTCCTCGGCGTACCCCATCTCCTCCAGGCGCCCGAGGATCGCCAGGCCGCGCGCCTCACACAGGGCGATCTCGTCGTGCAGGACGTCGTAAGCGGACAGCAGCTCGCTGCCGCTCATCATCGCCACCGCCCGATCCTCCATACCCACCAGGCTGAACGAGCCCACCGACAGTTTCTGATCGCAGAATCCTTTGCAAACAAGGGAAATCGCGTCTGCTCGAAAATGCGGTTGAAGCGACCGCGGAGAGCGTCTACGCTCGTTCCTGTCACATTGCCTACGTCTGGGGTTCGGGTTGTCGAACTGAGGTCTCTCTTCTGTAGCGGTTGATCGCCACCGGTCGGTGGGCGGTCTCGTTCGAGATCTCGGAGTGCAACTTATGTCTTATTCCCTGACGTGTACTGACCTCTTTTTCGCCTGGCCGGACGGCGACGTGCTGTTCGACGGGCTGACCTTCGTGGCCGGGCCGGTGCGGTCCGGGCTGGTCGGGCGCAACGGCGCCGGCAAGTCGACGTTGCTGCGGTTGGTCGCCGGGCGTTTGACACCGCAGCGTGGGGCGATCCGGGTGAGTGGCGAGCTGGGCTACCTGCCGCAGGACCTCACCCTCGACACCGGGCTGCGGGTCGACCAGGCGCTCGGCATCGCGGAGGTCCGCGCCGCGATCACCGCCATCGAGCGGGGCGACGCGTCCGAGACCAACTTCGCGGTCGTCGGTGACGGCTGGGACGTGGAGGAGCGGGCCGAGGCGACGCTCGGCAAGCTCGGGCTCGGCGCGATCGGCCTCGACCGCCGGGTCGGTGAGTTGTCCGGTGGCGAGACGATCCTGCTCGGCCTGGCCGCCGAGCTGCTCCGGCGGCCCGACGTCCTGCTGCTCGACGAGCCGACCAACAACCTCGACCTGCGGGCCCGCAAGCACCTGTACGACGCGGTCGACGCGTTCCGCGGCGCGCTGCTGATCGTCAGCCACGATCGCGAACTGCTCGACCGGGTCGACCAGATCGGCGACCTGCGCAAGGGGGAGGTGACCTGGTACGGCGGCAACCTGACGGCGTACGAGGCGGCTGTCGCGCTCGAGCAGGAGGCGGCCGAGCGGATGGTCAGGTCGGCCGAGTCCGACCTGAAGAAGCAGAAACGCGACCTGGTCGAGGCCCGGATGAAGATGGATCGCCGCCGCGCGGCGGGCCAGCGGGCCTTCGAGCAGGGCGGTATCCCGAAGATCGTCGCCGGTGGGCTGAAACGTTCGGCGCAGGTGTCGGCGGGCAAACACCTCGGCCAGCAGAGCGATCGTCTGGACGCCGCGCAGGAGGCACTGACCGACGCCGAGGAGAAGGTCCACGACGACGACAAGATCCGCGTCGACCTGCCGAAGACCGCGGTCCCGGCGGGCCGGATCGTCCTGCGCCTGGAGGACTACGTACTGCGGACCGGTCTGCACGCCGATCTGGAGATCCGGGGTCCGGAGCGGATCGCGCTGACCGGTCCGAACGGCGCCGGCAAGAGCACCTTGTTGCACGCTCTGACCGGAGACGACCTGCCGCTGGTGCCGTGGCGCTTGCTGCCCCAGCGGCTCGACCTGCTCCGGGACTCACTGTCAGTGGTGGAAAACCTGGCGCTTCTCGCCCCCGGCGTGGAGAACCAGGACCGCCGGGCCCGCCTGGCCCGGTTCCTGTTCCGGGGCCGAGCGGCCGACCAGCCGGTCAGCACGCTCTCCGGCGGCGAACGCTTCCGCGCCACCCTCGCCGCGCTGCTGCTGGCCGAACCGCCACCGCAACTGCTGATGCTCGACGAGCCGACCAACAACCTCGACCTGGCCAGCGTCGCCCAGCTCCAGGACGCCTTGGCCTCCTACAACGGCGCTCTGGTGATCGCCAGCCACGACCTGCCGTTCCTGCGCGAGGTCGGCATCACCCGCTGGCTGCATCTCGACCAGAACGAACTGACCGAGATCGATCCGCTGTAGCGCGGTGTGCGGGGCCGCTCGGCCCCGCACACGCTGCTCAGGCAGACAGTTCGGTGACCGCGGGGGTGGTGTCCGGCACGCAGCGCAGGTTCGCGCGGGCCAGGTCCTCCTCGAAATCGACCTCGACGGCGGCGTACGCCGAGATGTCGAACGGGCGGAACTTCAGTCCTCGCTCGGCGATGGCGGTCTCGATCCCGCGCTCGAAGTAGTCGTTGTCGGCGCACCGGGCGAGGTGCTCGATCAGGATCGGCTTGTCCCAGCTGGAGACGTAGTTGATGCCGATCGCCTCACCCAGGCCGCCGACGACGGTCTTGGACAGTTCGTCGATGTGGCCGTGGGCATCGATCGTGTACTTCACCTCCTCGTCGGCGACCGACGCGGTGTCGACGCAGACGAAACTCTGGTCGGCGCGGATCGCCGGCGCCAGCTGGTCGAGGATCGCCGGGTCGAAGACGACGTCGCCGTTCATCCACAGCACACCGCCCGGGCCGGAGGCGCGCAGAGCCAGCCAGAGGCTCTTGCTGGTGTTCGTGGTGGCGTAGTGCGGGTTCTGGACGAAGCCGGCCTGGGGCGCGGCGAGCATCAGGTGCCCGGCGCTGTAGCCGACCACGAGCGTGGCCCGGTGGTCGTTGCCGAACGCGGTCTCCAGTGCGTCCAGCTGGTGCCGCAGGATCGTCCGGCCGTCCCGCAGGACGGTGAGCGGCTTCGGCAGGCTGCGACCGAGACGGCTCCCGAGGCCGGCGGCGAGGATCACTACCTGCAGCTTGGTCGTGGTGCTGGACGGGTCGTGGTCAGCGGTGGTCATCCTGGCCTCCTTGTGGGGCGTCGAGATCCGGAAAGAAACGGGCGATCACACGCTCGGTGGCGTGACCGTCCTCCAAGTGGCAGAACACCTGCCGGAACGCCGAGTAGGCGTCCTGGTGCGCCGCGCTGACCCGGTCGAGGTCGAGCAGCGCGTCGACGACCTCCGAGCTGGTCCGCAGCAGCGGACCGGGCGCGTTGGCCGTCAGGTCGAAGTAGAACCCGCGCAACTCGTCGCGGTAGTTCTCCAGATCGTAGGTGAACAGCAGGATCGGCCGCCCGGTGATGGCGAAGTCGAACATGGTGGAGGAGTAGTCGGTCACCAGCACGTCCGAGGCGGCGTACAGGTCGCGGATGTCGGGCTGGTCCGAGACGTCCACCACCGGCACACCCGGCGGTACGGCGAGGTGCTCGGCGACCAGGTTGTGCACCCTCAGCAGCAGCACGTGGTCGTCCCCGAGCCGCCGCCCGAAGTCGTCCAGATCCAGCTGCAACGTGAAGTCCGGCTGGTCTGTCGAGAACACCTGGTCGTCCCGCCAGGTCGGCGCGTAGAGCACCGCGGTCACCCCGTCGGCGATGCCCAACTGCTCCCGTACTTCGGCGCGGACCTTCTCCTGCCGCGGTGAACTCAGCAGATCGTTGCGCGGATACCCGGTCTCGTGGACCTCACCGGAGAGCCCGAAGGCGTTCCGCAACCGCTCGGTGCTCGCACTGTTCGGTGACAGCAGGTGGTCCCAGCGCGCGACGTCCTGGTCGAGGTAGGCGAGCCGGCCCTCCGGCGCCCACCGGACGTCGTGGTGGATGCGCTTGAGCGGCGTACCGTGCCAGGTCTGCAGATAGACGGCCTCGGGCCGCTTCACCCAGTCGAGCGGAATGTGGTCGTTGGACACCACGACATCGGCGGCCTCCAGTGCCTTGATGCAGGCGGCGCTGCCGTGCTCCACAGTCGGTACGCCGAGCGGAAACCCGCGCTGGTGGGCCGGTCCGGCGAGCCACAGGTGCTCGTGGTTCGGCGCCCGGACGACAAGCTCCTCGTAGAGCGCGCGCGGGTTGTCGCAGTACCGGCCGTTGAAGGCGTTGTAGAGGATCTTCATCGAACCACCTCCGCGGTCGGGGCCTGCTGATCGAGGGCGGGCAGCAGCAGCCCGGCGAGCTCGTCCCATGAGGAGACCACGGTCAGTACGCCGACGTCGTACAGTCCGGCGATTCGCTCCGCCCGCTCCGCGGCGGGAACGAACACCACGTTACCTACGGTCGGGCAGCCGGCCGCGACGGCAGAGCGGGCGCCCGGAAGCGAGTCCTCCACCGCAAGGCCGGCCGCCGGCTCGATGCCCAGCTGCTCGCACGCGTGCAGGTAGATCGCCGGGTCCGGCTTGCTAGTGGGCGTCGGGAGCGAGTCCTCGGCGGAGAACACCAGCTCGGCCGGGATGAGATCGGTCAGACCGGTCGCGGCCAGACAGGCGTGCAGCCGGACGAGTGCGCTGGAGCTGACCGCGGCCATCCGCAGCCGGCCCGCCAGGGCGGTCAAGGGCTCGATCACGGTCGCGTCCGGCGTGAGGGTGCGCCGGAGATGATCGGTCACGACCCGTTTCTCCTCCTCCACCCAGGCCTCCAGCTCCGGGACCTGGTCGATGCCGTGCTGAGCCGCGAGCGCGAGCGCGGTCCGCCGGAACGTCATCCCGGTGGTGGCCAGCCGCAGCTCCTCGGCCGTGGGGATCTCGGTGACGCCGAGCCCGGTCAGGAACCGGCCGGTCACCTGGGCGGACGCGGCGAAGGCCGGTTCCTCGGAGGGGAACAGGTTGCCGTCGGCATCGCACAGCAGAACCTGCACCGATCGCAGCACGGCCGGCGGGAGTGGGGTGGCGCTCAGTGGTGACAAAGAAGGGTCCTCATCGTCGAAGTGAGACCTCGGTGGTCGAGGTCGTTGATCAGCGTCTCGATCGTGCGGACGTCGTCGGGATGCTCGGCCAGATCGGCGAAGACGTCGGTCAGCGTCAGTACGGCAGTCGTCCCGGTCGCCGCCAGCGCGCGAAGCTCGGTCAACCGGGCGTCCTCGACCTCGATCGGCTCGCCACGCAGGCCGACGCCACGCAGGTAGCGCAGCCAGGCAGCGACGGCCAGCAGAAGCAGCTTCCGCGGCCGGTCCGCGGCTTGGGCGGCCCACAGCGAGGGCAGCAGATAGGCCGGCATCTTGGTCGAGCCGCGCCGGCACAGTCGCGGCAAGCCGTCGCCGACGGCCGGATTGCCGAACCGGTCGAGCAGCGTACGCCGGTACGCGTGCAGCTCCATTCCTGGCACGTCCTGCGGCAGCAGCGGCGCGATCTCGTCGCCGAGCAGGCGCGCGACGTACTGGGAGATGACGGGATCGGCCATCGCTTCGTCGGTCCGCCGATGGCCGGCCAGCGATCCGAGGTAGCCGAGGGCGCAGTGCGCGCCGTTGAGCATCCTGGTCTTGATCAGCTTGTACGGCGCCACGTCGTCGACGTACCGGACGCCGACCTGTTCCAGCGGCGGCCGCTGGTTGCTGAAGCGGTCCTCGATCACCCACTGGCTGAACGGTTCGGTGATCACCGGCCAGCCGTCGTCGACCTGGAACTCCCGCGCGATCCATCGCCGGTCCGCGGCGCTGGTGACCGGCGTGATCCGGTCCACCATGCTGTCGGGGAAGGCCACCGTCCGGTCGATCCAGGCAGCCAGCCCGGTACTGCGCGCCCGGGCCGCGGCGATGACCGCGCGGCGCGTGGCTGCTCCGTTGTCGGGCAGGTTGTCGCAGGACAGCACGGTGAAGGGAGCGATACCGCGCTGCCGCCGCAGTTCCAGACCGGCCGCGATCACGCCGAAGACCGACGGCCGGCCTGCAGTTCCGTCGGCGGCGTACCCGTCTCCGGTGATGGTCAGGGTGACCAGCCGGACCCGTGGGTCGGCCAGCCGGGCCAGGACGGCGGCGCGTTCCTCGGCCAGCAACAGGTACTCGACCATGACGCCCACGACCCGGGCGGTGCTGGCGGTCGATCCGCGCTCGACGACCGTGAAGAGATTGTCCTGGCCGCTGAGCACCTGGCCCATTCGCGGACTGCTGATCCCGACCCCGATCACGCCCCAGTCGCGCTCCTGCAGGCCGGCGAGCCGGTCGAAGTAGGTCAACTGGTGAGCGCGGTGGAAGCCGCCGACGCCGAAGTGCACCACGGCCGGGGTCAGCGCCGTCCGGTCGTAAGCCGGCAGATCGACCCGCGAGACGGGGCTGAGGAAAGTCGACGGGGTGAACTGAAGAGTCATAGGGCTCCTTCTGTGCAGGCTCCCGAACCCTGCTGCCCAACGCCCGGACCAGACCGGTTCCCTCCGGGAGCCGGCGTCAAACGTCTACGGGCGGGGATTCGTACGGCGCCAGCGCGGTCCCAGGTCGGCGGTTCGCCGGCCCGCCACCGAGGCACAGCGGGGGCACTGCCGGTCCACTTCGTCCGCCGCGCCGCCGGTCTCGACGAACGTGTCCTCCCAGGCGACGTGGGAGAAGCGGCGCAACTGAGCTCGATGCAGCGGCAGGCCGCAGACCGTCTGGTTCAGCCCACGTTCCCAGGCGTGCACCTCGCCGGCCGGAAGCCGGTTCCCGTCCTCGTCGCTCCACTGACTCGTCGCTGCCACGGCATACCGCCGTCGTCCTGCCATCGGCGCGCTCCTTCCGGATCAGGGGACCTCGCGGCGCATCTTCGCGCCGGGTTCGGGTACCCGGCGCAGGACCCACTCACGCGAACGGGAGGCTTCTCATGGCGACCGACGATCCGCAGCGGACTGCGGCCGACCCGACCGGCGGCAGACCTCAAGTCGTTGTCGTGGGCGGCGGTTTCGGTGGCCTTCAGGCGGTCCGTGGTCTGCGACGTGCCGACGTCGACGTGCTGCTGATCGACCGGACCAACCACCACCTGTTCCAGCCGTTGCTCTACCAGGTGTCCACCTCGCTGCTGGCTCCCGGCGACATCGCGCCGGCGTTGCGCCGGGTCCTGGCCGGGCAGCGCAACGCGCGGGTGCTGCTCGGTGAGGCGACCGGGGTGAACCCGGTCGGCAAGACCGTTCAGGTGCGGTTGGCCGACGGCACCGGGCGGGACGTTCCGTACGACCACCTGGTGCTCGCGACCGGCTCCGAGCCCAGCTACTTCGGCCACCCCGAGTGGGCTCGCGACGCGTTGCCGATGAAGACGATCGATCAGGCGGTCGAGCTGCGGAACCGGCTGATCCACGCCTTCGAGGCGGCGGCGGTGGCCGATGATCGCGACGAGCGGTGCGAATGGATGACCTTCGTGGTGATCGGCGCCGGCCCGACCGGCGTCGAGCTGGCGGGTCAGCTGGCCGCGATGGCCCGGCGTACCCTGCGCGACCAGTTCCGCGATCTCGATCTGAGCGAGGTGCGGATCGTGCTCGCCGACGGCGCCGACAGTGTGCTCGGCGCCTTCCCCGAGAAGCTGCGCCGGCACACCCAGCGGCGGCTGGAGAAACTGGGCGTCGAGATCGTCCTGGGGGCGTTCGCGACCGGCGTCGATCCGGAGAAGGTCACCTTGAAGGCGGGTGGGGCGGAGCGGGAGATCCGCGGCCGGACCATCCTGTGGACGGCCGGCGTCCAGGCGTCACCGCTGACCCGCGACCTGGCCAAGTCGCTCGGCGCCGAGACCGACCGCGGCGGCCGGGTGGTGGTGGGCCGGGACTGCCGGCTGCCGGGCCGGCCGGAGATCTTCGTGATCGGCGACGCGGCCAACCTGGACGACCTGCCCGGGATCGCCGAACCGGCCATGCAGGAAGGCAAGTACGTCGCCAAGGTGATCCGCCGCGGTCTCGACGGGCAGTCCACGGTCAAACCGTTCAAGTACCTCGATCTGGGCACCATGGCGACCATCTCACCGGGGGACGCCGTCGCCGACATCCGCGGCCTGCGCCTGAGCGGGCTGATCGGCAAGGTCGCCTGGGCCGGCGTCCATCTCGCGTTCCTGGTCGGCTGGGGCAACCGGGCGTCGGTCCTGACCACCTGGTTCGCCACCACCTTCAACGGCACCCGCCGCCAGCAGGTGATGCTCGGCGGGCCGACTACGCGCAAACCGACGACGACCGCGAGCCCGAAGGCCTGAACTCGCGGTCGCCGAACATCGCCGTCAGCCTGGCGTCGGTGCATCCTCACGAAGCAGCCCGGCCGCTTTCAGGGCCGGCCAAATCGCCTCCGGTACTTCGGTGCGGGCGAGCGCCGCGTTGGTCCGGACTTCTGCCGCGGTCCGGCAGCCGACGGCGATACCTGCCACCGCGGGATGGAAAAGCGGGAACTTGAGCGCTACCGCGGGCAACGTGACCTCATGCGCCTCGCAGACGTCGGCCAGCTTGTTCGCCTTCTCCAGCAAGGCGGCGGGCGCCGGTGCGTAGTTGAAGGTCGCGTCGGCGGGTGGCCGTGGCCGGGACAGCAGGCCGGAGTTGAAGATGCCCACGGCAACTACCTGGACGTCGTTCTCGAGGCAGGCGGGCAGCACGTCGTCCAGACCGTCCGGATCCAGGACGGTGTACCGGCCGGCCAGCATGATGACGTCGAGGTCGACCTCCCGGACGAAACGGGTCAGCATCGCCGTCTGGTTCATGCCGGCGCCGAGCGCGCCGATCACGCCTTGTTCCCGGAGTTCGATCAGGGCCGGAAACGCGGTCGCCACCGCCTTGTCGTAGTGGTCGTCCGGGTCGTGGACGAAGACGACGTCGAGCCGGTCGGTGCCCAGTCGCCGCAACGAGTCCTCAATGCTCCGCAGAACGCCGTCCCGGCTGAAGTCCCAGCGGCGACGACGGTTCGAGACCACCGCGAACCCCTCGCCGTCCGGCTCCGGAGTGTCGGCCTCGTAGATGATCCGCCCGACCTTGGAGGACAGCACGTACTCCGCTCGCGGCTTCCCGGCGAGCCCGGCGCCGAGCCGTTCCTCGGCCAGACCGAGACCGTAGTGCGGAGCAGTGTCGAAGTACCGCCAGCCTTCGTCCCAGGCAGCCTGCACGGTCGCCACCGCCTCGGCGTCCGGCACGGGGGAGAAGAGCCCGGCCAGCGGTGCCCCGCCGAGCCCGATCCGGTTGCCGTCGGCGAAGAGCTTCATGACCGGGCTGCCGGGAGGCGCAGGTTCTGCATGCCGCCGTCGACGGCGAGCGCGGTACCGGTGGTCGAGCCGGACAGCGGGCTGGCCAGGTAGGCGATCGCCGCGGCGACCTCGTCGGCCGAGACCAGGCGGCCCATCGGCTGGCGGGCCTCCAGCGCCGAGCGCTCGGCGGCCGGGTCGGTCGCGACGTCGAGCAGCCGCCCGACCCACGGGGTGTCCGCCGTACCGGGGTTGACGCAGTTGACGCGGATGCCCTCACGGACGTGATCGGCAGCCATCGCCATGGTCAGCGCCAGGACCGCGCCCTTGCTCGCGCTGTACAACGCGCGGTTCGGCAGCCCTGCCGTCGCGGCGATCGAGCACGTGTTGACGATCGCCGCCGCCGACGATCGGCGCAGATAGGGCAGGGTGGCGCGGGTGACCCGCGCGATCCCGACGACGTTCACGTCGAGGACCCGGTGCCACTCCTCGTCGTCGTTGCCCGCGACCGTGCCCTGCGCGCCGATCCCCGCGTTGTTGACCAGGATGTCGATGCCGCCGAGCTGCAACGCCGCCGCCGAGACCGCGTCGCGGACCGAGCCGTCGTCGCTCACGTCCGCGGCGATGCCGGTCAGCGGGGCGGGGACGTCGGGCAACAGGTCGAAGACGACCACCTCGGCGCCGCGGGCCGCGAGCAGGGTGGCCGCGGCCAGGCCGATCCCGGAGGCTCCTCCGGTCACCACGGCCTTGAGGCCGGCGAAATCCGTCACTTGTCGCTCTCCTTCGTCTGCTCGGCGGTTGCCAGCTCGGTCCAGATCTTGCCAGCCGGGTACCGGTAGTCGCACAGCGTCGTCGCGTCCATCTCGGCGCTGAACCCCGGCCGGGTCGGCGCGACATAGTTCCCGGCTTGGATCACGACCGGTTCCAGAAAGTGTTCGTGCAGGTGGTCGACGAACTCGATCACCCGGTTCTCGGTGCTGCCACTGACCGCGACCAGGTCGAACATCGACAGGTGCTGAACCAGCTCACACAGTCCCACCCCGCCGGCGTGCGGGCACACCGGTACGCCGAACTTCGCCGCCAGCAGCAGGATCGCGATGTTCTCGTTGACGCCGGCCACCCGGGCCGAGTCGATCTGCAGGAAGGACAGCGACCCGGCCTGCAGCAACTGCTTGAACACCACCCGGTTCTGCACGTGCTCACCGGTCGCGATCCGGACCGGCGCGACCGCCTTCGCGATCGCGGCGTGCCCGAGGATGTCGTCCGGGCTGGTCGGCTCCTCCACCCACCACACGTCGTACGGTGCCAGCGCCTCGATCCAGGCGATCGCGTCGGCGACGTCCCAGCGCTGGTTGGCGTCGATGGCGATCCGGAACTCCGGGCCGACCGCCTCGCGGGCCAGCCGCATCCGGCGGACGTCGTCGTCGAGGTTCGCGCCGACCTTGAGCTTGATCTGGGTGAACCCCTCGGCCACCGCTTCGTGGCACAGCCGGACCAGTTTCGCGTCGTCGTACCCGAGCCACCCGGGAGTGGTCGTGTACGCCGGATAGCCCTGCTCCCGCAGCAACTTCTCGCGCTCTGCCCGGCCGGGCAGAGCGGCGTACAGGATCTCCAGGGCCTCGTCGCGGGTGAGCGCGTCGGTCAGGTAGCGGAAGTCGACCAGGTCGACGATCTGCTCGGGGGAGAGGTCGGACAGCAGCTTCCACAGCGGTACGCCGGCGCGCTTGGCGGCCAGGTCCCAGACGGCGTTGACGACCGCGCCGATCGCCATGTGCATGACGCCCTTCTCCGGGCCGAGCCAGCGTAACTGCGAGTCGTGGACCAAGGACTTCCAGAAACCCCCGAGGTCGTTCAGCGTCGCCTCCACGTCCAGGCCGATCACGTGGTCGCGCAGCGCCTCGATCGCCGCGGTCTGCACGTCGTTGCCGCGGCCGATGGTGAAGGCGAACCCGTGCCCCTCCAGTCCGTCGCCGGCGTCGGTGCGCAGGATCAGGTACGCCGCGGAGTAGTCGGGGTCGGCGTTCATCGCGTCGGAGCCGTCCAGGTCCAGCGACGTGGGGAAGCGGACGTCGTAGGTCTCAACCTCGGAGAAACGCGGCATGCGGGGATCCGTTCTGGGCAGTGATCCGGTCAGTCCCGTAGATCCTATAGGATATCTGCCAGATCGGGTACGGGCTTCCGAACTGCCGCGGGCCCCGATGGATAGAGTCGGGACGTGGCGGACGACGGGGTACTGCGGTTGGGCGGGCGCAGCTTCGCGCCCGGCGAGTTCGCGCTGATGGCGATCGTGAACCGGACGCCGGACTCCTTCTTCGACCGGGGCGCGACCTTCGCCACCGACGCGGCGTACGAGGCGATCGACCGGGCGGTGGCCGACGGCGCGGACCTGGTCGACATCGGCGGCGTGAAAGCCGGCTACGGCGAGCCGGTCAGCGAGGAGGAGGAGCTCCGCCGCACGGTCGGCTTCGTGGCCGGCATCCGGGAGCGGCATCCCGGCCTCGTGATCAGCGTCGACACCTACCGCAGCGCGGTGGCCCGCCGGGTCGGCGCGGCCGGCGCGAATCTCATCAACGACACCTGGGCCGGTTCCGACCCCGCGATGCCGGCCGCCGCGGCCGAGGTCGGCGCCGGCCTGGTCTGCAGCCATGTCGGCGGCCTCACCCCACGGACGGATCCGCACCGGACGGCGTACGCCGATGTCGTGGCCGACGTGATCGCCACCACCACCCGCCTGGCCGAGCGCGCGGTCGCCGAAGGGGTCGACCGCGACGCGATCGTGATCGACCCGACCCACGACTTCGGCAAGAACACCCTGCAGTCGCTCGAGCTGACCCGCCGGCTGGACGAACTGGCCGCGACCGGCTGGCCCGTCCTGGTCGCCGTCTCCAACAAGGACTTCATCGGCGAGACGCTCGACCTGCCGCCCGGCCTGCGAGGCAACGGCACGCTCGCCGCGCTGAGCATCTCCGCCTGGCTGGGCGCCCGGGTCTTCCGCGTCCACGACGTCCCCGCCGCCCGGCAGGCCCTCGACCTGATCGCCGTACTGCGGGGCGCCGCCCTGCCCGCTGGAACCCGGAGGAGCCTGGCTTGATCCGACAGCTGTCCGACCTCACCGACGACGAGGTGATCGCGGCGTACCAGGTCGAGGATCGCTCCCGGCCGCACCTGCGCAGCAACTTCGTCTCCACCGTCGACGGTGCCGTGGAGATCGACGGCCAGTCGAAACTGATGTCGAGCCCGGCCGACCAGGAGGTCTTCGGCAAGCTGCGGATGCTGTCCGACGTCGTACTGGTCGGGGCCGGCACCGTGCGGGCCGAGGGCTACAACCCGTTGCGGCTGGGCGCCGAGCGCAGGACCTGGCGCCAGGCCCTCGGGCTGCCGGAGAACCCGACGCTGGCGATCGTCTCGTCGCGGCTGGAGCTCGACCCAGCCGATCCGGTGTTCGTCCGAGCGCCGGTCCGGCCGATCGTTCTCACTCACGAGGCCGCTCCGCGGGACCGCCGCGAAGCGCTCGGCGAGGTCGCCGACGTACTGGACTGCGGCGAGACGGAGATCGACCTCAAGGTTCTGATGGCGACGCTGGCGGAGCGCGGTCTGCCGCAGATCCTGTGCGAGGGCGGGCCTCGACTGCTCGGCGCCCTGACCGCGGCAGACCTGATCGACGAGATGTGTTTCTCGCTGGTGCCGCTGCTGGCCGGACCAGGCTCCGGGCGGATCACCGCCGGGTCCGGATCGAAGGTCGCGCGCAAATTGCGCTTGAGCTCGGCACTGGCCGCCGCTGACGGAACGCTGCTGATGCGCTACCTCCGGAGTGCCTAATGGCCGTCGTCAGCGCAGCCGTCTGCCCGCACCCGCCGCTCCTCATCCCCGAGGTCGCAGGCGGCGCCGCTGCCGAGTTGGACGACCTTCGAGCCGCCTGCCTGGCGGCAGTCGACCAGTTGGCGGAAGCCGACTCGGTGGTGATCGTCGGCTCCGGACCGGCCACCGGCACCCGGTACGACGCCGCCGCGGGCGGCAGCTTCGGCCTGTACGGCGCCCATGGTGTTCGCGTGGGCACGGGTGATCCGGTGCTGCCGCTGTCACTGGCCGTCGGCGCGTGGCTCATCGCCCAAAGCAAGGCAGCCAACCTGCCGCGCTTCTCGATCACCGTCGCAGCCGACGAGACTCCGGCTGCCTGCCTCGACCTCGGTCGCCGA
The DNA here is from genome assembly GCF_027627575.1 of Kribbella sp. CA-293567. Lineage (NCBI taxonomy): Bacteria > Bacillati > Actinomycetota > Actinomycetes > Propionibacteriales > Kribbellaceae > Kribbella > Kribbella sp. CA-293567. The sequence goes on from NZ_CP114065.1 coordinate 2,205,146, forward strand.
CTGGCTCACGGCCCCGACCACATAGGGCTGCTGGTGATGGGGGACGGTTCCCCGCGACGCAGCGAGCACTCGCCGGTCCATCTGCACCCTCGCGCGGAGCTCTTCGACACCACCGTCGCCGCTGCGCTGGACCTGGGAGACACCGCTACTCTCGCTGCGCTCGACCCTGAGCTGGCGGCCGAGCTGCACGTTGCCGGCAGGGCGCCCTGGCAGGTACTTGCCGGTGCGACCAGCGTGGCGCGGCTGCGTGGGCACCTCGGGTACCACGCTGCGCCGTACGGGGTGGGGTACTTCGTCGCCAGCTGGACGCTGGAGGGCTAGGGCTCAGCTGACGACGCGTACGTCCGGCCAACGGGTCGCGGTGGCAGCGAGATCGGCGTGACCTGCCTCGGTCAGTTGGTTGGTGAGCTCGACCCGGGCTGCCTTGACGGCATCAGCTGCCTCCTCGGCGGTCGGGTACGGCCCGGACCAATTGCTGATCGCGTCCCCCGCGAACCACTCGCCGGCCTGTGACTGCTTCACGTGAGCCGCTGCAAGACGGTCGGCCGGGAAGGCGTCGCCGCGCTCGGCCGTGAGCTGAAGCACCGCGTCGACGGTGACCACGGCCGCGGTCAGGTCGGTCAGCGGACGGAGGTACACGGCGTCGGTGAGTACGAACTCGTACCCCTCCGGTGCCCGTTCCTTCAACCAGGCAAGGGCTTCCTGCGCGGTCTCCGCCAGCAGGGCGGCGTTGTCCGGGTCCTGGAGGGCGTGGACTCCGCACAGCCTCGTGTGGGTGGAACGCAGCTCGTTCTGCCAGAGGCGGACCTGGAGCTCCTCGCGGCCCGACAGCCGCCGGCCGAGAATCCGCGCCAGCCCGATCACGTCGAAGTTGAGCTCGTCCGGAGTCCGTTTCCGGCCCGGCTCGAAGGGCTCACCCGGCCTCGTGCCGCGCGTCGTCCACGGACCCACGTGCCACCGCTCCAGCACCGCCATGCTCCGACCCTACGCTTCCGCACTGCACAACTTCGGATCGGGTTTTCGGCTTGCAGACAACGGTTGCCGAGGTCGGGGCAGCGCCGGTGGCCGACCCGGACCGTAGGGTGGCTGTATGACCTACACCGCGAGACGCCTCGCGGGCATGCTGGACGGCGAGGTGTCCTGGCTGTCCGTCCGTACTGCGTCCGCGGTGCCGGGCCCCGACTGGATCTCGTGCGCCGACGTGATCCGGGAGCAGCAGGCCGGCGGCGATCCGACGTACGGGTGGCGTCGGGCGCTGCTGGACGACTACGCCCGCGAGTACGCGATCGATCCGCCGCAGCAGGTAGCGGCGATGTTCGTGCTCATGTGGTACGTCTCAGTGCCGACTGTGGTGGCTGGACTCGCCACTGCGCTCACAGGTCTCTCGCCGGACGTATCAGCCGAGTCGCTGGCCTTTCGCAAGCACCCGACCGCGCACTATCCGATCGAGGTCGCCCTGCTGTCAGACCGGCTGGTCCCGATGGCTGAGGCGGCGCAGCAGGTCAATGAGCACACCAAGGCCTTCACCGACAGCTACAGCCCCGGTGTGAAGCTCAGCTCCCGTCAGAAGCGTGGCGCAGTCGATGACGAGCTCCGCGGCGCGCTCCTGGTCCCGGAAGAAGCAGTGCAGGCCGCCGAGGCCGCAGAGGCCTTCCAGATCGACCTGGCGCAGGAGATCCGCACCTCTTGCTGCTTCCTCTACGCGCTTCCCAACGTGAACGCTTGCAGCACCTGTCCGCGAGTCCGCACTAGTACGGTGCAACACCGTGTCCCTTGAGAAGCCGCTGATAACCAGGCAGCTGGAGTTCGGTGCCGCCGGCATCTGACCGTCAGAGCCGGAAGGCCTCCGGCGCCGAGCCCGAACCGGTCACCAGCTCGGTCAGGTACCGGGCGATCAGCGGCACGAACTTGAACCCCTCCCCGTGGAACCCCGCCGCGACATTGATCGGCCCGCGCCGGTCGACGACGAAATCCCCTCGCGAGGTGTTGTCGTACAGGCAGCTGATCGCCTCGGACCGGGTCACGTCCAGCCCTGGGAACCACTCCCGGACGTACGCGATCAACGCCGCGTCCCGCGTGGGCTCCACCAGGAAGTCCCGCTGGTCGAGGGCGACTACCGGCCCGGTTCCGTGCAGCCCGACCTTGACCCCACGCCCTTCCTCGAACACCCCGTACGCCGGAGTGCCTGTCCGCCGATCCACGAACACCGGCCACTGCGCCGACCCGTCCAGCGGCGCGAAGAATCGCGGCTGCTCCTGGGACGCCGTGATGGCGAGCACGTCGACGGCACCAGCCAGTACCTGAGCAGTCCACGGCCCAGCCGTCACCACCAACTGCCCAGCCCGTACTGCGCCCGCCGCCGTCTCCACCTCAACACCACCCCCGGCAACCCGTACTCCGGTCGCCGCACACCCCGTGCGGAACTCCACCCGCAACGCCCGAGCCGACGCCCGGATAGCCGTCAGTGCCTGCTCCGCCAGCGCCCGGCCGGACCGGGGTTGGTGCAGCACCTTCGACTCGAACCGCATCCCCGGCCAACGTTCCATCGCCGCTTCCGGCTCCAGTACGTCGTACTGCACGCCGTGCCGGGCCAGTAGCGCCGCGGCCTCCGTCACCTGTCGCTCGGCCAGACCGTGGTCGACACCACCGACCAGATCCAGCATCTGTACGCCGGTCTCGTCCTCGAGTTCCGACCACAGCACCTGTGCTCGGGCGGCCCGAAGCAGCTCGGCCTCGTTGTCGATCGCCAACCGGAAGAGCCTGGTGCCGCCGTGCGACCCACCTCTGTCGTGGCCGAGCTCGTACTGCTCCAGCACCAGCACCTCACGGCCTGCCGCGGCCAGCGCGCGGGCCGCGGCGGACCCCATGGCGCCGGCTCCGATCACGACGACGTCATAGGTCTCCATGCACCCTTCCTACCGTCCTTCGCCCGTCTCTGGCGTCCCTGCTCGGGTGATGGACCGGGTTCGCTCGTAGCGCAATAGCCGCAGCCGAACGCCCATCGGCGCGAGAAGCCCGAGTGAAGCGCTACAAAAGGGATTCGGGCTTGTGCGGCCGATATTGTCGGTGGCCGCGGGCACCATGTCGATCATGAACACGACACAGTTCTGGACGGTCCTGCCCCCGGCCTCGACGTCACTGAGGGGTAACCCACTATCGGTTGTCCGCGCCCAGGGTCGCGGTTAGGTTCGCTGACGTGACCGCGTCCGGCGAGTTCCCGGCGACGACTCCGATCGGCTCCCGCGTGGAAGCCGAGGGGTATGTCGCGATGATCTGTTTCAAGCACGGTCCTCCACTGCTGCACGGTGTCGAGCTGGAGTGGACCGTGCACCACGCGGACGATCCGCACCGGCCGCTCGACGCCGGCCAGCTCAGCAAAGCCCTGGGCGCGCACGCGCCCGCGACCCTGGTCCAGGACAGCCCTCAGTTGCCACTCGGCCGGGGTTCTCTGGTCACCGTCGAGCCAGGTGGCCAGGTGGAGATCTCCGGTGCCGCCTCGGCGTCGATTCCCCGGCTGATCGACGACACGAGGGCCGACGCGGCGGAGCTCACGGCTCTCCTTGCCGCTCAGCACCTCAGACCTGGCGCCCACGGACTCGACGCCTTCCGGCCGCCCCACCGCATCCTGACGGTCCCTCGCTACGCCGCCATGCATCGCGCGCTGACCCAACTCGGCTCCCATGGCCCGCGGATGATGTGCAGCACGGCCGGCCTGCAGGTCTGCCTGGACGCGGGCGAAGCGGACCGGACCGCCCTGCGCTGGCGAGCTCTGCACGACCTGGGCCCGGCTCTGGTCGCGCTGTTCGCCAACTCGCGACACCGCGAAGGGGCCGACACCGGCTGGGCCTCAGCTCGGACGGAGGCCACCTTCGGCACCTGCGCTCCGTTCACCGAGCCGCCATCGCTCGACGGTGACCCGGCCGAGGCCTGGGCCCGTACCGCGATGGAGGCACCTGTCCTCTGCCTGCGGAGAGGGGAAAGCTGGGACGCACCCCCAGGCCTCACCTTCGGTGCCTGGGCGGACGGCGCTCTGGACGGTACCGGGCTGGCCGCCGCAACCGGGGAGGCGCCGGGCGAAAGGGGTTTCTTGGCCGACAGACCGACGTACGGGGATCTGGAGTACCACCTGTCGACACTGTTCCCGCCCGTCCGGCCGCGGGGATACCTGGAGGTGCGCTACCTCGACGCGCAGGAGGGCGACGGCTGGATCGCGCCGACCCTGCTGTTGTCGACCTTGATGTCCGACCCGGCGATCACCGATCAGGCACTGGCTGCTGCCGCGCCTGCTGCCGGGCGCTGGATCCCCGCGGCCCGGGAGGGGCTGGACGACAAGCCCACCCTGCAGGCCGCCCGCGAGCTGGTCCAGCTCGCCGCCACTCACCTGAGCCGCACCGGGGTCGATCAAGACCTGATCACCACGGTCAGCGACCAGCTGCACTGCATCGTCGACGACACCCAGAGAAGGCGAGCATCATGAACCACCAGTTGTCAGACCTGACCGCCGAGGAACTGCGTTCGTTCGTCGCCGAGCAACTGACCCGCTCGCGGGACCGGACCGTCCAGCTGACCGACTCGGTCGACACCGACGACCTGGTCCGGCAGCACTCCAAGCTGATGTCACCGCTGGTCTGGGACTACGCCCACATCGGCAACCAGGAAGAGCTCTGGCTGGTCCGCGACGTGGGCGGTCGCGAGCCGGTCCGGCAGGACATCGACGAGCTGTACGACGCGTTCATGCACGCCCGCGCCGACCGTCCGGCACTGCCGCTGCTCACCCCGGCCGAGACCCGGCAGTACGTCGTGGAGGTCCGCGACAAGGTCCTGGACGTCCTCGACCACGTCAAGTTCGGCGGTGATCGCGAGCTGGTGGAGAACGCGTTCGCCTTCGGGATGGTCGTCCAGCACGAGCAGCAGCACGACGAGACGATGCTCGCCACGCATCAGCTGCGGACCGGTGCTCCGGTGCTGGACGCGCCGGCGGCACCGTCCGGCCGCCGGCTCGCGACGCCCGAGGTGCTGGTGCCGGGTGGGACGTTCGAGATGGGCACGTCGATCGAGCCGTGGGCGCTCGACAACGAGCGGCCTGCCCACCCGGTGCACGTCGCGCCGTACGTGATCGACACGGCGCCGGTGAGCAACGGCGACTACCTCAAGTTCGTCACCGGCGGTGGCTATGGCGACCCGCGGTGGTGGTCGGAGGCCGGCTGGGCTCACGTGCAGAAGGCTTCGCTGGTCGCGCCGCGGTTCTGGGAACTCGAGGACGGCAACTGGCTGCGGGTCAGGTTCGGTCATCGGGAGCTGTTGCCGTTGGACGAGCCGGTGATGCACGTCTGCTTCTACGAGGCCGAGGCCTATGCGAAATGGGCCGGCAAGCGGCTGCCGACGGAGGAGGAGTGGGAGTTCGCTGCCCGGTTCGACCCGGCGACCGGCCGCACCCGCCGCTTTCCCTGGGGCGACGACAGCCCGGGCCCGCAGCACGCGAACCTCGGCCAACGGCACCTCCGCCCGGCACCGGTCGGGGCGTACCCGGCAGGTGCGTCACCGCTCGGCGTCGAGCAGCTGATCGGTGACATCTGGGAGTGGACCAGCAGCGACTTCACGCCGTACCCGGGCTTCCGCGCGTTCCCGTACGACGAGTACTCGCTGGTCTTCTTCAGCAGCGACTACAAGATGCTGCGCGGCGGCTCGTTCGGCACCGACGAGGTGGTTGCCCGCAGCACCTTCCGCAACTGGGACCACCCGATCCGCCGGCAGATCTTCGCCGGCTTCCGCTGCGCCCGCGACCCCCGTCCGGAGGAACTGGCCTGATGTGCCGGCACCTGGCCTACCTCGGGCCGCCGGTCACCCTCGCATCGCTGGTCCTGGAACCGCCGCACTCGCTGTACCGCCAGAGCTGGGCTCCGGCGGACATGCGCGGCGGCGGCTCGGTCAACGCCGACGGCTTCGGCATCGGCTGGTACGCCGGCGGCGCGCCCGTCCGCTATCGCCGGAGCGTGCCGATCTGGGCCGACCGGTCGCTGCCCGGCCTCGCTTCGTCGATCAGCTCGGGTGCGGTACTCGCCGCCGTACGGAACGGGACGGTCGGCGCGCCCCTGATCGAGACCGCTATCGCGCCGTTCACCAAGGGGAAGTGGCTGTTCAGCCACAACGGTTTGATCAGCGGCTGGCCGGGTTCGATCTCCAAGCTGGCCGAGTCGTTGCCCGTCGGCGAGCTGCTGACTCTCGACGCGCCGATGGACTCCGCCCTGCTGTGGGCTCTGGTCCAGGATCGCCTGCACCTCGGCGCACCCGAGGCGGTCGCTTCGGTGGTGCGCGACGTCGCCGCCGCCGCGCCGGCTTCCCGGCTCAACCTCCTGCTGACCGACGGCGAGCAGCTCGTCGCCACCACCTGGACCCACTCGCTCTGGACCCGCCGAACCACCGGTTCCGTCGCGGTCAGCTCCGAGCCCTGGACCACCGACGGCTGGGAACGGGTCCCCGACTTTTCATTGCTAACAGCAACCAAGAACACGCTAGCCGTCACCCCCTTACCGGAAGGACGACAGTGTCAGCACTGACCCCACCCCACCACCCCGGTCAGGGGACCTCGATCGACATCCACCTGACCCCGGACCATGCCTCCCGCGCGCTGCGCAAGGACGTCCGGGCCGGTCTGACGGCCGAGCCGAAGTGGCTCGCGCCGAAATGGTTCTACGACGCCCGCGGCAGCGAGCTGTTCGAGCAGATCACCCGGCTGCCGGAGTACTACCCGACCCGTGCGGAGCGGGAGATCCTCGACGCGCGCAAGGCGGAGATCGCCCGGCTGACCGGCGCCCACACCCTGGTCGAGCTCGGTTCGGGATCGTCGGAGAAGACCCGGTTGCTGCTCGACGGCCTGCGTGACCACGGCACCCTGACCACCTTCGTCCCGCTGGACGTGTCGGAGACGGCGCTGCGTGAGGCGGCCGCGGCGATCACCACCGACTATCCCGGCCTCACCGTGCACGGGGTGGTCGGCGACTTCACCGAGGCCCTCGACAAACTCCCCGGCCAGGCGCCGCGAGTGGTGGCGTTCCTCGGCGGCACCATCGGAAATCTGCTGCCGGAGGAACGCGCCGACTTCTACCGCTCCGTCCGCGACGTGCTGGAGCCGGGCGAGTGGCTGCTGCTCGGGACCGATCTGGTGAAGGACCCGGCCACCCTCGTCGCGGCGTACGACGACAGCGCGGGCGTCACCGCCGAGTTCAACCGCAACGTCCTGCGAGTGCTGAACCGCCAGCTCGGCGCGGACTTCGACGTCGAGGCGTTCAGCCACCGGGCCATCTGGGACCCGGAGAACGAGTGGATCGAGATGCACCTGCGCGCCGACCGGGCGATGCGGGTGCTGATCCCCGAGATCCGGCTGGAGGTCGACTTCGCCGAAGGGGAGGAGCTCAGCACCGAGATCTCGGCCAAGTTCCGTCGCGACGGGGTCGAGGCCGAGCTGGACAAGGCCGGCTTCGGCTGCGGCGCCTGGTGGACCGATTCCGGGTCGCGCTTCGCGCTGTCTGTCTGGCAAGCGGCCTGACCCGACCTGACACCGAAGACCCGGCAGGAAGGTGCACCTTCCTGCCGGGTCCCCGGATTCCATCGGTCAGCCCTGGGACTTGATCAGTTCGTTGATCTTGCCGACATAGCCCTGCAGGTCCGAGACCGGCTTCTTGCCGTTGAGGATCGGCTGGTACATCGCCGTCGTGAGGTCACCGACCTGCGACGCCCACTGCGTCGTGAACCGCACTCCGACCGTCTTCTCCGCGGCCAGATCGGCCTTGACCGTGTCGACGACCGTGTTCTGCCCGGCCTTGGTCAAAGCGCTGAAGTAACTCTCCTGCGCCGGCGTGTAGGCCGGCGGCGCGACCGGGGAGGCCGGCAGGACCGCATCCCACACCTTGGTGTTGATGTACTCGAGCACCTTGTACGACGCGTCCTCGTTCTTCGTGTACTGCGGCGTGCAGATCCCGACCGAGTCGTAGAGCGTGGTCGGCGTCTGCACCTGTGGGAACGGCGCGAACCCGTACTTGATCTTCGGCTTGTCGGTCTGGAACCCCGCTGCCAGCCACTGCCCGCCGAACATCATCGGCACCTTGCCACCGGAGAACAGCGCCGGCACGTTCGAGGCGTCGTACCCGGGCGGCGCCACCGCGCCGGACTTGATCGCCGCCGCCAGCTTCTCCACCCCCTCGGTGAACTTACCGTCGATCTCGGCCTTGGTCGGGCGGTTCACGTTGTCGGTGAACGGTGCGCCACCAGCGGACACCGAGTACATGCTCATCGTGAACGGTCCGTCCAGCGAGGTGAGCTGATCGGCGACCAGCCCGTACTTCGCGCCGTTCTTCCCGGCCAGCTTGCCGGCGGCGGCGTACATCTCGTCCCAGCTCCAGCCGCCCTTCGGCTCCGCGATCCCGGCCGCCTTGAAGGCGTCGGCGTTGTACCAGACGCCGTAGGTGTTCATCAGCGACGGTAGACCACCCATCTGCCCGTCGCCGGTCTTCCAGTTCTCCATCGCCGAACCGACGAACTTGTCGGCCTTCAACTCGCCGTCGCCGCTGTCCAGCCGCTTCGACCAGTCGACCAGCAGGCCCTGCGAGGTGTACTGCTGCTCGGTGTCGTTACCGCACCAGAACAGGTCCGGCAGCTTCTTCGCCTGGGTCAGCGACGCGAGTTTGTCGCCGTACCCGCCGCTCGGGGTGTCGACCAGTTCCACCTTGATGTTGTCGTCCTTGAACCCTTCCAGCGCCTTCTTGATGGCGGTGTTCGTCTCGGGGGACTCCCACGTCATCACGGTCACCGTGACCGGGCCGTCCGACTCCCCGCCGGAGTCCGATCCGCCGCACGCGGCCGTTGCCGTCAGCAACCCCGCGCAGGCGAGGGTGGTACCGATGATCCTGTTCACTGTTGTGCTCCTCAGGGGGTGAGTCACTTCTGCGTCGTGCTGCCCAGCGAGCCGAGGCCCTGGATGAAGTAGCGCTGCGCGGCGAAGAAGAGGATCAGCGGCGGCAGCATGTAGAGCAGGTTGGTGGCCATGTAGTAGCTCCAGTTCGGCGTCTGGCCGGCGAACGGCGAGACGAACTGCGCCATCCCGACCGACAACGGCCACTTGTCGGCGGAGTACAGGTAGACCAAGGGGTTGAGGAAGTCGTTCCAGGACGCCTGGAAGGCGAGGATCGCCATCGTGATCCAGGCCGGCCGGGTCAGCGGCAGCATCACCGAGACGAAGATCCGCAGGTGCCCGGCGCCGTCGATCTTGGCCGCCTCGTCGATCGAGTACGGGATGGCCAGGAAGTACTGCCGGGCCAGGAAGATGAACAGCGGGTTGCCGCCGAAGAAGGCCGGCACGATCAGCGGCAGCCAGGTGTCGTACCAGCCGATCGACTTGTACAGCTGGAACAACGGGATCAGCCCGACCACGCCGGGCAACAGCATGCTGCCGACGAACAGGTAGAACCACAGCTTGCGGCCCGGGAAGCGCAACCGGGCCAGCGCGTAGCCGGCCATCATCGCGGTCATCACGCCGCCCAGCACGCTCAGCGCGGTGATGATGGTGGAGTTGAGCAACAGCCGCGGGAAGTGGATGGCCTGCGGACCGTCGATGAAGTTGCGCCAGCTGAACTCGTGCGGCAGCAGCCTCGGCGGCAGCTCGAAGACGGCGTTGCGGCTCTTCAGGCCGATCGTGATCATCCACAGCAACGGGACGATCATCACCGCGCAGACGAACAACGCGGTCGCGTACCACGCGGTGGTGCGCAGCGGCCGTTTGCCCGTACTGCCGGGCGGCCGTGACGGCGGGTGTGCGGGCTCTTCGCCGGCCGCGGTCAGCGCGGGGGCGGCCACGGTCTCGGCGGGGTCAGTCGGGAGTGTTGTCACTGTAGGTCCAGAGCGAGGAGAACTTCGCGGTCAGGGCGATCACGGCGATGATCAGGATGAACAGCACCCATACCTGGGCGGAGGCGTAGCCGAGCTGCGGAATCCTGCCCAGGTTGGAGAACCCGTTGTTGTAGATCGACAGCATCAGCACGTTGGTGCTGAAGCCGGGACCGCCGCCGGTCAGAATTTTGGGTTGGTTGAAGGTCTGCAGTGCCGCCGTAGTCTGCAGAATCACCTGCAGCAGCATGATCGGACTGATCATCGGCATCGTGATCCGGAAGAACACGGCGTACGGTCCGGCGCCGTCCACCCGAGCGGCCTCGTAGAGCTCGGTCGGCACCGCCTGCAGCGCGGCCAGGAAGATGATCATCGTGCCGCCGACACCCCACAGCATCACGAGCACGATCGACGGCATCGACATCGTGGGACTCTGCAACCAGGTGCTGGTCGGCAGGTGCAGCTTCTCCAGCACCGTGTTCAGCAGTCCGACCTGAGGGTCCAGGATGAACTTCCACAAGGTGATGGTGGCGACGGCGGGCAGGACCACCGGCAGATAGGCCAGCGTCCGCACGATCCGGACGCCGGCGAAGCGCTGGTTGCAGAACATCGCCAGGGCCAGGCCGATCGCCAGCGACAGCGGCACGTAGAGGACCACCAGGTACCCCGTCGCGCGCAGCGAGGGCCAGAACGCCGGATCGACGGTGAACAGCCGGCGGAAGTTGGCCAGCCCGACGAAGACCGGATCGGTCAGCCCGTTGTATTTGGTCAGGGCGAGATAAAAGGAGCGAACCAGCGGATAGGCCACGAAGACGGTGAAGCCGATGATGGCCGGTGCGATGAACAGATAGCCGGCCCGCACATCCGACCCGGCGTTCCGGCTCAAGCCGCCGCCCCTGCCCGAACCGCCCCTGCTCGAACCGCCCCTGCTCCGGCCGGTGCGACTTCGTCCGCCGCGTTGCATCCTGCCTCCTGGACGGTAACGTTTCCAAAGTTTACTGTGAGGTGACGATGCCGCGCGGTGAAAGGGAAGTCAACCCCGTGTCCGAAACGTTTCCAAAGGATCCCGAGTCAGCTCGGCCGACGATGATCGACGTGGCCAAGCGGGCCGGCGTGGGGTTGGGCACGGTCTCCCGGGTGGTGAACGGCGGGGCCGGTGTCCGGGAGGAGACCGCGAGCCGGGTCCGGGTCGCGATCGACGAACTGGGCTTCCAGCGCAACGAGGTCGCCCGGGCGCTGCGGCCGGGCAAGAAGTCGTCGAGTCTGGCCCTGGTGCTCGGTGACCTGACCAACCCGTTCTACGCGACCATCGCCAAGGCGTCCCTGGAGGTGGCCGGTCAGGACGGTTTCGCGGTCGTGCTCGGGTCGGTCGACGAGGACCCCGAGGGGGAACGGCGGGCGATCCAGGAGCTGATCGGACGCCAGGTCGCGGGCCTGATGATCGTGCCCGACCAGGGCGATCACTCGTTCCTGCGCAGCGCCGGCGTACCGGTGGTGTTCGTGGACCGGCCGGCGCACGGCATCGATGCCGACATCGTGATGGTCGACAACGAGGGCGGCGGCAAGCTGGCGACGGACCATCTGCTGCAGCAAGGGCATCGGCGGATCGCGATCCTGCTGGCGCCGTCGTACTACACGACCGGCCGGCGGCTGCGTGGTTACCGGCGGGCCTGCCGGGCGGCCGGCGTCGAGGTCGACGAGAGCCTGGTCATCCAGTTGCCGGAAGGTACGGCGGAGGCCGCCGAGAAGGCAACCCGCGAGCTGATGCACCGGCCGGACCCGCCCACCGCGCTCTTCGCCTCCACCAACTTCCTCACCGAGGGCGTACTGCGTGCGCTCCGCGATGTGAACGGTCACTCGGACGCGGAGCCCGCGGAGGAGCCCGCGGTGGTCGGCTTCGACGACTTCCGGCTGGCCGACATGCTGCCCACGCCGGTGACGGTCGTTGCCTCCGACATCGCCGAGCTCGGCCGGACGGCGGCCCGGCTGCTGCTCGACCGGGCTGCGAAGACCGACACCCGGCCACCGCAGCGGATCGTGCTGCCCTGCCGGCTGATTCAGCGTGGTTCGGGGGAGCGGTCCGTCCCGAAGTAGCAGCACCCAGGCGCTCGAGCGCGGGCGCGCCTGGGTGCTCAGTCACTTTGTTCAGCTGTTCATGAACCAAGGGATGAACAAAGGTCAGAAGTTGGGCCAGGCCCAACCCAGGTACTTGCTGAAGTACGGCATCTTGGCGAGCCCGATCTTGCCGTTCACGCTGGTGGCCCAGAAGTAGCCGTCGCCGCGAGCGACGCCGACGTGGCCGTAGGGGGCGGCGAGGTCCCAGAAGACCAGTGCGCCCTTGGGTGGGTTGAGGTCGCCGCGGTGGGCGACGCCGCGGGCGACGGCGTCGTTCCAGTCAGCCTTGGCGGAGGCCCAGATGCCGGACTTGCCGTAGGAGTTCTCGGCGGCCAGTTCGCAGTACCCCTGGAACGCGGTCGACCCGTTCCGGGCGGCGTACCAGGCGATCGCCTTGTCGGCTCGCGGGTTGGTCGCGCAGAGCGGAGCGACCAGGCCGGTGCTGCCGGTGTTGACGTAGGCGTCGGAGATGAAGCCCTTGCCGGGGATGTGGTCCCAGACGATGCTCCGGCCGAACTTGCCGGTCACCGGCTCGCCGTAGAGCTGGCAGTCGATCTGGACCGAGCCGTTCGGCTGGGTGCCGACGGCCCCGAAACTGGTGGCGTTGCCGGAGCGGATGGTGACGCCGGTGCCGGAGTCGGTGACGACGGTGCCGGTCGCGGCGTACGCGGGGAGGGTCGCGCCGCTGACGACGGCGACGCCGCCGAGCAGTGCGGTGGCGGTGATTCGGGAGACGGTGCGAAGGAGGGCGGTCCGCATGAGGGTGGTCCCTTCTGGAGAAGTGCTTCACTCGCAGGGAATCAGAGCGTGAGTACGTTGTCGCAGTAGGCAACCAGGAACTCACTAACCATCACTTGGTAAAGTGAGGAGATTACTGACCGTGAGAGCGGGGAGTGGCGTCGTGCGACCAGCTCAGGCTCGCTTCGTGATCGGCTGCCGGATGCGGGAACTGCGGGAGGCCGCGGGGGTTCCGCTGACCAGAGCGGCGACCTTGTCCGGCTGGGACAAGGGCCATCTGTCCCGGGTCGAGCGTGGGCACACCAAGCCGAGCCGCGAGCTGATCGAGTGGTACGACGTGTCCTTCGGCGCGGGCACCGCGCTGGTGAACCAGTTGGTCGAGCTCGACGCGGCGGTCCGGGCCGGCAAGGACACGTCCATGCGGGACACGCGCCGCCGGGATTCGGTGCCGCACCCGATGCTCCTGGGCGGTTCGGTGCCTGCCGATCACCACCCGGAGGACCGGGCGGAGCTGGTGGGCGAGACCGTGCCCGACGGCACCCGGATCCGGCGCGACCAGGTTTTCGAGAAGGCCTGGCAGATCCGCAACAGCGGCGAGAGTTGCTGGCGTGACCGCTGGCTGACCAGACAAGGCGCAGCCGGTACGCCGGGCTGGCTCCGGTCGCCCGCGCGTGCCCGCCTGCCAGACGCCGTACCGGGCGAGGTCGTGACGGTTCGAATGACGCTGCAGGCGCCACTGCAGGTTGGAGCATCCACGGCTTATTTCAAGGTCACCGACGAGGCCGGCCGGCTCTACTACCCCGGTCTGGAGTCCCCGCCCGTCTATTGCACGATCTTCACGGTTCACGAGCTCTAGGCGCGGGTTTGCCCTTGACGTGTGTCCAAGGACGGGTCAATGCCTGTTGCTCAGGGCCCTCGGCCGCTTACGTTGCTGCTTTCCTGTCCGCCTGAAGCAGGGAGCCTTTAGCGTGCTCAGCCCCCGCAAGATCGCCGCGGCCGCCGCCGTGGCGCTGGTAGTCCCGTTCCTGACTGCCACGACTGCTACGACGGCCAGTGCTGCCGGTCCGAAGGACCCAGCGGTACCGTCCATCCCGCAGCGCTACCTCGACCAGCCGATCACCTGGTCGGTCTGCTCGTTCGACGCCGCGGTCAAGCGCCTCTACCCGCAGGCGCCGACCACGAACTGCGCCAAGGTCAACGTCCCGATGGACTGGGCCAACCCCGACGCGCACCCGGACGTCCAGGTCGCCATCGCGTACAGCAAGGCCATCGGGACGTCGAAGGGGCTGATGGCCACCAACCCCGGTGGCCCAGGTGGAGCCGGTCTCTCGCTGTCGGCCTCGCTGGCCACCAGGAAGACCCAGCTCTTCACCGACTACGACCTGGTCGGCTTCGACCCGCGCGGCTTCGGTGCGAGTACTCCGCTGCAGTGCCTCACGACCGCCGAGGCGCTGAACGCGCTGCCGGTGACGCCGGACTACAAGGAGCGCACCAAGCTCACCCACCGGGTCGAGGAGGCCGAGGCGAAGCTGCAGGCCGAGGCCTGTGCGGCCACCGAGTTCGGTCAGTTCGTCAGCAGCCAGCAGACCGTCTACGACATGGACTTCATTCGGGCCTTGTTCAAAGCCCGTCAGCTGAACTTCATCGGCTACTCGTACGGCACCTGGCTCGGCGGCTGGTACGCCGACACCTATCCGGCCAGGGTCGGCCGGTTCGTGCTCGACTCGAACATGGACTGGACCCACACCCAGTGGCAGAACGTGAACTTCGACCCGTTCTCGGGTCAGCGCCGCCGCGACACCCAGCTGTTCCCGTGGATCGCCCGGCACGCCGACCAGATCACCGGACTCGGCAGTACGCCGGCCCAGGTGACCGCCAAGTACAACGGAATCCGTGCCTCGCTGACGACGCTGGTGAAGGCCGGCGAGAGCAACGTCCGCGGTGACAACCTGGACGGTCTGATCTACAGCGCGATCTACGGCAACACGCGCTTCATCCGGGCCACTCTCGACGTCCTCGTGCACGACGAGTTCACCAAGGCGCCGTCGGCCTCCGGTGAGGTGGAGCTGGGGCACGTGGACCGCGCGTGGGCCCGGCTCGCGCCGAACCTGCAGGCCTTCGACACGCTCGCCGCGCTGCGCACCCGGTACGGCGTCACCGCTGCCGCCACGGCCGCCGCGGAGGCCGCCACCCAGGTGGACTCGCTGAAGGACGTCATTGCCGACGCCCGCGCCGAGGCCGCCCGGGCGACCTCGGGCGACCAGACGGTGAACCTGGGAGCGATCGGGACCACCGTGCGCTGTAACGACACGGCTTGGAACAAGGACCCGAAGTTCTACACCAAGGAAGCCGACAAGATGGCGAAGAAGTACGACTTCTTCGGCTACATGAACGGCGTCCCGATGTGTGCCTACTGGAAGTACGCCCCGCAGGATCGCAAGCTGGATCTCAAGGGGTCGCCGCGGATGCTGATCGTGCAGGCCGAGCTCGACCCGGCGACGGCGTACGAGGGCTCGCTGCGCACGCACGAGGACACCAAGGCCGTCACGCGGTTCGTGGCGATCGACGACGAGGGTCAGCACGGTCAGTACATCGGTTCGGCGTCGTCGTGTGCCGAGGCGATCGGTGACAAGTTCGTCTTCACCGGCGAACTGCCCGGCAAGAATCAGGTCTGCGGTACGACGCCGCTGCCGGCCGAACTGTCGGTCTACCCGGTCAAGGGCCCGGTGGACGGCAAGGCCGTGCACCTGCCGAAGTCCAAGGCCGCCGACACCAAGGTGAACCCGCTGCTCCAGCAGGTGCTGGACGAGGTGGCGGCAAGCTCGCTGCGCTAGTACGGACGGGTCTGCGGCTGAGGTCCTACGGGATCTCGGCCGCAGACGCGCGTCCGAAGCCTGGTGGTCCTCTCCCGCGCTGTGACGAAGACCGCCACGGTGATCGCCCGGCGACCCGGCCTCGGTGTCTACGATCACTGGGTGGAACTGCTGAGTGAGCGATCAGGTTCGTTCGTGGACTTCTGGACCGAGCGGCACCTGTGCGTGCTGGCCACGGTCCGGCAGGACGGGACCGTGCACGCGACGCCGGTGGGGGTGACGATCGATCCGGAGAACGGGATCGCCCGGGTGATCTGCTCGGGAACGTCCCACAAGGCCCGGCACATCCGCGCGGCAGGAGCGGCCGGTGCTGCGGTCGCGGTCACTCAGGTCGACGGGCGCCGGTGGTCGACGCTGGAAGGCCGCGCGGTGGTCAGTGACGATCCCGAGCGAGTAGCTGACGCCGTACGCCGGTACGCCGAGCGCTACCGCCAGCCCCGGGTGAACCCACAGCGAGTGGTTGTGGAGATCACCGTCACCAGGATCCTCGGCAATGCCTGAGCCGCTCACCGTCGTCGGCGTCGGCGCTGATGGGTGGACTGGCCTCTCACCCCAAGCGCAGCAAGCCATCAACGCTGCCGACGTAGTACTTGGCAGCACCCGCCAACTCGCCTTGCTGCCGGACGGCGATGGTGAGCGGGTCGCCTGGTCCTCGCCGCTCTCCGAGTCGCTGCCCGGCCTGCTCGCCACCCACCGCGGCCGGCGGATCTGCGTGCTGGCCAGCGGCGATCCGACGTTCCACGGGATCGGCACCACGCTGACCAGAATGCTGGGCGCGGAGGCGGTGCGGGTGATCCCGCATCCGTCGAGCGTCTCGCTGGCCTGCGCCCGGCTGGGATGGGCGCAAGAGCAGGTGCAGGTGGTGAGCTTGGTCGGTCATCCGCTGGAGCTCGTGCAACCGCACATCCAGCCCGGCCAGCGACTCGTCGTACTGAGCTGGGGTGCGCACACTCCGGCCGAGGTCGCCGCGTTGCTGGTTGCTCGCGGGTACGGCGGCAGCGAGTTCAGCGTGCTCGAACAGCTGGGATCGGCGGCTGAGCGCGTACGCAGTACCAGAGCCGACGAGTGGGGGCACGAGGCCGATGCGCTCAATGTGATCGGTATCCACTGCCAGGGCACCGAGTTGTTGCCGACCACCCCCGGCCTGCCTGATTCGGCGTACGAGAGTGATGGGCAGCTGACCAAGCGCGAGGTCCGCGCGGTGACGCTCTCGCGGCTCGCGCCTGTCCCCGGCCAGTTGCTCTGGGACGTGGGCGGTGGCGCGGGCAGCATCGCGATCGAGTGGTTGCGGCACCACCCGAGCTGCCGTGCGGTCGCGATCGAGAAGGACCCCGACCGCGCGAAACGCCTCGACCGCAACGCCGCCACACTCGGAGTCGCGGTCCGCACGGTCGTCGGGGCAGCGCCCGAGGCGCTCGACGGGTTGGAGGCACCCGACGCGATCTTCGTCGGCGGCGGCGCGACGGTTCCCGGCGTGATCGAAGCCTGCTGGCAGGCGCTCCGCCCAGGCGGCCGGCTCGTCGTCAACGGCGTGACCCTCGAGACAGAGTCCCTGATCGCCCGTTGGTACGCCGAACTAGGCGGCGACCTCGTCCGCCTCGCCGTCCAGCGAGCCTCCGCGGTAGGCGGTATGACCGGCTGGCGCCCCGCGATGCCGGTGACGATCTGGAGCCTGACCAAGTGACCGCCCCCTCCTCGACCCGTCGGAGCGTGACCGAGTGACCGTCCACTTCATCGGGGCCGGACCGGGCGCGGCCGACCTGATCACCGTCCGCGGCCGCGATCTGATCGCCACCTCCCCGGTCTGCCTGTACGCCGGTGCGCTGGTACCGGTCGAGCTGCTCGACCACTGCCCGGTCGGCGCGCGCAAGATCGACACCGCGGAGCTGAACCTCGACCAGATCATCGCCGAACTGACCGCTGCCCACGAAGCAGGCGCCGACGTCGCGCGACTCCACTCCGGCGACCCGTCCGTGTTCAGCGCGATGGCCGAGCAGATGCGCCGGCTCGACGCTCTGCAGATCCCGTACGACGTGACACCCGGCGTCCCCGCGTACGCCGCGGCCGCGGCATCACTGGGTCGCGAGCTGACGGTCCCGGAGGTCGGCCAGACGCTGATCCTGACCCGGATCGGTGGCCGCGCCACCGCGATGCCCGCCGGGGAGGACCTGACGACGCTCGGGCAGAGCCGGGCCACTCTGGTCCTGCACCTCGCCGTGCAGCAGATCGACCGGGTCGTCGACGAACTGACGCCGAACTACGGCGCGGACTGCCCGGTCGCCGTGGTGGCCCGCGCCTCCCGCGACGACGAACTGACGCTGCGCGGCACTCTCGCCGACATCGCAGGCCAGGTGCGCGCCGCCGGCGTCCGGCGTACCGCGGTGATCATCGTCGGCAAGGTCCTCGCCGCCGAGACCTTTCCCGACAGTCATCTGTACTCGACCACTCGCGACCGATGAAGATCCTGCTGCTCGGCGGTACGGGAGAGGCCCGCCGCCTGGCAGCGGAGCTGCTGCCCGACCACGACGTCATCTCCTCGCTGGCCGGCCGCACCCGCGACGCGCGCCTCCCGGTAGGTGCCCTTCACCACGGCGGCTTCGGGGGAGTCGAAGGGCTTAGTTCATGGCTTGTTGATCACGGCATCCAAACCGTGATCGACGCCACCCATCCGTTCGCGGCCATGATGACCGCCCATGCAGCAGCCGCCTGCAGCGCACTGGACCTGCCCCTGCTAGTACTCCGCCGCCCAGGCTGGCAGCAGCAACCAGGCGACACCTGGCACTGGACCTCAGACAGCGCCGCAGCCGCCGCCCTCCTACCCGCTTTGTTAGCGGGCGGCCGGGTCTTTCTCACCATCGGACGACAAGGCCTCGCAGCCTTCGCCCATACCGGCCTCTGGACGCTCGCCCGGTGCGTCGACCCACCTGACCCCGTGCCGACCTGGTGTGAGCTGATCCTGGATCGCGGTCCCTACGAGCCGGCAGCGGAGCTGGAGCTCCTCCGGACCCGGCGGATCGACGTACTGGTGACCAAGAACAGCGGCGGTGACATGACGTCGGCCAAGCTGGCGGCGGCTCGTGAACTGTCGATCCCGGTCGTCCTGATCGAGCGACCGCCGCTTCCCGCAGGTGTCGCGGTGGCGCGGACGACGGGCGAGGTACGGGCTTGGCTCACCGGGTGATCGAAGCCCGCCGGCCCCGCCGGTAGATTGTCGTTCCATGGGAATCCAGATCGCACCCAGCATCCTGTCCGCCGACTTCGCCCGGCTGGCCGACGAGGCGGCCGCGGTGTCGAACGCCGACTGGCTGCACGTCGACGTGATGGACAACCATTTCGTCCCGAACCTGACGCTGGGCCTGCCCGTCGTCGAGTCGCTCGCCAAGGCCGCGGCGCAACCGCTCGACTGTCACCTGATGATCGAGGACCCGGACCGCTGGGCCCCCGGATACGTCGAGGCCGGCGCGTCCAGCGTCACCTTCCACATCGAGGCCTGCAGCGCCCCGGTCCGGACGGCCCGCGAGATCCGCGCCAAGGGCGGCCGGGCCGCGATGGCGCTCCGGCCCGCGACCCCGATCGAGCCGTACGAGGACATCCTGGCCGAGTTCGACATGATCCTGATCATGACCGTCGAGCCGGGGTTCGGTGGCCAGAAGTTCCTCGACGTCTGCGTCCCGAAGATCCGCCGCACCCGGGACCTGGTCGCCAAACACGGCCTCGACCTGTGGATCGAGATCGACGGCGGCATCTCCACCGAGACCATCGAGCGCTGTGCCGACGCCGGTGCCGACGTCTTCGTGGCCGGCTCGGCCGTCTACCAGGCCGAGAACCCCAACCTGATGATCGACCAGCTCCGCTCGCTGGCGACCGACGCCGGCAGGCTGAGCGAAGGAGCGCGGTGATGACCGAGCACAAGCCGGTGGAGAGCTGGCTGACCGACATGGACGGCGTGCTGGTCCACGAGGAACGGGCGATCCCGGGAGCGAGCGAGTTCATCGGCTCGCTGCAGGCCTCCGGCAAGCGGTTCCTGGTGCTGACGAACAACTCGATCTTCACCCCGCGCGACCTGCGCGCCCGGTTGCTTGCCGGCGGCATCGATGTCCCGGAGCAGGCGATCTGGACCTCGGCGCTGGCGACGGCGCAGTTCCTGGACGACCAGCGGCCCGGCGGGACGGCGTACGTGATCGGCGAGGCCGGCCTGACGACGGCGCTGCACGAGGTCGGGTACGTGCTGACCGAGCGCGCGCCCGACTACGTCGTCCTGGGGGAGACCCGCACCTACTCCTTCGAGGCGATCACCCGGGCGATCCGGCTGATCGCCGGCGGCGCGCGGTTCCTGGCCACCAACCCCGATCCCACCGGCCCGTCCACCGAGGGTCCGCTGCCGGCCACCGGGTCGGTCGCCGCGCTGATCACCCGCGCCACCGGCGTCGCGCCGTACTTCGTCGGCAAGCCGAACCCGCTGATGATGCGCAGCGCCCTGAACCGGATCGGCGCCCACTCCGAGACCTCGGTGATGATCGGTGACCGGATGGACACTGACATCATCAGCGGCCTCGAAGCCGGCCTGCGCAGCATCCTGGTGCTGTCCGGTTCGACCGGCGAGCACGAGGTCGAGCGGTTCCCCTACCGCCCGACCCGCATCGTCGAGTCGATCGCCGACGTCGTACCGCTGATCGCCGCCCTTTCCTGAGCCCCTGTCCTACAGGACCTGGGACAGGAACTGCCGCAACCGCGGTGACTCCGCCGCGGTGAACACCTGCTCCGGTACGCCGGCCTCGACCACCACGCCGCGATCCATGAACGCGACCTGATCGGCCACCTGCCGGGCGAACCCCATCTCGTGCGTGACGACGATCATCGTCATCCCCGCGGCGGCCAGATCGGCCATCAGGGCCAGGACGCCCTTCACCAGCTCGGGATCGAGAGCCGACGTGGCCTCGTCGAAGAGCATCACCTCGGGCTTCATCGCCAGCGCCCGGGCGATCGCGACCCGCTGCTGCTGACCACCGGACAGGTTGCCGGGGCGCGCCGACTCCTTCTCCTTCAGACCGACCAGTTCGAGCTGGATCCGGGCCGCCTCGACCGCACCCTCGGAGGTGAGCTTCTTGATCTTGCGCAGCGGCAGCGTGATGTTGTCCAGCACGGTCATGTGCGGGAACAGGTTGAAGTGCTGGAACACCATCCCGATCCGCCGGCGCAGGACGTCGGGGTTGGTGCGCAGTACCGACTCGCCGCCCAGCCTGATGTCACCGGCCGAAGGCTCGAGCAGCCGGTTGGTGGCCCGCAGCAACGTCGACTTGCCCGAACCGGACGGTCCGATCACGCAGGCGGTGCTGCCGGCCGGTACCGAGAGGTCGACGCCGCGCAGGACCTTGTTGTTGCCGAAGGCAAGCTCGATCCCGGTCAGCTCCAGGCTGGCGGCGGTCTCAACGATGGTCGGCATGGGCGAGCTCCTCGACCTCGGGTTCGGTGGGACGGCCTTCGCGCAGCCGCTGGTCGAAGTGGTTGACCAGATGGGTCAGCGGCACCGTGATGATCAGGTAGAAGATGCCCGCCAGCAGCAGCGGGGACAGATTGCCGTTGGTCGCCGCCGCGTCCTGACCGATCCGGAACAGCTCTCGCTGGCTGGCGAGCAGGCCCAGGAAGTAGACCAGGCTCGACTCCTTGATCAGGGCGATGAACTGGTTCACCAGCGCCGGCAGCACCCGGCGTACGCCCTGCGGGATGACGACCAGCCACATGCCTGAGGTGTAGCTGAAACCGAGCGCCCGCGAGGCCTCGAGCTGGCCCTTCTCGACACTCTGGATGCCGGAGCGGAAGATCTCGCCGATGTAGGCGGCCGCGATCAGGGAGAGCGCGAGGATGCCCAGCGGGTACGGATTCGGTCCCCACCACTGCCGGGTGATCGGCGACAGCCCCTGGCCGATCAGCAGGATCGTCAGGATCGCGGGCAGGCCGCGGAAGATGTCGGTGTAGATCTTCGCGGGCCACCGCAGCCACCACCTGCGGGACAACCCCATCACCGCCACGATCATGCCGAGCACAGTGCCCAGCACGACCGAGGCGGCGGCGAAGACCAGGGTGTTGACCAGTCCCACCCTCAGCATCTCGGGCAGTACCGCCTTCATCGACTCCCAGTCGAGGAAGGTGTCGTTCAGGGTCGACCAGATGTCCATCAGCCGGCCGGGTTGGCCGCGGCCTTGGGGGCGGTGAACTTGACGTTGCCGCTACCGGGCTTGAACGTCTCCGGCACCGGGCGACCCGGGTAGTACTGCTCGATCAGCTTCGTCCAGGTGCCGTCGGCAATGACCTCGTCGAGTGCCTTGTCGACCGCCGCCCGCAGCTTGTCGTTGCTCTTGGCCACGGCGTACGCCGTCGGCGCGGAGCTGAGCTCCTTGGCGGCCAGCACGATCACGCCACCGCCCTGCTCCTTGGCCATCTTCTCGCCGATCTCGGCCGGGGAGATCCACGCGTCCGCCGTACCGGCCTTGAGCTGGCCGACGGCGGCGTTGTAGTTCGGTACGCGGACCGGGTCGAGGCCCTTCTCGGTGGCGTAGTCGTCCTGGACGGTGCCCTGGACCACGGTGACGCGCTTGCCGCCGAGCTGGTCGAACTTGGTGATCCCGGAGGTCTTGGTGGTGTTCAGCCCCAGGTAGCCGAAGTCGTAGCCATTGCTGAAGGCAACCGTCTTCTTCCGTGCCTCGGTGATCGTGATCGACGAGCTGCCGAGATCGAACTGGCCGCCGTTGACCTGCGACAGCAGCGCGGAGAAGTCGGTGCCGACGAACTCCGGCTTCAGGTTCAGCTTCGCCGCCACCGCGGTGATCAGGTCGTTGTCGAAGCCGGTGAACTTGCCGTCCTTGAGGTAGACGTTCGGCGGCGCGTCGGTGAGGGTGCCGATCCGCAGCGTGCCCGACTGGATCAGACCCAGATCGGGGCCGGAGGCATCGGTCTTGTCGTCACTGCCGCAGGCTGCCAGCGCGACGGCCAGGGTGACGGCCGTACCGAGAGCGGCAAGACGGCGGAAGGCGCTGATGGCGCGCACGGGTGTCTCCTTAGTACAAGCGATTCGGGGAAAGGTGGGGATGGCCCACCGAACGACGGTAACGCCGCCTGCCGGCGACGCATTCCACCGCGATCCCGGATGAGACGGCGCCGGAATGTCTACTCCGTGCGTGGTATTGAAAGCTTCCAGTCCCGGAGTCTGCCATGCCGTCATCAGGTCATTACGCATCGTAACGGTGTTGCAATTTCAGGCGGTGACTTCCCCGAGGGTCAGCGGTGACGTTCGTAGTGGGTGACCGCGTCGTCCGTTCGTCCGGTGCCGTAGGTCAGTAGTAGATCTGCGAGCGCGGGGGATCGAGGTGCGATGAGGGCGGCGGCTTGCTGGACCTCGTCGGCTGAAGCGAGGGAGCGGATCAAGCTCTGGATCTCTCGTACTACGTCCCGCGGGGCCGGCTGGGTGTTGGCGACGGCTGCGGGTGCCTCGATCGCGGTGATGCTGGTGGGGCGGGTGAAGGCGCCGGTGCTGCTGCGGATCTGATCGAGTTCCGCGGTGAGTTCCTCGGCGGCGAGCTGCTGCTGAGTGAATCGGGCGCTGAGACCGTCCAGCTGGTGCAGGCGTGTCACCACGGCCGGATTGCCGATCTTGACGCGTTGGCCGCTCATCAGCTGGGACAGCATGGGGGCGGACAGGCCGATCGTCTCGGCGAGCCGTGCCTGGGTCAGGCCGAGGGTGCCGCCGATCCGGCGTACCAGGACGCCCAGGGGTTCGCCGTACAGCTCCGTCTGCTGGCGTAGGTTTTGCTCGTTCTGCTCCACCGCCTCATCTTCGCACCAGCGAAGATGAGGCGCCAGCGGAGCGCGCTTGACATTCGCGATAGCAAACTGTAAAGGTTGCGATAGCGAATCCACCGGGAGGAAACATGAAGCGATCGCAGGGACTCCGCCGCCCCGCGGCTTTGACGCTGCTCACCGCCGTACTGCTCACGTGCTTGCCGATCGGCGCGGCGCAAGCGGACCCCGAGCCAGGGGACACGGGCAAGCTCGTCCTGGTGCTCGATTCGTCGGGGTCGATGAAGGAGCCGGCCGGTGACGGCAAGACGAAGATCGTCGCCGCCCGCACCGCCCTCACCCAGGTGGTCGGCAAACTCCCCGGCAATGCCCAGGTAGGTCTGCGGGTGTACGGCGCGACCGTCTTCGAGAAGAACCAGCCGGGCGCCTGCACCGACACCCAGCTCGCTGTGCCGATCGCCACCGGTAACCGGCCGCAGCTGCTCAGCGCGATCTCGACCTACAAGCCGTTCGGTGAGACCCCGATCGGCTACTCGCTGCAGCAGGCCGCCAAGGATCTCGGGCCGACCGGTCAGCGCACGATCGTGCTCGTCTCCGACGGAGAGGCGACCTGCGCCCCGGACCCGTGCGTGGTCGCCAAGGAGATCGCCAAGCAGGGCATCGATCTCAAGATCGACGTGGTCGGGTTCCGGGTCGGCGCGAAGGCACGCAGTCAGCTGCAGTGCGTGGCCCGCGAGGGCCGCGGCGACTACTACGACGCCGACTCCACCATCGACCTCGAAGCCGGCCTGGATCGCTTGTCCACCAGAGCTTTCCGCCCGTTCCGCATCTCCGGTACGCCGGTGGTCGGCGCGGCCCAGCAAGAGGGCGCTCCCGTGCTGGCCCCCGGTCACTACTCGGACTCCTTCACCGGAGCACCGACGGCGAAGTACTACCTGATCAAGCGGACCATCGCCGGCTCCACCCTCCGAGCGGGCGTCAGCTTCCGCCGCCCGGCCGGCGGCGACCTGGTCATCCAGTCCGAGGTCAAGCTCAACACGACCGAGGGCAAGCGATGTGGCTGGAGCTACCCGCGCGCCTTCGAGGGTCATCAGGGACTCGCGACCGGGACCGCGTCGAGCTGGTCTGACTGGCAGAAGCCCTGTTCGGAGTCTGCCCAGATGGTTCTCACGGTCTCGCCCGGCAAGGACTTCGACCAGCTCAAGGGCGTTCCCTACGAGCTGAGGATCAACGAGGAGCCGCCGGTGGCCTCGACCGTGAACCTGCCGGAGGAAGCAGGCGACCCGCAATGGATCTCCATGCCCGGCACGACACCGCGCGACGTCACGCCCGGATCGAGCTTCGCCGACGCGCCCTTGCTGACCGCCGGCAGCTTCAAGACCACGATGATGCCCGGTGAGATGCAGCTCTACCGGGTGAAGGTCGACTGGGGCCAACGGATCCAGGCCCAGGTCACCGTGCCCGAGCTGGGCGGTGCGCTCGCGAAGGCCAGCGGAACGATCCGCTACGTCGACCTCGCCCTGATCTCGCCCATCGGTGAGGACGTCTACTCGGTCTTCGCCAAGGAAGCGCCCGGCAGCGGCAAACGCGGCGTACTGAGCAAGAGCGGCATCATCCAGGGCATCACGATGAAAGAGGTCCGTTACCTCAACCGCAACGGTGCCAACAATCAGGACAAAGGCACGGCGACCCCAGGCGAGTACTACGTCGCCGTAGGCCTGAGCCGCAAGGACAGCGACAGAGCGTTCGCCATGCCGATGACCCTGACCATCGGGTTGCAAGGCACCGCAGGCACCGGCAAACCGGAGTACACCGACGGCGCCACCCCGGTAACGGGCGAGACCGCCACTCCTACCCCGACGTCGGCACCGACCTCCGCCCTGCCGAGCGAGCCCTCCGACGAGAAGACCGAGGCCGGGGGACCGGTCAACGACCGCAACAACCCCTCAGGCAACGACAGTGCCCCCATGACCCTGATCGCCCTCCTCTCCGGCGGCGCCCTCCTCCTCATCCTCGTCGGCGCCTGGGCCGCCTTCCGCCTCCGCAACCAGCCGTCCCCCACACCCGCCGGCCCGCAACAACCCCACCCGCAGTACCCGCCGAACCAGCACCCCGCACAGAACACCTGGCCGAGCAACCCCGACGGCCCCCAACCCCCGACCAACCACTGACCCACCCGCAGATGCGCCCGAGCCCGCGCACCCGCACCCGCACAACGACGGGCAGTAGTCCTCCTCATCCTCCGGCGTCAGGCTCACGAACTGGCGTCCGCACCAAGGAACACCGACTACTGCCTGTCGTTGTGCACACCCACCGTCCATTCCAAGCACCGACAACCCCGCAGTCCGGGCCGCGCGATCAGCGCTCGTGAACACCGGCTCCGGTACCTTCTTGCGGGTGGAGGCGTTCGCTGGGCGGTACAGGTTGATCGATCTGGTCGGGACCGGCGGGATGGGGTCGGTCTGGCGGGCGTGGGATCTGCGGCGCGAGGGGTATGTCGCGGCGAAGGTGCTGGGGCAGCACGACGCGGCGACGTTGCTGCGGTTCGTGCGGGAGCAGTCGCTGCGGATCGAGCACCGGCATGTGGTGGCGCCGCACGGCTGGGCGGCGGACGACGACAAGGTCGTGTTCGCGATGGACCTGGTGCGAGGCGGGTCGGTCGCCACGTTGCTCGGTGACCACGGGCCGCTGCCTGAGTCGTACGTCGCAGTGCTGGTTGACCAACTGTTGCACGGGCTGTCCGCGGTGCACGCCGCCGGCATCGTGCACCGCGACCTGAAGCCCGCCAATCTCTTGCTGGACCCAACCGGTACGGCGACTCCGCGGCTGCGCCTCTCCGACTTCGGCATCGCCGGACTCCTCGACGAACCGCGCATGACCCGCCACAGCACCGTCCTCGGCACCCCCGGCTACCTCGCGCCCGAGCAACTGGCAGGCGCCGATCCTGATCCCCGCCAGGATCTCTACACAGTCGGCGCCGTAGCCGCTGAACTCCTCACCGGTGAACGCCCGGACATCCAGGGCAATCTCCCGACCGGCGAGAGCGGCGCATTCTGGGAATTGATCCGCCTGCTGACAGCACAAGACCCGGCGGGTCGCCCCGAATCCGCGGCCGCCGCCGGTCGCCTGCTCGCCGCGACAAACCTGGTCCCATCACCGGGCGCCACCCCCTGGACCACGCAACCTGATCCACCCGAAGTCTTCGACCACCTGCCACCCCTTCCGACGGGATGGACCTCCAGCGGCCCCGCAACTGCCAGCGCCCGCAGCGGAACCGCCGCGTCCACGGGATGGACCTCCAGCGGCCCCGCAACGGCCACCGCTCACGGCGGAACCGCCGCGTCCACGGGATGGACCTCCAGCGGCCCCGCAACGGCCACCGCCCACGGCGGAACCGCCGCGTCCGCCGCTCACGGCGGAACCGCCGCGTCCGCCGCCGGCGCCGCACCTAGCTCAGTCACTCCGAGCCCAGCCCCCACCCCAACTGCCGCGTCCGCCTTCACTCTCGCGCCGACCCCGGCCGCCCCGCCGAACCCGATCACGGCACCGAACTCGATCACCGCTCCCGTCGTACCCGATGCGCCTACCGCGGCCGCCAGGTCCGCGCCAACGGCAACAAACTCCGCGGCGCCCATCACTGACGAGTCACCGCAAGTCTCCGACTTCGCCGATAAACGAGCCAGCAGCCGAGGTCGAAACCGGGGACTGCTCTGGGTCGCCATCGGCAGTTTCACCGGCGCGACCGTGCTGCTGGCCGGCGCGATCTGGTTGCTACTGCGCTGAGCGAAGGGTGCGCATCTCGGCGTGCGCACCACGCGTTCCACGGAGTACCAGCGGCGACGACTACGGCTGGTGTCCACGAAGAGCACAGTGCAGGTGCACTCCCCGAAGGTGATCCGGCTGCCACCGCGCGTCCTCCTGCCAGCCGCGGCCAGCCGGCCTCGAAGCAGCCGCCGACCCCATCGCTCCCGAGCACCGCCAGCTTGATCGTCACAGCGGCAGGTTCCGCTTCGACCGGCAACCGAACTCCGCTGGTCAGGGTGGAGCGAAGCGGGTTTCACGATGTGACCCACCTCCTGGCGCGATTCTCGCGGCGTGGCACACTTCAAGTACGAGTGAACCCACTCGCGTGCTCCGGGGTCGGTGTAATTCCGAGCCGGCGGTTACAGTCCGCGACCCGGCCGAAGCAGTATCTCGGCCGGTTGACCTGGTGGAATTCCAGGACCGACGGTGAAAGTCCGGATGGGAGGCGCACGCGATCGGCGTGCGCTCCGACGTCCGGACGCGGCTCAGGCGAGCCGTTTTCGAGCGACGGGTCCGTGCGTGCGCCGGTTGTCATGGCCCCGGTGCGCGTCCGTGACAACGAGGGACCTGTCAGTGAAGAACGCTTCGCCGATCGACATCGCCTGGATGCGTCGTGCCGTCGAGCTCGCCGCGCGCGGCGTCGGCAGCACCCATCCGAACCCGGTCGTCGGTTGTGTCATCACCGGTCGTGACGGTCATCCGGTCGGCGAGGGCTTCCACGCCTACCCCGGCGGCCCGCACGCGGAGGTCGAAGCCCTCCGGATGGCGGGCGACCGCGCCCGCGGCGGTACGGCGTTCGTGACCCTGGAACCGTGCAACCACACCGGCCGGACCGGGCCGTGCTCGGACGCGCTGATCGCGGCCGGCGTCGCGCGGGTCGTGTACGCCGTACCGGATCCGAACAAGCAGGCCTCCGGCGGTGCCGAGAAGCTTGCCGCCAAAAACATCCGGGTGGAACAAGGCGTGCTTCAAGACGAAGCCGAAGCCGTGAACCATGTCTGGTTGCACAGCGTGCGGCAGGGACGACCGTTCGTCACCTGGAAGTTCGCCACCACTCTCGACGGCCGCTCGGCCGCGCCGGACCGGTCGAGCAAGTGGATCACCGGCTCGATCGCCCGCGCCGACGTGCACCGGTTGCGTGGCGAGTGCGACGCGATCGCGGTCGGCACCCAGACCGTGCTCACCGACGACCCGGAGCTGACCGTCCGCGACGAGCACGACAAGCCTGCGGCCAGACAGCCGTTGCGGGTGGTCGTCGGCGATCGTGAGATCCCGCCGACCGCCAAGGTCCGCAACGACCGGGCCGAGACGCTGCTGCTCCCCACCCACGACCCCGCCGAGGTACTCCGGCAGCTGGACGATCACCAGATCCGGCACCTCTGGCTCGAGGGCGGCCCGACGCTGGCCGCCGCGTTCCTGCGGGCCGGACTGGTCGACCAGATCGTCGCGTACGTCGCGCCGGCCTTCCTCGGCTCGGGCTTCTCCGCGATCGGCGACCTGGGCGCGGAATCTATCGACCACCTGCGGCGCTTCAACCTTGCGGACGTCACTCGCCTCGGCGACGACGTCCGCCTCACCCTGACTCCCCTGGGAGGGAAGTAGATGTTCACCGGAATCATCGAGGAACTCGGTACGGTCGAGTCCCTGGACCTGCTGGACGGCGACGCGGCCCGGCTCACCATTCGCGGCCCGAAGGTGACCGAGGACGCCGGTCACGGCGACTCGATCTCGGTGAACGGCTGCTGCCTCACGGTGATCGAGCACGGCAACGGCACTTTCACCGCGGACGTGATGCGCGAGACGCTGCAGCGCACCAGCCTCGGCGCCGTCGAGAAGGGCTCGAAGGTCAACCTGGAGCGCGCGGTCACGGCCCATGCCCGGCTCGGCGGCCACATCGTCCAGGGTCACGTCGACGGCGTGGGCACCGTCGCCAGTCGCGAACCGGCCGAGCACTGGGAGGTCGTGCGGATCGCTGCCGGCCCCGAGATCCTCCGGTACGTCGCGGAGAAGGGTTCGATCGCCGTCGACGGGGTCTCGCTCACGGTCACCGACGTGAACGACTCCACCGGGACCTTCGGCATCAGCCTGATCCCGACCACGCTCGAGCTGACCGTGCTGGGCGGCAACAAGCTCGGCGACACGGTCAACCTCGAGGTCGACGTGATCGCCAAGTACGTCGAGCGCCTGCTCACCGCAGGTACCGCGGGCACCGCGGCTGCCGGCACCGCACCCGCAGGCGCCACGGCAACATCACTTGCTGGAGGCAACGAATGAACTTCTTCGACTGGTTGCTGCACTCCCAGGTCACGATCGGCAACTCGCCGGTGCTGGTCCGCGAGATCGTCGGCAACGTGTTCGGGCTGGGCAGCGCGCTGTTCGGCATGCGCCGGCTGGTCGCGGCCTGGCCGGTCGGCATCATCGGCAACGTGCTGCTGTTCACGGTCTTCGTCGGCGGACTCTTCGACACCCCGCAGGACAAGGACCTCTGGGGCCAGGCCGGGCGGCAGGTCTTCTTCGCGCTCGTCAGCCTCTACGGCTGGTACCGCTGGTACCAGACCCGCCACGGCGGCGCGGCCACCGGAGTACAGCCTCGCTGGGCGACGACGCGTCAGCGCATCGAGCTGCTCGGCGCGGCAGTGGTTCTCTACGCGATCGCCTACCCGGTACTGAAGGCGCTGGGTTCCTGGGGACCGCAGTGGGACGCCTGGATCCTGACCGGTTCCATCCTGGCGACGTACGGGATGGCGCGGGGGTTCGTCGAGTTCTGGCTGATCTGGATCGCCGTCGACGTGGTCGGCGTACCGCTGCTGGTGCAGGCGAAGTTCTACCCGTCCGCGGCGATGTACGTCGTCTACGGGCTCTTCTGTGTCCTCGGATTCGTCTCCTGGTGGCGGATCCAGAATCGTGAGTCGGCCGCGACGGCCACTCCTGAGCCAGTAACGGTGGGCTGACCGATGGGCGAGGTACTGAAGCTCGACACGATCGAGCATGCGATCGACGAGATCCGGGCGGGCCGGCCGGTGATCGTGGTGGACGACGAGGACCGGGAGAACGAGGGAGACCTGATCTTCGCGGCCTCCAAGGCGACGCCGGAGCTGCTGGCGTTCCTGATCCGCTACAGCTCGGGCGTGGTCTGCGTCCCGATGGAGGCGGCCGAGCTCGACCGGCTGGGCATCCCGTTGATGACGCCGCACAACCGCGAGCGGCTGCGGACGGCGTACACGATCTCGGTCGATGCCCGCGACAACGTCACCACCGGCATCTCGGCGGCGGACCGGGCCCGGACGATCCGGGTGCTGGCCGACTCGGCGTCGGAGTCCTACGACCTGGTGCAGCCGGGGCACATCTTCCCGCTGCGGGCGCGGGAGGGCGGCGTACTGGTCCGTCCCGGGCACACCGAGGCGTCGCTGGATCTGGCCCGGCTCGCGGGGCTGCGGCCGGCCGCGGTGATCGCCGAGCTCGTCAACGACGACGGCACCATGAAGCGTGGCGGCGACCTGCGGACCTTCGCCGATGAACACGGCTTGGTTCTCGTCTCGATCGAAGACCT
Organism: Kribbella sp. CA-293567; assembly: GCF_027627575.1. NCBI lineage: Bacteria > Bacillati > Actinomycetota > Actinomycetes > Propionibacteriales > Kribbellaceae > Kribbella > Kribbella sp. CA-293567. Next base: position 2,235,899 of record NZ_CP114065.1, read on the forward strand.
GATCCGCTACCGGCGCCGGACCGAGAGCCAGATCAAGCGGGTCGCGACGACCACGCTGCCGACCCGGTACGGCGATTTCGTCGCTCACGGCTACCGCAACACGATCGACGGCACCGAGCAGCTGGCACTGGTTCGCGGTGAGATCGGTGACGGGCCGACCCTGGTCCGGCTGCACTCGGAATGCCTGACCGGCGACGTGTTCGGCTCGCTGCGTTGCGACTGTGGTCCGCAGCTCGACGAGGCGATGCGTCAGGTCGCGACCGAGGGCGGCGTCGTCGTCTACCTGCGAGGGCACGAGGGCCGGGGGATCGGCCTGCTGCACAAGCTGCAGGCGTACGAGTTGCAGGACGCCGGCCGCGACACGGTCGACGCGAACCTGGACCTCGGGCTGCCCGCGGACGCCCGTGACTACGGCACCGGCGCGCAGATCCTGGCCGACCTGGGCATCACCTCGGTGAAGCTGCTGACCAACAACCCCCACAAGCTGTCGGGGGTCCAGGGCTACGGCATCGACGTGGTCGAGCGTCGCGGCATCTCGATCGACCCGACCGAGCACAACCTGCGGTACCTGCAGACCAAACGCGACCGGATGGGCCATCACCTGCCGGACGGCAACGGTGACCAGCTGCCCACCGGCACTGACGAGAACGGAGCCCTCTGATGTCGGGCAGCGGAGCACCCATCATCGAGATCCCGCAGGCTGACGGCGTCCGGGTCGCGGTCGTCGCAGCGCAGTGGCACCCGAAGGTCACCGACTCCCTGGTCGCCGGCGCCGAGCGGGCGCTGGCCGACTCCGGAGTCACCGACTACAAGGTGGTTCGCGTGCCGGGGTCGTTCGAGCTGCCGGTCGCGGCCTTGCACGCGGCGAAGAGCGGGTACGACGCGGTCGTTGCCCTGGGCGTCGTCATCCGTGGCGACACTCCGCACTTCGAGTACGTCTGCCAGGCGGCCACCGACGGGCTGATGCGGGTGGCGCTCGACACCGGCGTACCGGTCGGGTTCGGCCTGCTCACCTGTGACAACGACCCACAGGCGCTGGATCGCGCCGGTCTTCCGGACAGCCGTGAGGACAAGGGCTACGAGTCCACCCAGGCGGCGCTCGCCACGCTGGTCGCGAGCCGCGCCCTGTAGGGCCAGCAGGAGGGCGGCGCAACAGCCGCTCTCCTGCTCACGCAGCCCTTCTGGTCATTGTGTTCTGGTGTGGCGCATCTTCCAGTTGCTCTGCCAGGTCTCACCGTTGTCGGTCGAGAAGAACTGCTCCCAGGCCGCCTCGGTCGTGCCGGGAGTCCAGACGAACCGGACGTCGATCGGCCGGCCTTCCCACACCTCCGGACCTTCGAAGACGCCCAGACCGTCGTCGCCGAACGCGCCGATCACCGGCGACTCCAGCTTTCCCCGCAGGCTGTTGATCCAATGGATGGACCAAGTCCTGGAAGAAGGATCGAACAGCCGCAACGTCGCGCCGCGGAAACCCTCGGTCGGAAACCAGCCTTCGTCGAAGCTGATCGCGCCGTCGAAGAACGTGGTGACCTTCATTCTGGAAGGCACCTCGTACCAGGTGGCAGGCTCGCCCAGCGCCGGCCTGCGACGCTCGTTGAGCGTGTCCCACTCGCCGACCAGGAAGTCGAAGTCGCCGGTCAGCTTGGGGGTGCCGACCCGCGGCGGCTCGGTGTCGCGCCGGGTGAAGTCCATCACCCAGTTCAGTTCCCAGGTCTCGCCACCGTCGCCGGAGAAGGACTGTTCCCAGTGCGCGGTCGTCTCGGTGACGTCCGACCAGGCATAGCTCACCAGGATCGGCCTGCCGTCGAGCTCCTCCTCGCCGACCAGCCAGCACGAACTGCCGTCCTCGGACCAGCGACCCTTCACCGGCGGGTTGAGTTTCATCGTGGTGCTGCTCACCCAGTAGATGGTCCATTCCTTGGTCGAAGGCTCGAACAAACGCACCGACATCCCGGACGACGCCTTGGTCGGGAACTGCATCTCGTCGATGCTGATCGCGCCGTCGAAGTACGTCCGGGCGCTGCAGGTGCCGGCGTACTCCTGCCAGTCGTCGCTGCCGACGAAGACCTTGGCGAGCGTCCGGTGCCGAACGTCGAAGTGCCCGTCGAGGAAGTCGAAGTCGGCGGTTTCCTTGGTGAATGTGCTCATGGCCTCAGCCTCCCGCCCAAACCTGACAGTGAATGGCAGTGTTCGGCGGTAATCTCGCATCATGCGTTCGAGCCGGTTGCTGCAGATCCTGTTGCTGCTGCAGACCCGCCGCCGGCTGACGGCGCGTGAACTGGCCGAGGAGCTCGAGGTCTCGCTGCGCACGATCTACCGAGACGTGGAGGCGCTTGCCGCGGCTGGAGTTCCCGTCTACGCCGACCAAGGGCGAGCCGGTGGGTATCGCCTGGTCGACGGCTACCGGACGAAACTCACCGGGTTGAACGAAGGCGAAGCAGCAGCGCTTTTCCTGGTCGGAATGCCTGGCCCCGCGGCGGCGCTGGGCCTGACCGAGCAGACCAGTGCGGCCGAACTCAAGCTGCTGGCCGCGCTGGCACCGGATCAACGGGATCGCGCCGGGCGGCTGAAGAACCGGTTCCACCTCGACCTGCCCGCGTGGTACCGGGATGCCGAGGACTCGCCGTACCTGTCGTCGGTGGCCTCGGCGGTGCTGGAGGATCGCCGGATCAAGGTGATCTATCGGCGGTGGGAAGCGCCGCGCGAGGTCGAGCGGACGCTCGAACCGTACGGGCTGGTGCTGAAGAACGGCAGTTGGTACGTCGTGGCCGCGGCGCCCGGGGGAGTGCGGACCTACCGCGTGTCCAACATCCTGCAGCTCGCGCCGACCGAGGAGGTCTTCGACCGGCCCGCCGGATTCGAGCTGGCGAAGTTCTGGCAGGCACACCTGGACCGTTTCGAGGAACAGCGGTTCACGTCCGAGGCCGTGGTGCGGATCGCACCGCAACTGGTCGCGCGACTGGCCGACCTGTCCGCGACGCTGCTGTTGAAGGCGATCGGCGACACCGGCGCGGAACCGGCCGAGGACGGCAGCGTCACGGTCGCCGTACCGATCGAGTCGGTGGGCAACGCCGCGGAACAGCTGATCCGCTATGGCGGTCTGCTGGAGGTGCTGGAGCCGGCCGAACTGCGTGCCGAGCTCAAACGCCTGGCCGGGGCGGTCAGCGCGCTGTATTCCTGATCAGTTCATGCGGTACGGCGTACTGCGTGTTGCCGTTGAAGCCGGTGACGGTCGACGCCGTCGTCAGCGAGTTGAGCAGCGCCTCCTCCGTCGCTTCGGTGGTTGCATGGAAGGCTTCTTTCAAGCCTTGATCCCGGATCGGCGCCGCGCGACTGGTGCTGAAGGCGATCGCGTAGTCACCGCTTCCCGGCGAGAAGTCCGATCCGACCCGGCCCATCGCGAAGACGGCCCGCCGGGCGATCCGGCCGAGTTGCCGGGCGTCGACCGGCAGATCGGTGGCCACCACGATCATGCAGGAGTTGCCCTCCGGAGCCGGCTTCTGCACCAGCGGCGGGACAGGAGTTCCGAGCACTGTCAGGGTTCCGGAGAAATTCGCCTGGACCAGCACTCCCACCACTCCGCCGGACACCTGACGCGACGACGTACCGATGCCGGCTTTGAACCCGAGAGCGCCGGTGCCGGTGCCCGCGCCCACGTTGCCTTCAGCGGGGAGATCGGCGGAGGCGGAGTCGAGCGCGGCGAAGACGTGTTCGGGAGTGATCGGCCGGGCCCGGATGTCGGAGAGGTAGCCGTCGTTGGTCTCGCCGACGATCGGGTTGAGGCTGGTGGCGGTCGGGTCGCGATCGAGCAGCCAGGTCAGCAGCGCATCGGCGACACGGAAGACCGACAGCGTCCCGGTGAGCAGGATCGGCGTCTCGATCACGCCGAGTTCGTCCACCTGGGTCGACCCGACCAGCTTGCCGTACCCGTTGCCGACAGCAACCGCCGCCGCTACCCCAGTGGCGAAGCCGGGCGGGACGATCGCGGTCACCCCGGTGTTGAGGTCGCCGTCGGCCAGGGTCGTCTGGCCGACCAGCACTCCCGGCACATCGGTGATCGCGTTCAGCCGGCCGGTCGGCAGGCTGCCAGGGGTCACACCCAGGGAACGGATTCTCATACCGCCCATCCTCGGCCAATCCGGGCGCAGACCGTCACCGTCGCAGGCCGGACGGGGACGACATTTCGGCGTGATCCCGGGCCGAACGCCCGTCCCCGAAGTCATACCGGTGACCCGCCGGCAACCACCCCGCCACAGCGGGAAAGTCCGGGGAGCGAGACCTGACCGCAACCTTCCACCGGCCGCCCTCTAGGCTGGGGCCGCGATGAAGACCTTTGACGAACTCTTCGCCGAGCTGGGCGAGAAGGCACTGACCCGACCGGAAGGCTCCGGCACGGTGGCAGCGCTGGATGCCGGCGTGCACGCGATCGGCAAGAAGCTGGTCGAGGAAGCCGCCGAGTCCTGGATGGCCGCCGAGCACGAGGGCAAGGACCGGGCCGCGGAGGAGCTGAGCCAGCTCCTCTACCACGCGCAGGTGATGATGCATGCGCTCGGCCTGAGCCTCGACGACGTGTACCGACATCTGTAGGAGCGCACCGAAGACCCGGTTCACCTCTGACAGATTGGCCTTCCCATGCTGCGCGTCGCAGTACCCAACAAAGGCTCGCTGAGCGAAGCCGCCATCTCCATCCTGACCGAGGCCGGTTACCGGCAGCGCCGGACCACCAAGGACCTGTCGCTGACCGACCCGGACAACGGCGTCGAGTTCTACTACCTGCGCCCGCGCGACATCGCCGTCTACGTCGGTGAGGGCACCCTCGACGTCGGCATCTCCGGCCGCGACCTGGTGCTCGACTCGCACGCCGACGCCGACACCATCCTGGAGCTCGGCTTCGGCGGCTCGACCTTCCGGTTCGCGGGCCGGCCGGGTGTCGCGCGGTCGGTCAAGGACCTGCAGGGTCAGCGGATCGCCACCTCGTTCGCGGGCATCCTGACCGACCACCTGGCCGAGAACGGCGTCGACGCGTCCGTGGTCAAGCTGGACGGCGCGGTCGAGTCCGCGGTCCAGCTCGGCGTGGCCGACGTGATCGCCGACGTCGTCGAGACCGGTACGACGCTGCGGCAGGCCGGGCTGGAGGTGTTCGGCGACGTCATCCTCAAGTCCCAGGCGGTGCTGATCCGCCGGCACGGCGTCGAGCAGCCGGCCGGGCTCGACCAGCTGGTACGCCGGCTGGAAGGCGTCCTGGTCGCGCGCAACTACGTGATGATGGACTACGACATCCGCGCCGAGGCGGTGGAGGCCGCGAACGCGGTCGCGCCGGGCCTGGAGTCGCCGACGGTGTCGCCGCTTCATCGGGAAGGCTGGGTCGCCGTCCGGGTGATGGTGCTCCGAGCCGACGCGCAGCGAATCATGGACCAACTCTGGGAGGTCGGGGCCCGTGCCATCCTCACTACGGACATTCACGCCTGCCGGATCTGACGCGATGACGTCGACCGCGTTGTGGAGCTTCCGCCCCTGGGCGATCGCGATGATGGCCGGCGCGATGGGCCTGTCGATCGTCGCCGTCTTCGGGGTGGTCTGGTTCCAGCTGTCGGACGACGCGCGCGACACGTTCACGCTGTTCCAGCGGATCACGTTGCTGGCGTTCTTCGGCACCGTGCTCTATCTGCTGTACCGGATGGCGACGGTGCGCGTCACGGCGTACGAGGACTCGTTGCAGGTGCGGAACGTGTTTCGCACCTACAAGTTCGAGTGGAGCGACGTGAAGGGCCTGCGGTTCCGCTCGGGTGACCCGTGGCTCCAGCTCTTCGATGCCGAGGGCAACCGTTTCGGTGTCCTGGCGGTGCAGGCGTCCGAAGGCGCGCGAGCGGGCAAGGCGGCCAAGGAACTGGCCACCGTCGCCCGCTCCCACGGCGCGGGCCAGACAGAAACCCCCTAGACGCTGACCCTGAAGCTGGTGGTGTGCTCGTCGCCCGGCTTCAGGACCACCAGGTCGTCGCCGCTGACGAAGGCGTCGGGCGGGCAGGTCATCGGCTCGACGGCCAGCCCGGCCCGATCCAGCGCGCCTGCCGTGTAGAGCTGCATCCAGCGGGTGTCGCTGCTGAGCCGCGCCGAGTTGCCTGTCGCCGGATCCGTCAGCCGCACCTCCCAGACCGGCGGCAGGTCCGTGAACGCGTTGTCGATCTCGACGTCCTGCAGCTTGCGCGCCTGGCCGAAGTCGTACTTCGAACCGGCGACCGGTTCGAGACCGACCGGGCTGAACTGCTCCGGCGTCACCTTCAGCCAGCTGGCCGCCGTGAACTCCAGTTCGCACTCGTCGATCTGCCGGCCGACCGTCAGGTAGGGATGAGCGCCGTACCCGTACGGCGCGTCGCCGGCGCCGATGTTGGTCGCACCGGCGGTAACGGTCAGGCCATCGGTCGCGTCGAGCTGGTAGACCAGCGTCAGGTCGAGCTGGTGCGGGTACCCCGGTTGCCCGTGCAGCCGGTAGGCCAGCTCGACGTACGACTCGTCGCTGCCGTCGTCCACCCGCTCCCAGTTGGCCCAGCGCGTCAGGCCGTGAATCGCGTTGCCGCGCGCGGGCTCGGTCAGATAGAGCTGCTGGTCGACGCCCTGGAAGGTGTACTTGCCGTCGGTGATCCGGTTCGGCCAGGGGAACAGGTGCTGCCCGATCCCGGCGCGGGCCGGCTGGTCCTCCGGATACCCGATCAGCACTTCGCGGCCGGCGTACGAGAGACCGCGCAGGCCGCCTCCCACGCTCACCACGGTGCCGGAGTACTCGCCGGCCTGGACGGTCCACTGCTCACCCGATGGTAGGACGCTCATGCCTCCATCCTCGCGCACGTCCGGATCTGGGTCTTGGCAGGTTCGCGGGTCGGCTGACAGCCTGAGGCGCATGGAGACGGTGTACGAGGCTGCCGGTGGTGCCGACGGAATGCTGCGGCTGGCGCGGGCGTGGCACGAGCGGGTCCTGGCCGACGAGGTGGTGAGCCATGCGTTCCAGCATGGGTTCCACTCTGAGCACACCGGTCGGCTGGCGGCGTACTGGTCGGAGGCGCTCGGCGGGCCGCCGGCGTTCTCGGCACTCGGCGGTGACGAGACGACCGTGGTCCGGATGCACAGCGGGAACGGTCCGCACGAGGAGATGGACCGGCTCGCGATCGCCTGCTTCGACCAGGCGCTGGTGGACACCGGTCTGGCCGACGACGAGCGCCTTCGTGGCGTGCTGCACGACTACTTCGCCTGGGCGACCACCGAGTCGTTGGGGCGGTACCACGATCCGGACGACGAGATCCCGGCCGGTCTGGGCATCCCGCGCTGGTCCTGGGACGGGCTGGTCACGACGCCGCCGAGTCGTGCGCCAGACTGACCGACCTGGCGATCAGCTCGAGCTCAGGATCGTGCGGTACGTCGGGGTTGCCGTCGACGACCAGGTTGGCGCGGGCCCTGGTGTTCTCGGTGGCGAAGTGGTCGCGCTCCCAGCGCATCCAGTCGAGCCAGCGGTCCCGCAGCGCCTCGCCGTCGCGGTCGATGCCCCGGTCGAGGCGGACCTCGTTCGTGGTCTCGATCCAGACCTTGAGCGACTGCCACGCGTCGGCGTCGCGGTCGCACGAGGTGACACCCTCGACGATCAGCAGCTCGACGGTGACCGGCACCAGGTGCAGCTCGGCGTACGCGTTGGCGTTCCAGTCGTAGCGGCGGTAGCGGCCCTCGCGACCGTCCGCGAGGCGGGTCAGGACGTGGTCACGCAGCAGCGCGAAGCCTCGTACGGCGCCGTCCCAGCCGTCGTACAGGTCGTCCATGCGGAGCACCCGGGTGTGCAGGCCGCGCGCCTCCGCACGCGCGGCGAAGCGGTCGGCCAGGGTGCTCTTCCCGGATCCCGCCGGGCCGTCGATGCTGATCAGCCGGGTCTTGCCGAGCCGGGCGGGAGCCGCCTGGACGTGGTCGAGCAGGCTGTCGATGGTCACCGGCCGGGTGGCCGGGGGCTGGTCGGTCAGGGGGTCGCTGGTCAGGCGATTAGTTGATTCCATGGCGCTTCAGGATGTCCTCGATCTCGTCGAACTCCGACGATTCCTGACCCTTCGCCGCCTTCGGGGCCTTGGCGGCTTGCGGGGTCTTTGCGGGCCGGCCCGCACTGGCCGGCGGGGGGCCGCCGGCGGTCAGTTCGCCGACCGCGTCAGAGGCCGGCCGGGTGGCCGACTGGGGCTTGGCTGCCTTCTCCTTGTTCCCACCGCGGCCCTTGGCCACGCCGGAGACGACGTAGAGCACGACCGAGACGCCGAACAGCGCCACGCCGGCCCACACGGTGGGGGAGAAGATCAGATGCGTGATCCAGCTGCTGACGGAGCGCACCACGTCCCACAGCAGCTCGAGCAGCCCGGTCAGGTAGAGCGAGACCGGGAGTAGCGACCAGGCCACGCCACGGGTCCCGGAGGCGAGTCCGCGGCGCCGCCAGGCGGCCCAGGACCCGATCAGGCCGAGCAGCGTGAGGCCGACACAGAACGGCAGCAGCGTCAGATCGTTGAAGTCAGGCACAGCTCCAGGCTCGCACACCTGCGCCGGGAACCAAGGGGGGAACGGCCCTGACCCCACCCTGAAACCACCCTCCGGGAAGGCTGAGCGGACAATGGCCGGGTGCAACCAGAACGGCGTCTTGCTTTCACCGGATTCGACGACGACGACGGATCGGCCGACCCCGCGCTCGCCCAGGCGCTGGCCGCGGGGGACCAGGGCGCGATCCTGGCCGCGCTGACCAGGGCGCGTCTGCTGGTGCCGGTGGTCGCGATGCTCGGCGAGGTCGAGTACGACGAGCGTGGGCTCGCGCACGACAAGAGTTCCGACATGGCGGTCGCGCTGCTGCAGGGGCAGGACGGCCGGAACGCGCTGCTCGCGTTCACGAGTACCGCGAGTCTGGCGCGCTGGAGCCCGGAGGCGCGGCCGATGCCGGCTCAGTCGCAACTGGTGGCGACCGCCGCGATCCAGGAGGGTGCCGCCGCGATCGTGCTCGACGTGGCGGGGCCGGCGGCCGCAGTACTGGAGACGGACGACGTACGCCGGCTGGCTGCCGGTCTGCAGGTGGTCAAGCTGGAAGACGGCGGCTACGGATGGATCTCCACCGCTGAGTGATGATGGGCGCATGAGCGAAGAGCCGGCGCAGCTACCGCCCGGGCTGGCGTTGTCCTGGGGTGTCCAGCCCCTGCAGCGACGCGGACCGAAGCCCGGCTTCACGGTCGACCAGATCGTGGCCATCGGCATCGAGTTCGGTGACAGCCAGGGATTCGAGGCGATCTCGCTGCAGCGGATCGCGGCGCGGCTTGGCGTCAGCACCAACGGGCTCTACCGCTACGTCAGCTCCAAGGACGAACTGATCGTGCTGGTGACCGAGCAGGCATGGGGGCGGGCACCGGAGCACGTCCTGGCGGCCCCCGGCTGGCGGGCAGGATGCCGAGCTTGGGTGAAGGCGCAGGTCGACCGGTACGCCGAACGCCCGTGGTTGCTGGAGGTGCCCATCCGCGGAGCGCCGGTGACCCCCAACTTGCTGCATTGGCTGGAGACCCTGCTGGAGGTGCTGGCCGATACCGGCCTGAGTCAGCATGACGCGCTCGGATGCGCGCTGCTCTTCGACGGGTACGCCCGGAGTTACGCGAGCCTCGCGCGCCAGTTGACTGCCAGCGACTCGACGCCGGTCGAGTCGGCTGCCGTCGGCGAGTTCCTGGTACCGCGGTTGCGGTCCGCCGGCCTCGACCGGGTGCTCGCGATGTACACGAACCAGGAGTACGAGGACACGCTCGACGACGACTTCGACTTCGGCTTGGATCGTGTCCTGGACGGCATCCAGGTGCTGATCGAGCGCTAGCTTCTGTCTCCCGCCCTAGGGGAGCTTGATCCGGACCGGGCCGCCGGCGCGGGCGGCGACCCAGGCGAGGTGGAAGGGGCTGCCGGGGGCCAGTTCCGCGCGGCGGGCCGGGTCGGTGCGGGGGTTGATCGGGGCCTGCAGGGTGGAAGCCGCTTGCGGGGTCACGCCGGTGGAGCGGATCTCGGCGATCACGTCGGCGAACGCCTGGGCGGCCGGTTTGCGCTGATGATCGACGGTGAAAAGACCGAGGTCGTACTCCCGGTCGGGGAAGTCGAGGAGCCGGCGATCGATGTCGTGCGACGACCACCAGGTGATGCCCCACAGTGCCGGGTTGTGGACGACCAGTTCGACGGTACGCCGGGTGAACTCCGCCTGGAGCTCGGCCGGGATGTCGGGGCCCGGTACGCCGATCTCCTGCAGCCAGACAGGTCTTGAACTATCCAGTGAAGTGGCGGCGGCCAGCTCGACCAGGTAGTCGGCGTGCGTCAGGGTCGCCGGACCGAGCGGACCGTCCACCCGTGAGACCCCGTTGAAAACCCACGAGTGAACGGTGCTCAGATCACCCAGGTCGACGACGTCGGCCGGGAGGAAGGGGTGGTCGGGCCGGTACCAGGCGTCGTCGAACACCGAGTGCAGCGCGAGTACGCCGGGCGCCGCTTTCTTCAGGGTGAGCAACAAGTCGTGAGCCCAGCGGGTGGAGGCGTCCGGGGTGGTGGAGCTGTCCGGCCAGAGGTTGTTGACCTCGTTGCCGAGGGTGATCGCGAAGACGTTCGGCTTGGTGGCCACCGCGCGGGCGACCGTGTCGACGTACGCGATCAGGCCGTCGCGGACCGTCTCGCTCTCGAACAGGCTGCTCTTGTGCCAGGTCAGCGCCCAGGACGGCAGGAAGTCGAAGCTCGACAGGTGTCCCTGGATCAGGTCGACGGCCACCGTCAGGCCGTGCTCGGCGGCGGCGTCGATCAGGTCGAGCAGGTCGTCGATCGCGCGCTCGCGGATGATCGCCCGGTTCGGCTGGATCCAGGGCCAGACCGGGAACACCCGGACGTGGTCGAGGCCGAGCCCGGCCAGGTCGGCCAGATCCCGGCGGACCGCCGCCGGGTCGTAGTCGAGCCAGCTGTAGAACCACCCGGACGACGGGACGTAGTTCGCGCCGAACCGTGGCGTGGCGGGATCCGAGAGCATGGATCAGATGCTAAATCGGTTTAGCATAAATCGCCAGTCAGCTGCCGGGCCGGTGGTCGGGGCCGGCTCGATCGCGGCGAGCGCCGCCGCGTCGGCTGAGCGGCGCTGCACCGCGGGAAGTCCGCGGGAGCGGGTCAGTGGCTGGGGGGAGCGGTCGACTCGCGGACGGTCAGCACCGGGTCGGCGGTGCGGAGGTTGACGAGCTTGGTGGGGTCGGCGATCAGGTCGAGCAGGACCTCGGCGGCCTGGCGGCCGAAGTCGAAGGTGTCGCGGGACAGCGCGGTCAGGGCCGGGTGCATCAACTGGGTCAGGATCGAGTCGTCGAAGGCGACGATCGACAGGTCGCCGGGGACGGAGACGCCCATCTCCATCGCGACGCCGAGGCCGGCCACCGCCATCACGTCGGAGTCGTAGACGATCGCGGTGGGTCGGTTCGGCTGGGAGAGCAGTTTGCGGGTGGTGGCGGCACCCTCCGCGTCGCTGAAGTCGGTGGTGAGCGACGGCGCGTCGATCAGGCCCAGCCGGGGAGCGGCGTCGCGGACGGCGCGGATCCGGCGCTGGGTGTGCTGGAAGTTCGGCGTACCGGCGACGTGGGCGATCCGGCGGTGACCGAGTGCGGCCAGGTAGTCGACGATCGCGAGCATCGCGTCCCGGTCGTCGGCCCAGACCGAGGCCAGCGCGCCCTTGCCGCCGCGGCCACCGATCACCACGGCGGGCAGTTCGAGCGCCCGGAGCGCATCGATCCGCGGGTCCCTGACGGTCAGGTCGACCAGGATCACGCCGTCCACCCGGTGCTCCGACGTCCAGCGCCGGTACACCTCGATCTCGGCCTCGGTGTCCTCGACGATCAGCAGTTGCAGCGAGATCGATCGCGCGGACAGGCCGGACTGCAGCCCGGAGACCAGGTGCGCGAAGAACGGCTCGACCCCCAGCGTGCGGGCCGGCCGGGCGATCACCAGTCCGACGGAGTCCACCCGCGAGGCGCCCAGCGCGCGGGCGGCGCTGTGCGGGCGCCAGCTCATCTGCTCGGCGATCTGCAGGATCCTGGCCCGGGTCGCGTCGCTGACGCCCGGCCGCCCGTTCAGCGCGAACGACACCGCGCCCTTGGAGACGCCCGCCTTGTCGGCGATGTCCGCAATGGTCGGTCGTGCCATCGGAGCCCCTCCTTCGCGTCGATGTCCCCCTTGACAGCGGATTCTACGATGTGGATAGTGCAGGAGCTATACCGGTTTATCACCTCAGGAGATCTTCATGCGTAGTCGTCGTCTTACCGCAGTGGCAGGAGTCGCCGTCGCGGCCCTCACTCTGGCTGGTTGTGGCCTCGGTTCGTCCGACGACACGTCGTCGGACAGCAAGCCGACGGTCGACGCGAACGCGGCGGTGACGGGCGAGGTCAGCTTCCAGACCTGGGCGCTCAAGCCTAAGTTCACGTCGTACGTGGAAGGGGTGGTCAAAGCCTTCGAGGCGAAGTACCCCGGCACCAAGGTGACCTGGCTGGACCAGCCCGGTGACGGCTACGACAAGAAGGTGCTGAGCCAGGCCTCGGCCGGCCAACTGCCCGATGTCGTCAACCTGCCGCCGGACTTCGCACTGCCGCTGGCCAAGCAGTCGATGCTGCTCGACGTCGGCGCGGCCGACCCGAAGATCGCCGAGGAGTACGTCGAGGGCGGCGTCGCGGCGTACAGGTACCAGGGGCAGGACGGCACCTTCGGCTACCCGTGGTACCTGAACACCGACATCGACTACTGGAACGCGACCAAGTTCGCCGCGGTCGGCCTGGACGTGAAGAACCCGCCGAAGACCTTCGACGAACTGCTCGCCGCCGCCAAGGTGATGCACGACAAGTCGGGCGGCAAGGAGTACATGATGAGCCGCCTGCCCGGGATCGGTGACCTCACCAACGCCGGCGTCAAGGTGCTGGCCGACGACGGCAAGTCCTTCACCTTCAACACCCCCGAGGCCGCCGCGCTGCTGGACAAGTACGCCGCCGCCTACAAGGCCGGCTACCTGCCGCGCGACATCCTGACCCAGGAGTACCTGGGCAACTCCAAGCTCTTCACCCAGAACAAGGTCGCCTGGACCACCGGTGGCGGCAACGCGATCCAGGACTTCACCAAGGACAACCCTTCGCTGAAAGGCAAGATCGTCCCGTCGCCCGCCCTCGACACCCCGGCGCTGTACGTCCAGGGCCTGTCCGTCTCGGCCAAGACCAAGAACCAGGCCGCCGCGATCGCGCTGGCGCGGTTCGTCACCAACGCCGAGAACCAGGCCGCGTTCGCCAAGATCGTCAACATCTTCCCGTCCACCAAGGCCTCGGCCAACGACCCGTTCTTCTCCAAGAGCGACGGGACGCCGGAGTCCGACGCCAAGGTGCTCGCGTTCGAGTCGCTGGCCAAGGCCAAGGTGCTGCAGCCGCCGGTGATCAGCGGCGCGACCAACGACTTCATCAACCAGCAGATCTCACTCGCGATCGCCGGCAAGGTGACGTCGAAGCAGGCCCTCGACGCCGCGGTGGCCAAGGCCAACCAGCTGCTCGCGTCCTGACCGATGCGCTACCACCGCTGGTTCACGCCCTGGGTGCTGGTGATCCCGGCCCTCACCTGGTTGCTGGTGTTCAACCTCTGGCCGTCGATCAACACCGTCATCCTGTCGTTCACCAACGCCAAACCGATCGGCGGCGGCACCTTCGTCGGACTGAAGAACTTCGAGGCCCTGCTGCACGACGAGCAGCTGCGCTGGGCGCTGCTCAACAGCGTCATCTACATGGTGGTCTGCCTGCCGTTCCTGACCATCCTGCCGCTGCTGCTCGCCCTGCTGGTGGAGAAGAAGCTGCCCGGGATCACCTTCTTCCGGACCGCCTTCTACACCCCCGTGGTCGCGTCGGCCGTGGTGGTGGCGCTGATCTGGCAGTGGATCCTGGACGATCGCGGCCTGGTCAACGGCCTGGCCGAGAAGCTCGGCGTGATCTCCGGGCCGCTGCCGTTCCTCAGTGACCAGTGGCTGCTGCTGTTCAGCGCGATCAGCCTGACGATCTGGAAGGGCCTGGGCTACTACATGATCATCTACCTGGCCGCCCTCGGGAACGTCGGCCGCGAACTGCACGAGGCCGCCGCGGTCGACGGCGCCTCGGCGTTCCGCCGGTTCGTCAACGTGACCATCCCCGGAGTCCGCGGGACGATGATCCTGATCTCGATCCTGATCTCCGTGTCGGCCCTGCGAGTCTTTTCGGAGCTGTTCATCCTCAGTGGCGGCAAGGGCGGCCCGGGCGGCCGGGACAACTCGGTGGTGATGCTGATCCAGCAGTACAGCCAGGGCTTCGAGGGCAACCTCGGCTACGCCTCCGCGCTGTCGATCGTGCTGTTCTTCGTCACCGTCGTGCCGATGCTGGCGCTGGCCCGGCTGAACAAGAAGGCGGCGGACGCATGAGCATCGTCACCGACCCGGCACGGCCGGTCGCCGTACCGGACGACCCCGGTACGCCGAAGCGCGGCCGCCGCAAGCGCGCGACCACCGGCTTCAACTCGATCTCCCCGACGGAGAAGGCGACGCGGTACCTGCTGCTGGCCTTCGTGCTGCTGATCACGATCGGCCCGTTCCTGTGGCAGCTGTCCACCTCGCTGAAGGGTTCGGGGGAGGACATCTACACCCGGATCCCGCGGCTGCTGCCGTCCCAGCCGACCTTGTCGCACTACGCGGCGGTGGCCGACACCATCCCGGTCTGGGACTACATGCGCAACTCGCTGCAGGTCGCCGTACTGGTGGTCGGCGGCAACATCATCGGGTCGACCCTGGCCGGCTTCGCGTTGTCCCGGCTGGAGTTCCGGTACCGCAAGATCGTGCTCGGGCTGTTCCTGGCGACGCTGGTGCTGCCCGGTGAGGTCACGATCATCTCGCAGTACGTGACGGTGCGGGAGATGGGACTGGCCAACACGCTGTTCGGGGTGGCGTTGCCGGGCATGATCGGCGCGCTGAACGTGCTGCTGATGTACAACGCGTTCCGCTCGCTGCCGATCGAGGTGGACCAGGCCGCGGTGGTCGACGGCGCGAACGTCTGGCAGCGGCTGATCCACATCGGGCTGCCGTCCGTCCGCGGCACGATCAGCGTGGTGGCGATCTTCGCCTTCATCGGCGCCTGGGACGACTTCCTCTGGCCGCTGATCGTGCTGACCGACCCCGACAAGTACACGCTGACCGTCGGTCTGCAGTACCTGTCCGGCACCTTCAGCAACAACCCCCGGCTGATCGCCGCGGGCACGATGATCGCGTTCGTCCCGATCGTGATCGTGTTCGCCGTCTGTCAGCGGTTCTTCTTCAAGGGCGTCGAAGAGGGCGCGGTCAAGGGGTAGGCCTGGTTCGTCACTAAGCTGCAGCGATGGATCGACGACAGTGGCCGGCGGCGAGGATCTGCTGGCTGCTGGCCCCGCTGCTGTACTTCGGGTTGCAGGTGTTCGTCGCGAGCGCCTGGCCGGTCCCTTACCAGTTCCTCGATCACACCATCAGCGATCTCGGCTGGACCACCTGCACGATCGAGCAGCGTCCGAGTGGCGTCCTGGCCTCCTGCTCTCCCCGCCACGCCTGGTTCAACGTCGGCGGCATCGTCGTCTGGATCCTGCTGGCGGCCGGGGGCATCCTGCTCCGCCCCCTGTACGCCGGTCCGCGGGCAGCCCGCTCGCTCGTCGTCCTCTGGGTGGTCATCGCGACCTTCGGTATCGCCACCTGCCTGGTCCCGGGCGATGTCGACCTCGCCCTCCACTCGCTCCTGGCCGTCCCCGTCTTCCTCGGCACCGTCGCGGTCCTGTTCGTCAGCGCGCGAGCCCTCCGTCCCGCTGCGCCGCTCGCCGCGCGAACCGCGTCGGTGACTGCCGTCGTGTCGCTGCTCGGCCTGGTGGGCCTGGTCGCCGCCCTCGGTGGTCTCGGGCCGGTCGGCCTCACCGAGCGCCTCGCCGGCGAGACCGTCTACCTCTGGGTCTTCTTCGTCGCCCTCTACGGCTGCCGCGTTGGGCGGGGGAAGAAGAAGCTCGTACGGGACTGGTAGTCGGCGTAGCCGGGACGGTCGGCCAGTTGCTTCTCCAGCAGCCGGCCGCCGGTCAGGAAGATCAGGCCCGCGGCCCAGACGACGACTACCGCGGGGATGCCGTCACCAGTCGACGCGGAGACCTGCCGTGGCAGACCCAGCTGGAGATCGCCAGGCTGATCCCCAGCAGCACCAGGATCGCCGCGATCGAACCGCCGCACACCAGCAGGAAGTTGCTCGTCTCCCCAGCGTCGGTGCAGAACCCCGCCCGCTACTCCGCGACCGGCAGCGGCTTGGTGTACTTCGGCCGCGAGGCCGCGGCCGGGTGCACCTCGCCGGTGTACTTCTCGCCAGGACCCGTGCCGGGCTCGTCGGGGATGGTCGACGCTTCCTTGAACGCGAGCTGGAGGGAGCGCAGGCCGTCGCGCAGGGGAGCGGCGTGGTGGTGACCCAGCGACGGGGCCGAGGCGTCCAGCAGACCGGCCAGCGCGTCGATCAGGGACCGGGCCTCGTCGAGGTCGCGGTGCTCGGGCAGGTCCTCGGCCAGGCCGAGGTGGACCGCTGCCGCGCTCATCAGGTGCAGGGCGGCGGTGGAGATGATCTCCACGCTCGGCACCTCGGCGATGTCCCGCGACACCGTCGACAGCGGATCCACCTGGTGTTCGGCCGGCGATTCGGGCTCGACGGCGTCCGGTACGGGGGTGCTGGCAGGCGGAGTGGAGACTTGGTCGCTCATGCTGTTACTCTTGCATGGCGACCGACCAGGTCCGAAGGTGACCCCTGAGCGGAATACTCGAGGGACGCCAGCGGTTCTGGTCAAAGCGGAGGGCCACCTCCCACCCAGCTGATGAAGAGTCGGCGGGTCCCGGTCACGCCGAAGTTCCCCGGTCCAGGCCGGAGGGCCGCGGCGAATTGTACGGCTCGCACTCCCGGTGACGGGGTTGCGGAGCCGTCGATCTGGGAATTGGGCCTTCGTGTGAACACACGGGGCCCTTTGTCATTTCCGGCCCCGGGGTGAGCACCGGGTGGCACCAGTAAACGAACAACCCAGGAGGACCCATCACCATTGAACTGCGCGTCAACGAGCGCATCCGCGTACCTGAGGTGCGCCTGGTCGGACCGAACGGTGAGCAGGTAGGCATCGTCCGGATCGAGGACGCACTTCGGTTGGCACAGGAAGCCGATCTCGACCTGGTCGAGGTTGCGGCCACGGCACGCCCGCCGGTCTGCAAGCTGATGGATTTCGGCAAGTACAAGTACGAGACCGCGCAGAAGGCGCGCGAGTCCCGCCGGAACCAGACCAACACCGTCATCAAAGAGATGAAGCTGCGGCCGAAGATCGACCCGCACGACTACGAGACCAAAAAGGGTCACGTCGTCCGGTTCCTGCGCGGCGGTGACAAGGTCAAGATCACCATCATGTTCCGCGGACGTGAGCAGTCCCGGCCCGAGCTCGGGTTCCGGTTGCTGCAGCGGCTGGCCGAAGACGTGAGCGAGCTCGGCTTCATCGAGTCCTCGCCGCGCCAGGACGGCCGGAACATGATCATGGTGCTCGGACCGCACAAGAAGAAGTCCGAGGCACGCGTGGACGTCGAGGCCGAGAAGGCCAAGAAGCTCGCCGAGCACGAGGCCGAGCAAGAGGCCGAGCGTCAGGAGCGCGCCGCGCAACTGAAGCAGTACGAGGACGAGCAGGCCGCCGGCGCCACGAAGAAGCCGAAGGGTCCGGCAGACAACCTCGACCCGGAGTGACGTGTCGCTCCGGTCGTGACGGCCGGAGCCATCACCCGATCGAGTCAACGAAGATAACCAGGAGTACACAGCCATGCCGAAGATGAAGACCCACTCGGGGATGAAGAAGCGCGTCCGGGTGACCGGTTCGGGCAAGCTGCGTCGCGAGCAGACCGGCAAGCGTCACCTCGCCGAGGCGAAGTCGACCAAGCGCAAGCGCCGCCTGTCGGGCACCGTCGAGGTCGCCACCTCGCACGTCAAGAAGGCCAAGAAGCTCCTCGGTATCTGAGCTCCTTTCCCACCCCGAACACCCCCGCCGGGTGGACCACCTTCTCCGGCGCAGATAGTCAAGGAGTAACACCTCATGGCACGCGTGAAGCGGGCAGTGAATGCCCACAAGAAGCGTCGCGTCGTCCTCGAGCAGGCCAGCGGTTACCGCGGCCAGCGCTCGAGGCTGTACCGCAAGGCCAAGGAGCAGGTCACCCACTCGCTCGTCTACGCCTACCGGGACCGCAAGGCGCGCAAGGGCGACTTCCGCAAGCTGTGGATCCAGCGCATCAACGCCGCGGCTCGCGCCGAGGGCCTGACCTACAACCGCCTCATCCAGGGTCTTCGCCTGGCCGAGGTCGAGGTCGACCGCAAGATCCTGGCCGAGCTGGCCGTCAACGACCCGGCGGCGTTCTCGGCGCTGCTGGCGCTGGCCAAGGCGGCCCTGCCGGCCGACGTGAACGCGAAGAGCGACGCCGCAGCCTGAGCTGCGACGTTCCCTCGGCGACATCGCGATCCACACAGTGGCGAGCCCAGGTCTGCTGACCGCACAGTCCGTGCGGATCAAGCAGGCCCGGAGGCTCGCCACTCGTGCGTTCCGGCGCAAGTCCGGCCGCTTCCTGGCCGAGGGTCCGCAGGCGGTCCGCGAGGCGCTCGAACACCGCGAACTGGTGGTCGAGGTCTACGCCGAGCCTGATGTCGCCACCCGGCACCGGGACCTGCGCGACCTGGCCCAGATCGCCGACGTCCCCTGGTACGACGTCAACCGCGCGGCCATCGAGGCGCTGAGCGAGACGGTCACCTCACAAGGCGTCGTGGCCGTCTGCCAGTTGGTCGACGTCTCGCTCGAGGCCGCCGTACCGCGCACCGCGCGGCTGGTCGCCGTCGGCGTCCAGGTGCGCGATCCGGGCAACGTCGGCACGCTGATCCGGACCGCGGACGCGGCCGGCGCGGACGCCGTCGTACTGTCGGCCGAATCGGTCGATCCGCACAACCCGAAGGCCGTCCGGGCCAGCGTGGGCAGCCTCTTCCACCTGCCGATCACGGTCGAGGCCGACATCGTCACCGCCGCCAAGTCGTGGCGCGAGCAGGGCTTGCAGGTGCTCGCCGCGGACGGTTACGGCAGTTCCGATCTCGACGAGTGCATCGAGGACGGCACCCTCGCGAAGCCGTCGGTCTGGCTGTTCGGCAACGAGGCGCACGGTCTGCCGGACGGGTTCGACGCGATCGTCGACCGATCGGTGAAGGTCCCGATCTACGGCCGCGCCGAGAGCCTCAACCTGGCGACCGCCGCAGCTGTCTGCCTCTACGCCTCGGCCCGCGCGCAGCGTCGATGACTGTCCTGCCGTTCGGGATTCCGGGGCAGTTCTGGCGGGGGAACCTGCATACCCACTCGAACGGCTCCGATGGCGCCTGGTCGCCGGACCGGACCGCGCGGGTGTATCGCGAGGCCGGCTACGACTTCGTGGCGATCACCGACCACTTCCGGCCGGAGTACGGGTTCCCGGTGACGGACACTCGGGAGTTGCGGTCGGCGGGATTCACGACTCTGATCGGCGCGGAGCTGCACGCGCCGCGCACCGAGCTCGGGCAGTCCTGGCACATCGTGGCGGTGGGTCTGCCGCTGGATTTCGAGCCGCCGGCGGAGGCGGAGACGGGACCTGAGCTCGCGCGCCGGGCGCGGGCCGCGGGGGCGTTCATCGGGATGGCCCATCCGTCGGCCTCACTCCTGACGGCGGTCGATGCGGAGAGTCTGGACGCGGCGCATTCGGTCGAGGTCTACAACGCGCTCGCCGACCGGGAGAACCGTGGCGACAGCTGGCACCTCACCGATGTTCTGCTGAACCGCGGCCACCGACTCACCACGTACGCCGCGGACGACGCGCATCTACAGCCCCAGGACCCACCTCCGTGCCAGGCGTGGGTCCACGTCCGCACCGAAACCCTCGACCCGGACGCGCTGCTGGCCGCATTGAAGGCCGGCCACTTCTACTCCAGTACCGGCCCGGAGTTGTACGACGTCCGGATCGAAGACGATGTGGTCGTGGTTCGCTGCTCACCCGCGACGAAGATCCTGCTGAGCGGCGGTCACCCCGGCGCGGAAGTTGCCCAAAGCATCGATCTGACCGAGGCTGCGCTCCCGCTCGCCCTCTTCCGCGGTACCCACTGCCGGATCACCGTCGAGGACGCCGCCGGCGGCCGCGCCTGGACCAATCCGATCCACCTGCCCCCTGTGGATAACTCAACTCACTGAACGCCCTTGGTGTGCAAGGCTTTCGTCACGTGTTGCCGACGAAAGGACCTCCGACATGCTGTGGCCCGCGCTTCAGGCTCTCTCCACCGGCGAACTGTCCGAAGACCAGGTCAGCTGGCTCCGGGAGACGTTCGGCCTGACCGAGGGCCCCCGGACCGAGCCACCGGGTGCCGCGGACAGCCTGGCGCACCGGAGGCTGACCGACCCCGACGGTGTCGAGCTCGTCCTCGACCTGGCCTGCATGAACGGCGAAGCCTGGCTGTTCACGCTCTTCCAGACAACGGGTGACAGGCCGTCCGCGTCCTTCGTCGAGACCCAGCGCGCCGCGTTCCGCGCTGCCATCGACCACCTCGGGCTCAGACTGGTCGAGATCGAGCCACCGGCCACAGCCGACGAGGTGCTGGTCGTTCCCGAAGATCCAGCCACCGCCGCGGCGACCGCGTTGGACCTCGACTGGGATCTGCCGGCGGAGCTGGACGGGGTGTGGCGGTACCTCCAGGTGCGCCCGGATGCGCCGCGGGAGGTCAGAGCGGTCAAGCTGCGTGCGTTGATGGACACCATGGTCTGGAAGGAGGCGCCGGCGCAGCTGCGCCGGGAGGCGCAGGAGTTCCTCGATGGCCACTGACGCGATACCACCGCCCGGATCGGACGAGCGGCTCGGGTACGAGCGCCTCGGCAAGGCACTGTTGACAGACAATGGCCGGGTCATCGGTACGCCGCAGGCGACGACCATCGCGGTCGAGGCGCTGGCTGCGCGGATGCGCTCGTCGACCCTCGAGCTGGCGTTGGCCGCAACGGGCCTCGTCGTCGGTAGCGACATGGTCGGCCGGCTGGGTGACAGCCGGTACGTGCTGCTCCCGTACGACGAGCGCTATCCGTCGAAGGGTGCCGACGTACTGCACTCGGACGAGCTCGGCTCCACCCAGTACCGGCCGTTTGCGCATCGTGCCATCCGGATGGACACCGCGGAGGCTGAGCGTCTCGTGCGGATGATCGCGACCAGCGAGCTGATGGGTGCTTGGTCGCACGGTTCGAGTCACAATGCCCGGGCGCTGGCGCTGCAGGAGATCACCGCTGGTGAGTTCGGGCTGTCCGGGGTACGGCGCTCGCAGCTGGATGGTGATACCCGGTGGAAAGTGGAGCGCGAGCTCAGGTACAACACGGATGCGTTGACCGACTTCGTGCGGACGCAGTACGCGATGACCCAGGAGCTTCTGCAAGCGCGCGGGATCACCGAACTGGTCTCGTACCGGGCACAGATCTGGTCGGCCGAGGAACGGCCGCCGTGGGGTGAGACCAATCCGGGCCAGGTCGTCGAGGCTCCGCAGCGACCGCTGGCCGGCTGGTCGCCTGACCGTCAGGTGATCGCGGACTGGCTGAAGGCACGGCGAAAGCCAGGCGTGATCCTCGCCGCGCGGCACTCGGCGCGGGATGTGGTCTCGCTCCCGATGACCGGGATGGGGCTGCTGAGCCAGAAAAGATGGGTGACGCTGCCTGGCGATCACCAGGCGGTGGTGGATGGTGTCGTGTCCGATCAGCTGATCGACGAGCGGAAGCGGTCGGCGGTGGTCGCCGGTTCGGCGCCTGCCGGCAGCCTTTCCGGGGCGACGCGGGCAGTCGGTCCTGATCGGCAGCCGCACCTGGTCGCGGCGCGACCGCGAGCGCCGGACGAGCTGGATGCCCGCATCGGGCGAATCCTCGACGACAAAGAGGAAGTGCCGCCGTGGTGGCCGCGCGACGACTCCGGCTACAGCATTGCCCGCCGGGATCTGGAATTCCTGCGCATCGATCCGCGGCACGTGCGGTGGATGCTCACCGGCAAGTCGCCGATGGGCCTGACCCCCAGGCTGTACCAGCAGTTCGCCGGCGAACTGCTGAATGCGCTCGACCAGGACCGGATCAAGGCATCACAGGTCGACATCCGGCTCAAGGGCACCGCGGCCGGGTTCTTCTCAGGTCTGCGCAAGACGCTGCCCACCGAGGCGGAGTTGGCCGGCCAGCCGGACGCGCTGGAACGGATGCGGGAGTGGTTCGGCAGCGACGAGAGGAGGCCGCTGCGCCGTCCGTACGACGCGATGTACAGGCTCGGTCTCGAGCCGGAGCCGAGTGACTACGACCTCGACATCAACAGCACGGCTGCGGTCCGAGTGGCCCGGGCCTACTGGCGCGACCGGCACGGCGACCGTTACCCCGGGGACTTCATGGGCGGCCATGGCTACCTCGACGAGCAGGCGGTCGTCGGGCCGAGTGCTTCGCGCGGGCAGACCGCGATGGCCGCGGTGCGACCTGATCATCTGCGCCGGGCCGCCGGTCGTGAGCACCACTCCAGGCAGCGTGTCGGGCGCGGCTGATGGCTACTTCTCGAGTCCAGCTTGCAGTCCGTCGAGCAGGCTCTGCCGCCCGGGACCGGGGGTTGTGGACGGCCGATTCACGTTCGGGGCCTGTGGGTTCCTAGACTGCTTTGAGCAAATCGGTGATCAGCTACCCCGGGAAGAGAGTCATGTCCGGTCCCAACAAGAACTACGACCCCGTCGAGGTCACTCCTCTGCATGCCGACGAGGTCGAGCGGGCGCGCGACGAGGCTCTGGCTGCCTTCGCGAAGGCAGCCGATCTGGCCGCTCTGCAGGAGGCCAAGGCCGGGCATCTCGGCGAGCGGTCACCGATCGCGCTGGCCAACCGCGAGATCGGTGCGTTGCCGCCGCAGGGGCGCAAGGAGGCCGGTCAGCGGATCGGGTCCGCCCGCAAGGTGATCAACGAGGCGTTCGCCGCTCGGCTCGCGGTGCTGGAGGCCGAGCACGAGGAGCGGATGCTGGCCACCGAGCGCGTCGACGTGACGCTGCCGTGGCACTCCCCCGAGCTCGGCGCGCGGCATCCGCTGTCGCTGATCTCCGAGCAGGTCGCCGACGTGTTCAGCGCGCTCGGCTGGGACGTCGCCGAGGGCCCCGAGATCGAGGCTGAGTGGCTCAACTTCGACGCGCTGAACTTCCAGCCCGACCACCCGGCGCGGCAGATGCAGGACACCTTCTTCGTCGACCCGCCCGGGTCCGGGACGGTACTGCGGACGCACACCTCACCGGTGCAGGCGCGGTCGATGCTGACCCGCAAGCCACCGATCTACGTGATCTGTCCCGGCCGGGTGTTCCGCACCGACGAGCTGGACGCGACCCACACGCCGGTCTTCTACCAGGTCGAGGGCCTGGTGGTGGACGAGGGCATCACGCTCGCGCACCTGAAGGGCACGCTCGACCACTTCGTGGTGTCGATGTTCGGGGAGGGGCTGGAGGCGCGGTTGCGGCCGAACTTCTTCCCGTTCACCGAGCCGTCGGCCGAGGTCGACCTGAAGTGCTTCGTCTGCCGGGGCGCGTCGGTCGGCAACCCGGAGCGGCCCTGCCGCACCTGTGGCAGTGAGGGCTGGATCGAGTGGGGCGGCTGCGGAGTCGTCAACCCGCGAGTGCTGCAGGCGTGTGGCATCGACCCCGAGCGGTACTCCGGATTCGCGTTCGGAATGGGCCTGGAGCGGACGCTGATGTTCCGCAACGGGGTGGAGGACATGCGGGACATGGTCGAGGGTGACGTGCGGTTCAGCCGCCAGTTCGGGATGGAGATCTGATGCGGGTCCCACTGTCATGGCTTCGTGAGTACGTCGAGCTGCCGGCCGGCGTCACCGGCCGCGAGGTCGGCGAGAAGCTGGTCCGTGCCGGGCTCGAGGTCGAGACCGTCGACGAGGCGGGCGGCGGCCTGACCGGTCCGCTGGTGGTCGGCAAGGTGCTCAGCTACGAGCCGGAGCCGCAGAAGAACGGCAAGACCATCCGCTGGTGCTCGCTCGACATCGGCAACGACGAGCCGCAGTGGGTGGTCTGCGGTGCGAGCAACTTCGAGGTCGGCGACCTGGTCGTCGTCGTGCTGCCGGGTGCCGTGCTGCCCGGTGGGTTCGCGATCTCGGCGCGCAAGACCTACGGGCACGTCTCCAGCGGGATGATCTGCTCTTCGTCGGAGCTCGGTCTGGGCGACGACGGCACGCACGGCATCGTCGTGCTGGAGCCGGGGGAGGCCGAGGTCGGGACCGACGCGATCGAGCTGCTCGGGCTGCGCGACGACGTGCTCGACATCGCGGTGACGCCGGATCGGGGCTACTGCCTGTCGATTCGCGGGGTCGCCCGCGAGGCCGCCACGGCGTACGGGGTGGAGCTGAAGGACCCGGCCACGCTGACGCTGACCGGTTCGCAGTCCGGTGGCTATCCGGTGCGGGTCGAGGACACCGAGGCGTGCAGCGTCTTCGTGACCCGCACGGTCACCGGGATCGACCCGGCGGCGCCGTCGCCGCGGTGGTTGCAGCAGCGGCTGGTGATGTCGGGGATGCGGCCGATCTCGATCGGGGTCGACGTCACGAACTACGTGATGCTGGAGCTCGGGCAGCCGATCCACGGCTACGACAAGGCCCGGCTGACCGGCGACCTCGTCGTACGGCGCGCGACGGCCGGCGAGAAGCTGATGACGCTGGACGACCAGACCCGGGAGCTGGACGCCGAGGACCTGCTGATCACCGACGACTCCGGCCCGATCGGCATCGCCGGCGTGATGGGCGGCGCGTCCACCGAGATCTCCGCCGCCACCACCGACGTGGTGATCGAGGCGGCACACTTCCACCCGATCGTGACCGCGCGGTCGTCGCGGCGGCACAAGTTGTCGTCCGAGGCGTCGCGCCGGTTCGAGCGTGAGGTCGACCCGCAGCTCCCGCGGTACGCCGCCCAGCGGGTCGCCGACCTGCTGGCCGAGCTGGCCGGCGGCACGATCCTGCCGGACGAGACCGTCATCGACACGCACGTACTGCCTGCGCCGGTGACGATTCGCGCCGACCACGCGGCTCGCGTCGCCGGCGCCGACATCTCCGTCCAAGAAACCCTTCAGCACCTTCGGGCTGTCGGTTGCACTGTTCAGGAGACCACTGCACTTCCTGCGCCTTCCGACCTGATCAGTCTGTCCGCGCCGTCGTGGCGGCCTGATCTGCGGGACCCCAACGACTTCGCCGAAGAGGTCATCCGGCTGTTCGGGTTCGACAACGTGCCGTCGGTGCTGCCGAAGGCGCCTGGTGGCAAGGGGCTGACCGTTGCCCAGCAGCGTCGCCGCCGGATCGCCACCGCGCTGGTGGGCGCCGGGTTGACCGAGGTTGTCTCCTACCCGTTCGTGGGCGACGCCGACTTCGACGCGATGGGGCTGCCGGCCGACGACGCTCGCCGGACGACGGTGAAGCTCGCCAACCCGTTGTCGGACGAAGAGCCGTCCATGCAGACCACGTTGCTGCCGACGCTGCTGCGCACTGCCGAGCGCAACGCCGGCCGGGGAGCCACCGATCTGGCGATCTTCCAGACCAGCTTGGTGTTCCTGCCGCGCGCGGAGTCGAAGCCGGCGCCGCTGCCGTCGGTCGCGCAACGGCCGAGCGACGAAGAGATCCAGGCGCTGTACGACGCGCTGCCGCACCAGCCCCTGCACCTCGGAGTCGTGCTGAGCGGTTCGCGCACGCCGACCGGCTGGTGGGGCAAGGGGCAGCCGTCGGGCTGGGCCGACGCGGTGCAGATCGCCCGGTCGGTCGCCGCCGTGGTCGGTGTCGAGCCGGTACTGCGCAACGTCGAGCTCGCGCCGTGGCACCCCGGCCGCTGCGCCGAGGTCTCGGTCGGTGACCAGGTCATCGGGCACGCCGGCGAGCTGCATCCCAAGGTGTGTCAGGCGTTCGGGTTGCCGGCGCGGTCGAGTGCGGTCGAGCTCGATCTCGACGCGCTGATGGCGGCCGGTCCGTCGTCGGTGGTCGCGCACCCGTTCTCGTCGTACCCGGTCGCCAAGGAGGACGTCGCGCTGATCGTCGGGGCGGAGGTCGCGGCGGCCGAGGTCGAGGCGGCCCTGGTCGAAGGTGCGGGGGAGTTGCTGGAGTCGATCCGGCTGTTCGACCTGTACACCGGCGAGCAGATCGGCGAGGGCAAGAAGTCGCTCGCCTTCGCGCTGCGTTTCCGTGCCGCCGACCGCACGCTGACCGAGACCGAGGTCAGCGCCGCTCGGCAGGCGGCCGTCCAGGTGACGGTCGACCGTTTCGGCGCAGTTCAGCGCGTCGGCTGAGCCGGTGAACAGGATCGCTCCGGCCTTCCCGCCGGTACGAAGCATCTCTGTCGAGCCGTCTCGCGCCCCGCAGGCGCGAGGCGGGTCCGGCGCCGCGAGCCGGGCGGGTGGTGCGAGCCGAGCGGGTGCCGCGAACTGGGCGGGTGCCGCGAACCGGGCGGGTGCCGCGAGCCGGGCGGTCGCGAACGGCACGAACGCGCCGGAGCGATGAGCAACCCGCGGGTGGCGGTGGCGGCTCCGAACGCCGCGGCAGCCGAGGCCGGCGTGCGGGTCGCGGCCGAAGGCGGTAACGCGGTCGACGCTGCTATCGCTGCCACTCTGGTGACGATGGTCAACGAGATCGGCGTCGTTTCGCCGGCTTCGGGTGGTTTCGTCACCTTGCAGGTCAAGGGTGGCGAGGCTGTCACCATCGACGGCTGGGTGGAGATGCCTGGGCGTGGCCTGCCGGAGCACAAGTTCGGGCAGGGCGTCTGGGACGTGACGACCGACTACGGCGGCGGGACGACCACCACGATCGGCCACGGTTCGGTGGCGACGCCGGGTGGGATGAAGGCGCTCGACCTGGCGCATCAGCGCTCGGGCAAGGCGCCGTGGAGCGAGGTGGTCCGGCCGGCGATCGAGGTCGCGCGGAAGGGATTCCCGCTCAGCCGGACCTCGGGCTACTACCTCGGCTACACCCACGAGATCATCTTCGGCTGGCACCAGCCCAGCCACGGTGTCGTGCACGAGGCCGACGGCCAGGTGATCAAGGCCGGTACGACGGTGGTGATCCCTGAGCTGGCCGAGGCCCTCGAGCTGATCGCGGCCGAAGGCGCCGAGACGCTCTACACCGGTGAGCTGGCGGAGTTGCTGGTCCGCGACATGGCCGAGAACGACGGCATCCTGACCGCCGCGGACCTCGCGGCGTACGAGGCGATCGTGCGGCCGGCCCTGATGGTCCGGCAGAACGGCTGGCGCCTGGCGACCAACCCGCCGCCCGCGGTGGGCGGGGTCGCGGCGGCCGCCATTCTCGCGCTGCTCGACGGCGTGCCGGGGCAGGGCGCGTGGAACCCGGCCGAGCTGGAGCGCCTGATCGAGGTCCAGCACGCGGTGCTCGGTCGTCGGCTGGCCGAGCTCGCCGAAGAAGACGTGCGTCAGCTGGAAGGGCAGAAGCTGCTCGACCTCGCGTCTGCCGGAGATCTGCGCGCTCTCGGCTCACCCAGTACCGCGACGGTCTCCGTGGTCGACGACGAAGGCGACGCCTGCGCGATCACCGTCTCGTCCGGCTACGGCTCCGGCGTGATGACCCCGGGCACCGGCATCTGGCTCAACAACGCGCTCGGCGAGCAGGAGCTTCTGCACGGCGGCCCGCACAGCCTCGCGCCCGGCACGCGGCTCACGTCCAACATGGCGCCGAGTGTCGCCCGCCGCGACAGCGACGGCGCGGTGCTGGCGATCAGCTCGCCAGGTTCCGACCGGATCCCGACCGCCATCGCGCAGGTCTACGCGCTCTACACCCACGGCGGGCTGTCCTTGCAGGAAGCCGTCGAGTATCCCCGGCTGCACGTTCGCGTGCGCGACGACATCGTCGTGGACTACGAGGAGGATCTGGCCGACTCCGGCTTCGTGAGCAGTCTGCCGAGCCGTCCGATGCCGCCGCACTCGATGTACTTCGGCGGCGTCGCGGCGGCCTTCTGGGACCCGGTCGACGGGTTGCTCACGGTCGGCGATCCCCGGCGTACCGGGGCCGTCGCCGTCTCGCCCCCGACCTGAGACCTGCTACTTTCACCCCCTGCCAACCCAGCCGACCCGATCCGCTCGAACGGGACCAGCCAGCTCAGTCGTGGAGGACACCGGACATGCCGGATCCCGAACTCTCCGTCGTCGTGCCGATGTACGACGAAGAAGAGGTACTGCCGATCTTCTTCGAGCGGATGCGCCCCCTGCTGGACGGTCTCGGCATCAGCTACGAGGTGCTGGTCGTCGACGACGGCAGCCGGGACGCGACCGCCCCGATGCTGCTCGCGGCCGCCGTCGAGTGGCGTCAGCTCCGCGTCGTCCGGCTGCTTCGCAACTCCGGTCACCAGGCCGCGCAGTCGGCCGGCTTCCGGCGCGCCCGCGGCAGGTACCTGGTCACCATCGACGCCGACCTGCAGGATCCGCCCGAGGTGATCGCCGAGTTGCTGGCCACCGCGCGGGACCAGGACGTCGACGTCGTGTACGGCGTCCGCTCCGACCGCTCCAGCGACTCCTGGCCGAAGCGCACCACCGCCCGGCTGTACTACCGCCTGATGTGCCGCCTGGTCGGCAAGGACGTTCCGTTCGACGCCGCTGACTTCCGGCTGGTTTCGCGCCGGGTCGTGGAAGCGGTCAATGCACTGCCCGAGGACGGCCGAGTCTTCCGGCTAGTGATCCCGTGGCTGGGCTTTCCCAGCGCGGAGGTCGCCTACGTTCGCGCGGAGCGGGCGGCCGGCGTGACGAAGTACAACTGGTCGAAGATGTTCCGGCTGGCCTTCGACAGCGTGACCGCCTTCTCGGCGGCGCCGCTGAGGCTGGCCACCTGGTTCGGTCTGCTCGGCGGGCTGTTGTCCGGCCTGTTCGCCGTCAGCGCGCTGGTGATCAAGCTGTCCGGCAACACCGTCCCCGGCTGGACCTCGACAGTGCTCGCCGTCAGCGTGATCGGCGCGATCCAGTTGCTGTGCCTCGGTCTGCTGGGGGAGTACGTCGCCCGCTTGTTCCAGTCGAGTCAGGGGCGCCCGCAGTTCCTGATCGGCTACGACAGTCTCGACGACGCCGGGCGTGATGCCCGCGACGAGGTCCCCACTAGATGACGCGTTCCCTCCTACGGCTGCAGCCACGGTTGCTGCCGTGGCTGCTCCCGTACGTCGTCACCGTCCTCGCCCTGATCTCGCTCGACGTCCCGGTCGGCCCGATCGCGAAGTACACCGTGTACTTCGCGCTGGCGGTGGCACTGCCGGGAATCCTGATCCTGCGTGCCCTCTGGCGGAGTACCGGCAACTGGGCCGAGGACTTCGGACTCGGCTCTGCGGTCGGAGCGACGTACCAACTGGTTGGCTGGGCGATCTTCACAGCACTCGGCTGGCAACGGGCGCTGGTGGTCTGGCCGGCGCTGGTGCTGATCGCCTTCGCCGCGGTCCCGCGGCTGAGGAAGCACTGGCGGATCCTGGAGCCGAAGCCGCTGCCGTTGCTGTGGACGTGGGGCATGGTGATCGCCTCGGCGATCCTGCTCGGCGGGACGGTGCTCGGCACGATGAAGTACCACCCGGCGCCCCCGGATGGTACGTCGTACTACCAGGACCTGCTCTACCACCTGTCGATGCTGAACGAGCTGACCCGATCGGTGCCGCCGGAGCTGCCGCAGGTCTCGGGCGAGGCGCTGGAGTACCACTGGTTCGCCAACGCGGACATGGCCGCGGCGGTGGACATCACTGGGCTGTCACCGATCGTGGTGCTCTTCCGGTTGTGGTTGCTGCCGCAACTGCTGGTGGCGTTGCTGGTGTGCGCGACACTGGCCAGGACGGTCAGCCGCGCGTGGTGGACCGGCGTACTGGCTGCTGCCGCGCTGGCTGGGCCGCAGCTGTTCCTGTTCATCGACACGGCGGTGAACCTGTCGCCGCCGTTGAGTCTGCTGAGTCCGTCGCAGACGTTCGGGATGATCGCCGGTACTACGGCCGCGGTGTTCCTGATCCACCTGTTGTTCGAAGGTGAGGTCGGCAAGGGCTTGTGGCTGCTCGCGTTCACGGTCGCTGTGGTCGGGGGCGGCGCCAAGCCGACGACCTTGCCGATCCTGGTCGGCGCGGTGGGACTGGCTGCGCTGTTCCTGCTGATTCGCGACCGGCGGCTGCCGTGGCGGTTCATCACTGCGGGCTCGCTGCTGGTCGCCGCGGCTGTCGGGACGATGGTCACGGTCGCGGGTAGCACGAGCGGGTCTGGTCTGCAGTTGCTGGCTGTGGTCAAGACGCAGGGCGGCTATGCAGCAGCCACTGGTGACAAGACACTGGCTGGTGAGGGCGGGCCGATTCTGCCTGCGCTGACATCTGGGCAGCTGCTGTCGATCGGTGGGGTGGTCGTCGTCACCGCGCTGTTGTTGCTGGGTCAGCTGCTCGCGGTGGTCGGCTACGGGCTGCTCGGCAAGCGGGAGTTGCGTCGCGATCCGGTCGGCTGGTTCCTGCTCGGCGCGTTGATCGCGGGCTGGGCCGGCTTCCTGGTGGTGGACCACCCGTCGATCAGCGAGGCCTATTTCGTCCACAGCGCGGTGCCTTTCAGCCTCGCGGCAGTCGGCTGGCTCGCAGCTGTCATGGTCAGCTCCTACCCGCAGGAGAACAGGCGTCGAGTACTTCTCGGACTGAGTGCCGTCGCGGTCGTGCTCGGTGCACTGTTCGCCTTCATCCTGCTGACCACCGATGCAGTCCCGGTGGGATCGCAGTTGCGGCGGATCGCGCTGGTTGCCCGGCCACTGCTCGTTGTCGCCGCAGTGACCGCGGTGTTGACGGTCGGGTGGTTCCTGCTGCGCAAGCGAGTACGACGGCTGGCGGGCCTCGGCGGGTTGCTGGTGCTGCTGACTCTGCTGGTGGTGCCGTCGGCAAGGATCTTCGAGCAGAACCTGCACCTCAACGGTGGCAAGCAGGCGCAGACCTTCACCTCGGCGACCTGGTGGGTCTATCCCGACGAGGAGGCCGCCGCGCTCTGGCTCGCGAAGAACTCCGAGCCGACGGACGTCGTGGTCAGCAACACCTGGTGCCGTCCCGCCCCGAAACAAGGACCGGGCTGCGACGCCCGCGGTTACCTGGTCAGCGGGATCGCCGGCCGCCGGACCTTCCTCGAAGGCTGGGGTTACACCTCGCAGGCGATGGTCAACCACGGCGTCGGCGGCCTGCGCTACAACCAGCAGCCGTCGCCCTGGCCCGAGCGCGTCGAGCTGACCAACCAGGCGATCTACCGTCCGACTCCCGAGGTGCTGCGGCTGCTGCGTGAGCGGTACCAGGTCCGTTGGGTGTACGCCGATTCCTTCGGTGGACCGGTCTCGCCGGAGCTGGAGAAGCTCGCCGTTCTCCGACACAGCTGGCAGCGGGTCCGGATCTACGAACTCACCGGCTGATCCCGCGTAACATCGGACCGGCGTAGAGCGTTAGCTCTACGCTGGCCCGCTCGCCCCGAGGCCGACGCATGCGGAAACGTGAGTGCTCGGGAGGGCGTGGGTATGACGAGGTCCGGCCATCGGCTGCCCGTGGTTCTCTCCGCGGCCTCACTCGGCGTCGCGCTGCTGGCCACCACCGTGACCGGTCCGGCGATTGCCTACCAGGTGCCCTCGGCCCCCTTTGCCCAAGGCAACACGGCGACCGCGACGATGCCCGGTTCCGGTCTCACCCAGACCATCACCGTCACCGGTCAGACGGAGTTGCTGGACGCAACCACCGCCGGCGTCCGGGGCAGTACCGGCCAGACCTACGACCCGGCGATCGCGCGCACCACCCCGGCCCAGGATCTGCTTGTCAACACCGGCAGCTGTGCCGCGATCGGCACCTGCGGCCACCGCGGCACCCTGACGATCACCTTCTCTCAGCCGGTCCGCAACCCGATCCTGCATCTGGCCGGCATCGGCGGCGCGGTCACACAGACCACGAACGACCGGGTCAGTGCCCAGTCCGAACTGCACGCGGTGCTCAGCCTCACCACCGCCGGTCTCAGCCTGACGAAGGTTGGGAAGGGCAACAACCTGGCCGTCGGCTCCGACTCGATCCGCCCGCTGAACCCGGACGCCGGCCCGAACTGCGTCAACACCGACACCGGCCAGGGGCCCGACTCCGTGGCCACCGCGGCCTGCGGATCGGTCAGGGTCAACGGTGTCGCCAAGTCGATCAGCTTCGACCTCACTGCCGTCTTCACCAAGAACCCGAAGCTGCCGGCGTTCAACACCGCCTCCTCCGCCGACGCGTTCTCCGTCGTCGCCTCCGCGAGCGAGGACTTCGGCGACGCGCCCGCTTCGTACGGCGCGGCCTGGTCGGTGCTCGGCGATCTCCGGCTGGGCGGCGACGCGACCGAGGACAACCGGACCGTCGCGAACGGCACCACCGGCCCGGCGACTCAGGACCAGGCCGACGACGGGGTCGTCTTCAAGCCGCTGGTCACCGTGGCGAAGAGCTACTCTGCCGCCGTCGCGCTCAGCGGAGCGAGCAAGGCCGGACACGTCTGCGGCTGGATCGATCTGGACAAGAACGGCAAGTTCGACACCGGTGAGCGTGCCTGTGCCACCTTCGCCGCGGGCCGGAGTGCCGTGACGCTGACCTGGCCGACCCTGCCGAAGCTCACCGCCGGTACGACGTACGCGCGCGTGCGGGCCGGCTATTCGACGGCTCAGGTGATCGGTGCCGCGGACACCGGAGAGGTCGAGGACCACCCGGTCGTCATCGCGCCACCACCTCCGCCGATCGCTCTCGACGACGCGGCAGCGACGCCGTACGACACCGGCGTGACGACCGATGTGCTCGGCAACGACAAGCCGGGCGATCCGGCCAGCCCGCTGACGCCCGGGACGCTCTGCCTGGTCAGCGGTGACAAGTGCGGCGTGATGGTCAATGTGGTGGCCGAGGGCAAGTACGTCGCCAAACCCGACGGCCGGATCTCGTTCGAGCCGGTGCCCGGGTTCGTCGGACCAGGCAAGCCGGTCACCTACCGGATCGCCGACACCAACGGCACGACCGCGACCGCGAAGCTGACCGTCACCGTCGCACTGCCGGCGAAGCCGGTGGCGGTTGCCGACCAGGCGACCACCCTGCAGAACGTCAGCCTGGCGCTGACCCCGCTCGCCAACGACGTTCCCGCGCCGGGCGTCACGCTGGTCCCCGGCTCCCTGGTACTGCGGGATCCGGCCGACGCCGCGTTCCGGACGGCCGCCGAAGCCTTCACGAAGAAGGTGATCGTCCCGGACGAGGGCACCTACGTGGTGAAGCCCGACGGCACCGTCGACTTCCTGCCGCTGCCACAGTTCACCGGCGTCGCGACGACGCTGGGCTACCGCGTCACGGACAGCACCCGCCAGGTCGCCGAGTCGACCTTGGCCGTCACCGTGACACCGGTGACGCCGAAGGCCGCGGGGGATTCGGTCAGCACGCCGTTCGACACCCCGGTCGAGGTTGCGGTTCTCGACAACGATCTGCCGGGCACCGCGGAAGCGCCGCTCGACCCACTTACCCTCAAACTGGTCGATCCGGCCGGCGGAAAGCTCGTCGACCAGGTCACCGTGCCCCGGCAGGGGACGTACACAGTGGCCGAAGGCAAGGTCCGCTTCGGGCCGCAGCACGGCTTCCGCGGTGTCACTACCCCGCTCGTCTACCAGGTCTTGGACAAGAACGGAACTGCGGCGCGGGCCCAGCTCACGGTCTCGGTCGACGCGCCCGGACCGCCGGTGGCCAACCCTGACCGGACCACCCTGCTGCAAGGTGGCTCGGTCTTCGTGCAGGTGCTCGACAATGACAAGCCCGGTCCGACCGGCGCCACGCTCGTGCCCGGAAGCCTCCGGCTGCTGGCCCCGGACCCGGCCGCCATCTCGGCAGCCAGCGTCCCGCCGGTGGGTCAGACTCCGGCCGCGATGCCCGCCAGCCGCGTCAGCGCCGAACCCGTGACCACGGTGGTCGTCGCTGGGCAGGGCAAGTACACCGCGAAACCCGACGGCCGGGTGCTGTTCGAATCGGTCCCGGCGTTCAGCGGCAGGACCACGCCGATCACCTATCTGGTGGCCGATGGCAACGGTGCGATCGGCCGGGCGACGCTCACCCTCGAGGTCACCAAGGTGCAGCCGGACGCGACGGACGACACCGCCGGTACGGCGTACGACCGGATCGTGATCGTGGACGTGCTCGCCAACGACAAGGCCGGCGACCCCGCCGTGCCGCTGGTGCCGAGCAGTCTCAAGCTGATCGACCCGCTGACCGACAGGCCGCAGCTCACGGTGGTCGTCGACGGCGAAGGAACCTTCAAAGTAGTGGCCGACAGCAAGGTGCAGTTCGACCCGCTGCCGACGTACACCGGGGTCGCGACGGCGCTCGCCTACACGGTCTCGGACGTGAACGGGACCCTCGCTCCGGCCAAGCTGACGGTCACCGTGGCCAAGCCGCCGCCACCGGCGGCCAAACCCGACACCGCGACCACCAAGCAGGACGACCCGGTCACCCTCGACCCGCTGGTCAACGACGAGCCCGGCCAGGGCACCGGCCTGGACCCGCTCAGCGTCGTACTGATCGATCCGGCCGACGGCTCGCTCAAGAAGGTCGTCACGATAGCGGGCCAGGGCACCTATCACGTGAACCCGGACGGCACGGTCGGCTTCGATCCGCTGCCGGCCTTCACCGGTACGGCGACCACGGTGACGTACCGGGTCTCCGACTGGTTCGACCAGGCGACCCGCTCGACCATCACGGTCGGGGTGACGCCGATCGTTCCCACCGCCGAGGACGACACCGCCACCTCGCCGTACGGCGCGACGGCGACGGTCAAGGTGCTCGGCAACGACAAGCCGGGTGACCTCAGCGCGCCGCTCGTCGTCGGCAGTCTGGTGCTGAAAGATCCGGCCGACGGACTCTTCAAGACCGTGGTGACGATCAAGGACGAAGGCGTCTACACCGCGCGGGCCGGGGTGGTGGCGTTCGTGCCGGCTGCCGGCTTCAGCGGGCCGGGGACCGCGCTGACCTACCAGGTTGCCGACGACAACGGCACGACGGCGACGGCTGAGGTGTGGATCACCGTCGGGCTGCCGCCGGTCGCGCGGGCCGACAACGGCTCCACCCTGCAGAACGTCACGGTCACCGTGGACGTGCTGTCCAACGACCAGCCCGGGACCGGCGCGAAGCTCGATCCGGCTTCGGTGGTGATCGGCTTGCCCGACGTACCGGCAGCAGAAGGCATCGGCAGGGCGGCGAGATTCGGCAAGACGGCGACGGTTCCGGGGCAGGGCAAGTACACGGTGCAGAAGAACGGCTCGATCCAGTTGGACCCGGTCCCGGCCTTCAGCGGTCGAGGGCGGCTGATCCAGTACCAGGTGACCGACTCGCAGGGAAACACCGCGTCGTCGACCCTCGGCATCGCGGTCACCGGGGTGCAGCCGTTCACCGTCGACGACTCGGCGATCACCCCGTTCAACCGGCCGATCACGCTGAACGTGCTGACCAACGACAAGCCCGGCGATCCAAGTGCTCCGCTGGTGCCCACGAGCCTGCTGCTGCAGGACCCGGCCGACGCGACGAAGTACCAGCAGACGGTGACGCAGCCTGGGGAAGGCACTTACACGGCCAAGCCGGACGGTTCCGTCACGTTCGTGCCGGTCAAGGACTACCAGGGCATGACGACGCCGGCGACGTACCGGATCAGCGACGCCAACGGCACGCCGGCCGACGGATTGCTCTTCCTCACGGTCGGCAAGGGGCCGGAGGCGAAGCCCGACACCAGCACCACGCGACAGAACGTGAACGCGCTGGTCGAGCCGCTCGCCAACGACCGGCCCGGCACGGACGCCGAACTGGAGAAGACCTCGGTCGAGCTCTACGACGGCAAAGCGTGGGGGAAGACCGCGACGGTCGCCGGACAGGGCACCTACAAGGTCGACGCGGTGACGGGCAAGCTCACCTTCGATCCGGTGCCGACCTTCAGCGGACCGAGTTCGATCGCCTACCGGGTGACGGACACGGCGAACAACAAGGCGACCTCGACAGTGACGGTGACGGTCACCGCGATCGTTCCGGATGCCGCGGACGACGCGGCCACGACCGCTTTCGACACCCCGGCCACCGTCCCTGTGCTGGCGAACGACAAGCCGGGTGACGCGAGCTCGCCGCTGGATGCGGCCAGCGTCCGGCTGATCGACTTCGCGACCGGTGATCCGGTGGCGAGCCTGCTGGTCGCGGGCCAGGGCACCTATACGGTGCAGCCCGACGGCGCGATCCGGCTGCAGCCCTGGGGCGGCTGGACAGGTCCGGCGACACCGGTGACCTATCAGGTCAGCGACACGAACGGCAGCGCCGGTACGGCGACCTTGGTGGTGACCGTCGGCGCGAAGCCGGTCGCGCTACCGGATGTGACCGAGACCAAGCAACAGGTCGCGGTCACCTTCGACCCGCTGACCAACGACAAGCCCGGTGCCGGTGCGACGCTCGACCCGGCGACGTTGCTGCTGGTGAACGCTTCGGGTGACTTGGTCGACCGGGTGTCGGTGCAGGGGCAGGGCAGCTATGCCGTTGCCAACGGCAAGATCACCTTCACCCCGGTGACTGCCTTCGTGGGCAGCACGCGGCCGACGGCGTACGAGGTGAAGGACAGCAACCGGAACCCGGCCCGCTCGACGGTCTCGGTGACCGTGTTGCCGGTCCGGCCCGTCGCGGTGAACGACAGCGCGAGTACGCCGTACGGGCAGGGCGTGGTGGTGGCGGTGCTCGGCAACGACAAGGCAGGTGATCCGTCGGCGCCTCTGGTGACCGAGTCGGTCGTGCTGCGCGACCCGGCGGACGGCAAGGACAAGACTTCGGTGACGGTCGCGGAGGAGGGCAGTTTCGTGGCCCGGCCGGACGGCACCGTCGGATACACCCCGGTGAAGGGCTTCACCGGTACCACCAGATCGATCACCTATCGGGTGACCGATGCGAACGGGACGTCGGACACGGCTCGCCTGGAGATCACCGTCGGTGCTCCCAGCGGGGCGAAGGCCATCCCGGACAGCGGTACCGGAAGTCTCGGCAACCCGGTGGTCGTCAACCCGCTCCTGAACGACGTCGCGACCCGCGGCGCGGCCTGGGACCCGGGCAGTGTCTGCCTGGTGACCGGGCCGGCCACCTGTGGGAAGCAGGTGACCGTACCGAACGTCGGCGGGTGGACGGTCGGTACCGACGGGTCGGTCAGGTTCGTTCCGGAGCGGGGCTTCACCGGTACGGCGAAGCAGCCGTACCGGGTCACTGACACCGAGGGCGTGACAGTGGACTCGCAGGTGAGGGTGACCGTCGGGGCTCAGCCGGCCGCGCAGACCAGTGTCAGGAGAGCGGCCGGTGGACTGCCGGACACCGGTGGGCCGTCGGTCCTGCTGCTGACCCTGGCCGGGCTGCTGGTCGGTCTGGGCGTGACGCTGATGCGGATAGCTCGCCGGGGCCGCCAATAGTGGGGAACCGCGGCGCCGGATCCCGCTGAGGAGCGGGATCCGGCGCTACAGGTCTCTCACCAGCATGATCTCGTCGCGGTAGTCGTCCGGCGCGACCCGGACCGCGCGGGGGTGGCTGCCGACGACCCGGTAGCCGAGCTTGCCGTAGAACTTCTCCAGGCTGTTCCCGTCGCGGACGGTGAGCTGCAACTGCTCCAGCCCGAGTTCCTCCGCGGACTGCCGCAGTCCCTCCATCAGGATCCGGCCGGCGCCGTCACCCTGGTACTTCGGATGCACCATCACTCGCAGCACGGTGCGCCAGTGCAGGCAGAGCGCGGTCTCCTGGTCGACCAGCAGACCCATGCCGACGTACCGCTCGCCGTTGTGCAGGACGCCGAGCAGGTCCTTGCCCGCGGCAACCCGGTCGAGCGCGAGGTCGAGAGTCTCCGCGACCAGGTGCACGGGAGCCGGGGCGGTGAAGCCGACGCTGCCGCCGGCGTCCGTCGCGGCGATCCAGGCGTCCAGCAGATCGGCTCGCAGTCCCGGGTCCGTGACGTCGTCCGGACCGATCACCAGGTACTTCACCGAGGCCTCCTAGATGCGACTGACTTGCAGGAAGCCTAGCTGGCAGAATCGGTGGGATGTCCACCCAGGTGATCGTGTTGAACGGCGGATCGAGCTCAGGCAAGACGGGGATCGCGCGCTGCCTCAAGGCCTTGCTGCCGCAGCCGTGGATCAGCCTCGGGGTGGACGACCTGGTCGACGCGCTGCCGCC
Source organism: Kribbella sp. CA-293567 (assembly GCF_027627575.1). NCBI lineage: Bacteria > Bacillati > Actinomycetota > Actinomycetes > Propionibacteriales > Kribbellaceae > Kribbella > Kribbella sp. CA-293567. The sequence continues at coordinate 2,274,199 of NZ_CP114065.1, forward strand.
CGGGCTGCTGGACTCGGGGACCGGAATCGCGTTCGGCGAGCACGGCGAGGTCGAGGTCGGCGCGGGATTCCGCGAGCTCGAGGCCGCGTGGATGGCCGGGGTCGCCGCGATGGCCAGGGCCGGAGCGCGAATCGTGTTCGACGACGTCTTCCTGAACGGCGCCGCCTCACAGGAACGCGTGCGCGCCCAGTTGGCTGGCCTGCAGGTGCTCTGGGTAGGAGTGCGCTGCGCGCCGGAGATCGCGGCCGGACGCGAGATCGCGCGGGGCGACCGCACCGGCGGTATGGCCGAGTCGCAGGCTTCGATGGTCCACGAAGGAGTCGTCTACGACCTCGAGGTCGACACCGGTACGACGGAGTCGATTGACTGCGCCCGCGCCATCGCCGCCCACGTGCGTTAGCCCGGCAACTCGCTGAGGCGGGGGAGAGCGGTCAACTTCTCCGGGTTGCGGACGACGTAGAAGTGGGCGATCCGGCCGCTGTCGTCGAGTTCCAGGAAACCCGCGCTATCGACCTCGTCGCCGTCGTAGAAGACGAAGGCGTCCTCACCGTTCAGCTCGGCCGAGCGGAGCTCGAAATCGCGAGCCGGCTGGCCAGGCCCCAGCAATGCGATCGCCCACCGGGAGATCTTGTCCGGGCCGAGCAGGGGCCGGAGGGCGGCTTTTTTGATGCCGCCGCCGTCGCTGACCAGTACCGCGTCGGGAGCGAGCAACGCGACCATGCCTGCCAGGTCACCCGACCAGGCAGCGCTGAGGAACTGGTTGGTGACCTCCGTGTGCCGTGCTCTGTCGACGCGATGCCGGGGGCGCCGGGCATGCACGTGCTCCCGGGCCCGGTGAGCGAGCTGCCGGACGGCGGACTCCGACCGGCCGAGCGTGCCGGCGATCTCCGCGAACGGCAGGTCGAACACCTCACGCAGTACGAAGGCTGCTCGCTCCAGCGGCGACAGCGTCTCCAGTACTACGAGCATCGCCATCGACACCGAGTCGGCGACCTCTGCCACGGCGGCGGGATCGTTCTCGGCGCGGGTCGAGACGATCGGCTCTGGCAGCCACGGTCCGACGTACTGCTCGCGCCGGGCCTTCTGCTGCCGGAGCCGATTCAGCGCCAGGCGCGTCGTGATCCGGATCAGGTAGGCCCGGACGTCCCGAACAGCTCCGCGCTCGGCGGCCGACCACCGCAACCAAGTCTCCTGAACGACGTCCTCGGCGTCGACCACGCTGCCCACCACCCGGTACGCCGCTCCGACGAGCACCGCGCGATGCTCGTCGAACTCGGCAGCCAGTTGCTCGTCGGAGGTCACGTCGGCCGCAACTCGCAGTACTCCTTGAAGCCCTGGCTGGTGAGCCCCAGCGCCGCGTTGGTGCGGGACCGGAGGTTCTCCAGCGAGACCTGCGCGGTCAGCTCCACCAGCGCGGCGTCGGACAGGTCCCGCTTGAGCCGATCGACCTGTTCGTCGGTCACCTCGGGCGGTGTCGCCGTCATCGCCTCGGCGTACTCCATCACCGCGCGCTCCAGTTCCGTATAGACCTCACTGTCCCGCCATCGCGGCACGTCCCGCAGCTTGGCCTGGTCGATGCCGGCGTGGTGGTACTCCCAGTATCCGAAGTCCAGGCACCAACTGCACCCGATCCGCCCGCTCGTCACCATCGTCGCCAGCGCCTTGAGCGTCGGATCGAGAGCCTTCCACCGGGTCACCGACAACTCCAGCATCATCGTCGAGGTCAGCACCCGCCGGTTGTGCAGCGCGACCTTTCCCGGATCCGGAACCTGCCCGTACCGCCGCTTGCTCCACCACTCCACCACCCGGACGAACGCCGTCCGCCGATGCTCCAGCCCGATCCGCGCCATCTCCGCCTCCTTCGTGTCCCCCTTCGGACACGCGGCAAGCCGGCACTTGTGACGTGACGCCGGTCACGATGACTGCAGGTAGTAGACGAAGAACAAGATCGGCAACGTCAGCGCAGTACCGGCGAAGAAGCCGAGCAGCCCGGCGAAGACACTCCTGTCCCCCTTGCGGGCCGTCAACGCGACTGTGACTCCACCGAAGAGGAGTTGGCCGGCAGCCAGCGGCGCGATGACCAGCAGTCCCCAGCCGGCCGCGATGTCCCGGCCACTCAGGCAGTGGTCGTCGCAGCCAAGTGGCTCCACCTTCGAGCTGGTCAGCAGCCAGACGAAGTACACGACACCCTCGAGTACGACGCAAGACAGCAACGTGACCGCGCTGCGCGGCAGCTTCGCCGTCACTGAACAACCGCGAGGGAGACGAGTACGACGGCGGCGAGGAGGACGGTGAGGAAGTAGGACGCGGTGCCGGCCGCGAAAGGATTCAGGCGATGGCGGTGGAAGGACCTGGTCAGCAGCATGCCGACGATCACCTGACCTCCCAGCACGAACGCTCCGACCAACATCGCGAGGAAGACCAGCATCTCCTGGTCGGTGAAGCACAGGCCAGTGCATCCGGTGTCGGATTCGTCGGAGGCGAACACCGCCGCGAGTGCATAGGCGAGGACCTCCAGGCCGAGCCAGCCGAAGAAGACCCGGTAGCTTGCTGTGGTGCGCCGGTTCTCGAGTTCGGGCGTCGCCGGCGGTCGGTAGCTGTCCATAGCGATGATCCTGGCGGGCCGGCCGCCCCGCCGCCTGAGTGGTTCTACCGGGATACCGGGTTGGATATTCATTCGGTATCTGACATACTCATTCACATGAGTTTGAGGGTCGCGGTCGCCGGAGCCAGTGGATACGCCGGGGGAGAGCTGCTCCGGCTGCTCTCCACGCATCCGGAGGTCGAGATCGGAGCACTCACGGCCGGCAGCAGTGCCGGTACGGCGCTGGGCCTCCACCATCCACACCTACTGCCTCTCGCCGGGCGCACGTTGGTCGAGACCTCCGCGGAAACTCTCGCGGGTCACGACGTCGTGTTCCTGGCGTTGCCGCACGGGCAGTCCGCCGGAATCGCCGAGCAACTCGGTGAGGACGTCACCGTGATCGACTGCGGCGCGGACTTCCGGCTGGTCGAGGCCGAGGCCTGGGTGGAGTTCTACGGCGGTAAGCACGCCGGGCACTGGCCCTACGGACTGCCCGAACTGCCCGGTCAACGCGAGAAGCTGCGCGGCACGAACCGGGTCGCAGTACCGGGGTGCTATCCGACTGTCTCGACCCTCGCGCTGCTCCCCGCAGTGCAGGGTGGTCTGGTCGACCCCGGCCAGCTGGTGGTCGTCGCAGTCAGCGGGACGTCGGGAGCGGGCAAGGCCGCGAAGACGCATCTGATGGGTGCGGAAGTGATGGGCTCCGCCACGGCGTACGGCGTCGGCGGCGTGCACCGGCACACGCCGGAGATCGAGCAGAACCTCGGGCCGGTCACCGACCAGCCCATCTCGGTCTCGTTCACCCCCGTGCTCGCCCCGATGGCGCGCGGCATCCTGGCCACCTGCAGCGCACCCGTCACCGCCGGTACTACGGCCGAAAGCCTGCGGCAGGCCTACGAGGCTGCCTACCAGGACGAGCCGTTCGTGCACCTGCTGCCGGCAGGGCAGTGGCCGCAGACCCAGTCGACACTCGGTGCCAACACCGTCCAGTTGCAGGTCACGCTGGACGAGCGCACCGGCCGCGCAGTGATCGTGGCGGCGATGGACAACCTCACCAAGGGCACCGCCGGCGCCGCCGTGCAGTGCATGAACCTGGCCGCCGGTCTCGACGAGACGCTGGCCCTTCCCCTCGTAGGAGTAGCCCCGTGACCGCAGCCGTGCACAACCAGGTCGATCGGAGCGCCGGAGTCACCGCGCCGGCCGGCTTCCGTGCGGCCGGGGTGATCGCCGGGATCAAGCCCGCCGGCAAGCCGGACCTCACCGTCGTGGTCAACGACGGCCCGGACGACGTGGCGGCCGGTGTCTTCACCACCAACAAGGTGAAGGCCGCTCCCGTGCTCTGGTCGCAGCAGGTGCTGACCGCGGGCAAGCTGAAGGCCGTCGTCCTCAACTCCGGCGGAGCCAACGCGTGCACCGGCCCCGAGGGGTTCCAGGACACGCACAAGACCGCCGAGGAGCTGGCCGCGATCCTCGGCACCGGCGCGGTCGAGATCGGCGTCTGCTCGACCGGCCTGATCGGTGAGCGGCTGCCGATGGACAAACTGCTGCCCGGTCTGAAGACCGTGGTCGATGCCCTCGGCGCCACCGCGGAGCACGGTCTGTCGGCCGCGACCGCGGTGATGACGACGGACAACGTGCCGAAGCAGGCGGTGCTGCGGCACCCCGACGGCTGGAGCATCGGCGGCTTCGCCAAGGGCGCCGGGATGTGCGCGCCGAACATGGCGACCATGCTCTCGGTGATCACCACCGACGCGATCGTCGACCAGCCGCACCTCGACCACGTACTGCGCAACGCGGTCGGCAGGACCTTCAACCGGCTCGACGTCGACGGCGGTACGTCGACCAACGACACCGTGCTGCTGCTCAGCTCGGGCGCCTCCGGTGTGACGGTCCCGGCCGCCGAGTTCGAGGCGGCGCTGATCGCGCTGGCCGGCGATCTGGTCAAGCAGTTGCAGGCCGATGCCGAAGGCGCCACCAAGCACGTCAGCATCACCGTGCGGAACGCGGCCACCGAGGCCGAGGCGGTCGCCGCCGCCAAGATCGTTGCCGAGGACAACCTCTGCAAGACCGCCTTCTTCGCCTCCGACCCGAACTGGGGCCGGATCGCGATGGCCGTCGGCAACGCGCCGACCGCCTTCGACCCGGCGCTGCTCGACATCACCCTGAACGGCGCCGCGATCTGCGTCGCCGGCGGCAAGGGCGTCGACCGCTCCGAGGCCGACCTCAGCGGACTGGAGATCGACGTGGTGATCGACCTGCACGCGGGCGACGCGTCGGCCACCGTGCTGACCACCGACCTCTCGCACGCGTACGTCGAAGAGAACTCGGCGTACTCGTCGTGACCACCACCGAGTCCAAGCCGGCGGCCAGCAACAGCCACGCCAGCGCGGTCGAGAAGGCCGCCGTCCTGACCGAGGCACTGCCCTGGCTGAAGGAGTTCCACGGCAAGACCATCGTGGTGAAGTACGGCGGCAACGCGATGGTGGACGACGAACTGAAGCAGGCCTTCGCCTCCGACATCGTGTTCCTGCGGCACTGTGGTGTCCGGGTGGTCGTCGTACACGGCGGCGGCCCGCAGATCAGCGACATGCTGGCCCGGCTCGGCATCGACAGCGAGTTCCGCGGCGGCCTGCGGGTGACCACCCCCGAGGCGATGGACGTGGTCGGCATGGTCCTGGTCGGCAAGGTCGGCCGCGAGCTGGTCGGGCTGCTGAACGCCCACGGCCCGTTCGCCGTCGGCATGTCCGGTGAGGACGCCGGGCTGTTCACCGCCGAGCGGCGGGGCGCGATGATCGACGGCGAGTCGGTCGACATCGGCCTGGTCGGCGACGTCGTGGACGTCCGCCCGGAGGCCGTGATCGACCTGATCGACGCCGGCCGGATCCCGGTCGTCTCCACGATCGCACCGGACGAGGACGGCCAGGCGCACAACGTGAACGCCGACACCGCCGCGTCCGCGCTGGCCGTGGCGCTCGGCGCCTCGAAGCTGGTCGTGCTGACCGACGTCGCCGGTCTCTACCGCAACTGGCCGGAGAGCGAGGAGATCATCACCCAGATCGACGCCGCCGAACTGGCCGAATTGCTGCCGTCGCTGGCGTCGGGGATGGTGCCGAAGATGGAAGCCTGCCTGCGCGCGGTCCAGTCCGGCGTCTCCCGGGCCACCGTCATCGACGGCCGGGTGCCGCACTCGCTGTTGCTCGAGATCTTCACCGACGCCGGAAGTGGAACCCAGGTGATCCCGTCATGACCGAACTGCTCACCGTCGACGGCACGCAGAGCGCGCTCGCCGAGCGCTACTCGCAGTCCCTGATGAACACCTTCGGCGCGCCCAAGCGCGTGCTGGTCCGCGGCGAGGGCGCCCATCTGTGGGACGCCGACGGCAAGAAGTACCTCGACCTGCTCGGCGGCCTCGCGGTGAACTGCCTCGGGCACGCCCACCCGTTCGTGGTCTCCGCCGTCACCAGCCAGCTCGCCACCCTCGGCCATGTCAGCAACTTCTTCGCCTCCGCGCCGCAGATCGCGCTGGCCGAGAAGCTGTTGTCGCTGTTCGAGGCCGAGGGGAAGGTGTTCTTCACCAACTCCGGCACCGAGGCGAACGAGGCCGCGTTCAAGATCACCCGCAAGACCGGCCGGACCAAGATCGTCTCCACCGTCGGCGCCTTCCACGGCCGGACGATGGGGGCGCTCGCGATCACCTGGAAGCCGGCCTACCGCGAGGAGTTCGCGCCGCTGCCCGGTGACGTCACCTTCGTCCCGTACGGCGACGTGGCCGCGCTCGCCGCAGCGGTCGACGACCGGACCGCCGCCGTGGTGCTCGAACCGATCCAGGGCGAGAACGGCGTCGTCGTACCGCCGGACGGGTATCTCCAGGCGGCCCGGCAGATCACCTCCCAGCACGGCGCGCTGCTGTGGATCGACGAGATCCAGACCGGGGTCGGCCGGACCGGCGACTGGTTCGCCTTCCAGGCCGCCGGAATCTCGCCCGACCTGGTCACGCTGGCCAAGGGGCTCGGCGCGGGAATCCCGATCGGCGCCTGCCTCGGCTTCGGCGCAGCGGCCGAGCTGCTGCAGCCCGGCAACCACGGCACCACCTTCGGGGGCAACCCGGTCGCGGCGATCGCGGGTCTCGCCGTCCTGACCGTGATCGAGCGGGACGACCTGCTGGCCAACGTGAATGCCGTCAGCAACCATCTGGTGTCGGCCGTCGAGGCACTCGGGCACCCGCTGATCTCCGGGGTCCGGGGCCGCGGCCTGCTGCTCGCCATCCAGCTGACCCAGCCGGTCTCCGGCCAGTTGGCCGCGCTCGCGCTGGAGGCCGGGTTCATCGTGAACAACCCGGTTCCGGACGCGTTGCGACTGGCGCCGCCGTACATCCTCAGCAAGGCTGACGCCGACAGTTTCGTCGCCGCGCTGCCGGCGCTGCTCGATCAGGTGGAGGTCGGATGACCAGGCACTTCCTGCGGGACGACGATCTGAGTCCGGTCGAGCAGGACGAGGTCCTGACGCTGGCAGAGCAGCTGACCCGCGATCGGTTCGGGCACCAGCCGCTGAGCGGACCGCAGACCGTCGCGGTGCTGTTCGACAAGGCCTCGACCCGGACCCGGATCTCGTTCGCGGTCGGGATCGCGGAGCTCGGCGGCACGCCGCTGATCATCGACGCGCAGGGCTCGCAGCTGGGCCGGGGCGAGCCGATCGCCGACACCGCGCGGGTGCTGGACCGGCAGGTCGGCGCGATCGTCTGGCGGACGTCGGGCCAGGTACGGATCGAGGAGATGGCCGGTGCCTCGCGGGTGCCGGTGATCAACGCGCTGACCGACGAGTTCCACCCGTGCCAGATCCTCGCGGACCTGCTGACCGTCCGGCAGCACAAGGGCCGGACCGCCGGGCTGAAGCTGGTGTTCTTCGGCGACGGTGCCAACAACATGGCGAACTCCTACCTGCTCGGCGGCGCGACCGCAGGCATGCATGTCGTGGTCGCTTCACCCGCGGAGTACCAGCCGGACGCTGCTGTGCTCGCGAAGGCGGCGGAGATCGCGGCCACCACCGGTGGGTCGGCGGCGTGGACCTCCGATCCGCTGGAAGCAGTGGTGGATGCTGACGTCGTAGCCACCGACACCTGGGTGTCGATGGGGCAGGAGGCCGAGGCGGCGGAGCGCGAGGCGCCCTTCGTTCCGTATGCGGTGACCGAGCAACTCGTGGCCAAGGCGAACGCGGACGCGATCGTGCTGCACTGTCTGCCGGCGTACCGGGGGAAAGAGATCGAGGCGGCCGTCCTGGACGGTCCGCAGTCGGTCGTCTGGGACGAGGCGGAGAACCGGCTGCACGCGCAGAAGGCGCTGCTGTCCTGGCTGCTGGCAAGGAACTTCAGCTCATGAGCGTGGTTGTGCCGACCACCAAGACCGCGCGGCAGCAGCGCATCGTCGACCTGCTCGGGCGGCAGCCGGTGCGCTCGCAGACCGAACTGGCCGAGCTGCTGGCCGACGCCGGCCTCGTCGTCGGGCAGGCCACCCTGTCGCGTGACCTGGTGGAGATCGGCGCGGTGAAGGTCCGCGACTCGGCCGGGCAACTGGTGTACGCCGTACCGGGTGAAGGTGGTGACCGTACGCCGCGAGCCGGTGAGGCTGCCGCTTTCGAGCAGCGGCTCGGCCGGGTCGCCTCCGAGTTGCTCGTCTCGGCGGAGGGCAGCGCCAACCTGGTGATCCTGCGAACCCCGCCGGGTGCGGCCCAGTACTTCGCGTCGGCGATCGACCACGTGGGACTGGACGACGTACTCGGCACCATCGCCGGCGACGACACCGTGATGGTGGTGTCGCGGGACCCGGCCGGGGGAGAAGCCCTGGCTGTCAGATTCTTGAGCCTCGCTGCCCGCAGCGGCGCGAACAGTGATTCCTGAAAGGATGTTGTCGTTGTGAGTTCTGGTGAGAGTTCGGTCCTGTGGGGCAGCCGGTTCGCGGGCGGGCCGGCCGATGCCCTGGCCGCGTTGAGCAAGTCGACGCATTTCGACTGGCGGCTGGCGCCGTACGACATCGCCGGGTCGAAGGCGCACGCGAAGGTGCTGCACCGAGCGGGGCTGCTCTCCGACGAGGACCTCACCAAGATGCTCGCCGGGCTCGACGAACTGCTCGCCGACGTGCTCTCCGGTGCTTTCCGGCCGGCTGAGGACGACGAGGACGTGCACACCGCGCTGGAGCACGGGCTGCTGGCGCGGCTCGGGGCCGAGCTGGGTGGCCGGCTGCGGGCCGGCCGGTCGCGCAACGACCAGGTGGCGACGCTCTTCAAGAGCTTCCTGCGCGACCACGGCCGGATCATCAGCGCACTGGTCCTCGACCAGGTCAACACGATCGCCGAGCAGGCCGAGAAGCACCTCGGCGTCGCGATGCCGGGTCGCACGCACCTGCAGCACGCGCAGCCGGTGCTGTTGTCGCACCACCTGATGGCGCATGCCTGGCCGCTGATCCGCGACCTCGACCGGCTGGCCGAGTGGGACGCGCGGGTGGCCGCCGATTCGCCGTACGGGTCGGGGGCGCTGGCCGGGTCCTCGCTGGGGCTGGATCCGCAGTTCGTCGCGACCGAGCTGGGCTTCACGAACTCGTCGGCGAACTCGATCGACGGCACCGCGGCCCGGGACTTCGTCGCGGAGTTCGCCTTCGTCACCGCGCAGCTCGGCGTCGACCTGTCCCGGCAGGCCGAAGAGGTGATCATCTGGGCGACCAAGGAGTTCGGTTTCGTCCAGCTCGACGACGCCTACTCGACCGGGTCGAGCATCATGCCGCAGAAGAAGAACCCGGACATCGCCGAGCTGGCTCGGGGCAAGGCCGGCCGGCTGATCGGCAACCTGACCGGGCTGCTCGCGACGCTGAAGGCGCAGCCGCTCGCCTACAACCGCGACCTGCAGGAGGACAAGGAGCCGGTCTTCGACTCCGTGGACACCCTCGAGGTGCTGCTGCCCGCGTTCACCGGGATGATCCGGACGCTGGTCTTCAACACCGAGCGGCTGCAGGAGCTGGCACCGCAGGGCTTCTCGCTGGCGACGGACATCGCCGAGTGGCTGGTCCGGCAGAAGGTGCCGTTCCGGGTGGCACACGAGGTCGCCGGGGCCTGCGTCCAGGCCTGTGAGAAGCGCGGCATCGAGTTGTGGGACCTCTCCGACGAGGACCTTGCGGCGATCTCGCCGGAGCTGACGCCTGAGGTCCGCTCGGTGCTGAGCGTCGAGGGCTCGGTTGCTTCCCGCAACGGCCGCGGCGGTACGGCGGGCGTCCGGGTGGCGGAGCAGCTCGCCGAACTGCGTGACCGGGCTGCCTCCCACGCGGAGCGTCTCGCCTAAAGTCCCTGCATGCCCGTACGCCGTACCCTGCTGGCCGGTCCCGTCCTGGACGTCGCACCCAAGCTACTCGGCATGATGCTGCGCCGGACCACGGACGAGGGCACAGTCGCCGTACGCCTCACGGAAGTCGAGGCGTACGACGGCGCGAACGACCCCGGCTCGCATGCGTACCGCGGTGAGACCCCGCGGACCGCGGTGATGTTCGGCCCGCCGGGTCATCTCTACGTCTACTTCACCTATGGCATGCACTTCTGCATGAACGTCGTCGCCGGCCCGGACGGCAAGCCGTCCGCCGTACTGCTGCGAGCCGGCGAGGTAGTCGAAGGCATCGAGCTGGCCCGGGAAAGACGAGGCTTCGCTACCCCGCCACCGCACGATGCGGCGAAGCCGCGAGTAACGGACGCAGGCCGACCCGACCCGCTGCTCGCAACACCTGCCTCGACACCCCGCGTCAAGCCGCATCCTGACCGGGATCTCGCCCGCGGCCCCGCCCGCATGTGTGTCGCTCTAGGCATCGCCCGCGAATCCAACGGCATCGACCTGCTGGCCCGCGGGTCAGCAGTCCAGTTGCTGCCCGGCCCAGGCTTCGACGGCGCCCCGGCCACCGGCCCCCGGGTAGGCCTGCGCGACGCACCCGACTGGCCCTGGCGCTTCTGGATCCCCGGCGACCCAACGGTCTCGCCGTACAAGCCGCACATGCCCAAGAAACGCGTCTAGCGGTTGGCCAGCTCCAGCACATAGTCGAGTTGAGGAAGACCGTGCTCGACGTCAGGGTCCGGGAACAGCGCGATGTGCTGAGCACCGGCCGCCTCGACCGCCGCGATGTGCTCGGCGGCATCGTCGAGAGTGCCGATCGGCCCGATCTCCTGCCACCAGTCCTGCGGCATCGTGGCGAGTCCGTCGGCACCCTTCTCGCCGTGCAGCTTGACCAGATCGTCGAAGAACGGCAGCGGCGGCAGCGCCGGGCTCTTTGCCTCGATCAGCCCCGCCAGCCACGGCGCCGTCCACTCGTACGCCGACTTGCGGTCGTTACGGACACAGAGCGCGCTGAAGACCGCCACCTCGAAGTTCTCCGGTGCACCGGCGTGCTCGATCGCCGCCCTGATGTACGACGGGCTGGCCGGCTCCGCGAGCACGACGCCACCGGCGATCCGGCCGGCCAGAGCGAGCGACTTCGGCCCTTGGACGCCGAGCAGGATCGGCGGTGGCATGACCGGCGGCGCATCGAGTTGCACATCGTCCAGGACGACGTACTGGCCTTGCATCGTCACGTTCTCGCCGGCCAGCAGCCGGGTCACCGCGGTGGTCACCTCGTCGAGCGCCGTCAGCGGCGACTTCGGCCGGACTCCCATCTGCCCCATCCACGCCTGCACGCCGTGCCCGATGCCGGGGAGGAACCGCCCCGGGCCGAGCGCGGTGAGCGTGGCGAACTCCATCGCGGTGATGGCCGCGGTCCGGGCGACGGCAGGCACGATGCCGAGCCCGCAGGTGAGCCGCTCGGTCGCTGTCAGGGCGGCCGCGACCAGCGAGGGACCGGAGGTGTAGAAGCAGTCCTCGATCAGCCACAGCTCGTCCGCGCCGCCGGCGTCGAGACGGCGGGCGACGTCGGTGACCAGGGCGGCCGGGTAGGTCCGCGGGAAGCACATTCCGAGAGCTGCGGAGGTCTGAGTCATGTCGAGACTGTAAAGGTCGCCGGGGACAGTCCGCCCGGTGCGCGTACAGGCCCGGTGAACGGGTAGGTTTCGGACATGGCCCGTCCGCATTACTCCTCCCGCCTGGAGGACTGGTTCAACGTCGGAATCGGGGTTCTCCTGCGCCGCCGTGGCTGGCGGGAACGGATCATTCCGCACGTCGGCTACGGCACTCCGGAGTTCACCCGGGTGCTGGCCCGGGTCGTGCTCAGCCGCGACCCGCGCAACCAGCCCCGGTACGACGAAGACCAGGTGGTCCGTGGCTGGCGGGTCTTCGTCACCGCGCCGGCGACCGCCGTACAGGTGTCGGTCACTGTGGCCGGCGAGACCTTCGAGGCCACCACTGACCGTGGCGGCTTCGTGGACCTCAGCGTGCCGGTGGCGCTGCCGCCCGGCTGGCATGAGGTCAGTCTGGGCGTGCACGGCGAGCGGCAGGCGCGGGGGAAGGTCTTCGTGCCCGACCCGGACGCCACCATCGGTCTGGTCAGCGACATCGACGACACGGTGATGCTGACGATGCTGCCGCGGCCACTGATCGCGGCCTGGAACACCTTCGTCCGCGAGGAGCAGGCGCGCAGAGTGGTGCCGGGCATGGCGGAGATGTACGCCGAACTGCTGGCCGACCATCCGGGTGCGCCGATCTTCTACCTGTCGACCGGCGCCTGGAACACGGCACCGACGCTCACCAGGTTCCTCGACCGGCACGGCTATCCCGCCGGACCGATGCTGATGACCGACTGGGGACCGACCAACACGGGCTGGTTCCGCAGCGGGCGCGAGCACAAGAGCACGGCACTGCGCCGCCTGGCCGCCGAGTTCCCGCAGGTGAAGTGGGTGCTGGTCGGCGACGACGGGCAGCACGATCCGCAGTTGTACGGCGACTTCGCCCAGACGCACCCGGATCACGTACGCGCCATCGGCATCCGTCAGCTGACGCCTGCCGAGCAGGTGCTGTCCCACGGTCTGCCTCTGCCGAACCCGGACCCTGGCGCTCACGATCCCCATCGCCCGACGGCCGCGACGGTGCACGGGCCCGACGGACACGCACTGGTCGCCCAGCTGCGCGCAGTACTGTCGCGGCCCGAGTCAGGCTGACCCCGCGCCCGCAGGCCGGGGCTGGTGCAGGACACTTGTCGTGATCTGACGTGACACGAGGAGAGACAAGTGACCGACAGCGGGACCGCTAGCCGCACCCAGGTGCTCGACGACCTGGAGAGCCGTGGCCTGATCGCGCACTCCACCGACCCGGACGCGCTCCGTGCGTCGATGGCCGCCGGACCCATCACCTCGTACGTCGGGTTCGATCCGACCGCGCCGAGTCTGCACATGGGCAACCTGCTGCAGCTGCTGACGCTTCGGCGGCTCCAGTTGGCCGGCCACAACCCGATCGGGCTCGTCGGCGGCGCCACCGGCCTGATCGGTGACCCCAAGGAGTCGGCCGAGCGGGTGCTCAACCCCAGGGACCTGGTCGAGCAGTGGGTGCAGAAGGTCCGCGGCCAGGTGGAGCGGTTCGTCGACTTCGACCAGTCGCTGCCGAACCCGGCCCGGATGGTCAACAACTACGACTGGACCAAGGACCTCAACACGCTCGACTTCCTCCGCGACATCGGCAAGCACTTCCCGGTGAACCGGATGCTCGGGCGGGAGGTGGTGAAGGCCCGGCTGGAGCAGGGAATCAGCTACACGGAGTTCAGCTACGTGCTGCTGCAGTCCCTGGACTACCTGGAGCTCTACCGGCGCCACGGGTGCACCTTGCAGACCGGTGGCAGTGACCAGTGGGGGAACCTGACCGCCGGGGTCGAGTTGATCCGGCGCTCGGACGGCGGGAAGGCTCATGCCCTGGCCACGCCGCTGGTGACCAAGGCGGACGGGACCAAGTTCGGCAAGACCGAGTCGGGGACCGTGTGGCTGGACCGTGAGCTGACTTCGCCGTACGCGTTCTACCAGTTCTGGTTCAACACCGACGACCGTGACGTGATGCAGCTGGTGCGGTTCTACACCTTCCGGACGGCCGAGGAGATCGCGGCGCTCGAGGAGGCGACTGCCGAGCGCCCGCATGCTCGGGAGGCCCAGCGGTTGCTGGCGGAGGACGTGACGACGCTGGTGCACGGCGCCGAGGAGACCGAGCAGGTCAAGCTCGCGGCCAAGGCCTTCTTCGGCCAGTCGGAGTTGCAGGCTCTGCAGGGGTCGACGTTGGTGGCAGCGCTGCGAGAGGCGCCGCACTACGAGCTCAAGCCGGACGAGCAGATGCCCACCATCACCGACCTGCTGGTGCTCTCGGAGCTGGTGGCCAGCAAGTCCGCCGCGCGCCGGACGATCTCCGAAGGTGGCGCGTACCTGAACAACGCGAAGGTCAGCGATCCCGAGTACGTCCCTACCGGCGAGGATCTGCTGCCCGGGGGTGTGCTGGTACTGCGGCGCGGGAAGCGTTCGTTCGCCGGCGTGCTGACCTCGTCGGCCGCGGACTGAGCTATGCCATGAAGCGGGTGCCGGAGGCAAATTACAGCCCTGTGATTCAGGCCTCCGGGATCCGATTTGACCGGTTACCTGTCCGCCACGTAATGTTCTTCTTGTTGGAGCGAGTGCGGGACGCGCAAGCGGCCGGTCGCTCCGAAGCCCCCAGAGTAGCTGAGCCGCACCGTGTCTTTGATCCGGGTCGGTAGCCTCTGATGCGGGGTACGGATCGGAAAAATCTGAGTCTTGACTCGGTTGATCTGGTCCGGTAAAGTAGCGCAGGTTGCCCCGGAGTCCTGGCCGAGAGGTCATCGACGCGGTGTGCGTCCGATTCTTGAGAACTCAACAGCGTGCCGAAAGTCAATGCCGAAATTTGTTTTATCCCGTTTCACGGCATTGGGCGATCTTTTTCATCAGGGGCCTATCTGGTTTCTTGGTGGGGGTTGTTCTTTGTTTGTGTTCGGATTCCTTTGAGAAATTATGATTCAAGTCAGTTTGATTGTTTCTGAGATATCAAAGGGTCACTCAAAGTAGTCTGTTCCTCGCCTCTTTGGAGGCGGGTTACATATAGATTTCAACGGAGAGTTTGATCCTGGCTCAGGACGAACGCTGGCGGCGTGCTTAACACATGCAAGTCGAGCGGTAAGGCCCCTTCGGGGGTACACGAGCGGCGAACGGGTGAGTAACACGTGAGCAACCTACCCTTCACTTCGGGATAAGCCTCGGAAACGGGGTCTAATACCGGATATCACTTCGGGCTTCATGGCTCGGGGTTGAAAGTTCTGGCGGTGGGGGATGGGCTCGCGGCCTATCAGCTTGTTGGTGGGGTAATGGCCTACCAAGGCGTCGACGGGTAGCCGGCCTGAGAGGGCGACCGGCCACACTGGGACTGAGACACGGCCCAGACTCCTACGGGAGGCAGCAGTGGGGAATATTGCGCAATGGACGAAAGTCTGACGCAGCAACGCCGCGTGAGGGATGACGGCCTTCGGGTTGTAAACCTCTTTCAGCAGGGACGAAGCGAGAGTGACGGTACCTGCAGAAGAAGGACCGGCCAACTACGTGCCAGCAGCCGCGGTAATACGTAGGGTCCGAGCGTTGTCCGGAATTATTGGGCGTAAAGGGCTCGTAGGCGGTTCGTCACGTCGGGAGTGAAAACTCGGAGCTCAACTCCGAGCCTGCTTCCGATACGGGCAGACTAGAGGTAGGCAGGGGAGAGCGGAACTCCTGGTGTAGCGGTGGAATGCGCAGATATCAGGAAGAACACCGGTGGCGAAGGCGGCTCTCTGGGCCTTACCTGACGCTGAGGAGCGAAAGCGTGGGTAGCGAACAGGATTAGATACCCTGGTAGTCCACGCCGTAAACGTTGGGCGCTAGGTGTGGGGGACATTCCACGTCCTCCGTGCCGCAGCTAACGCATTAAGCGCCCCGCCTGGGGAGTACGGCCGCAAGGCTAAAACTCAAAGGAATTGACGGGGGCCCGCACAAGCGGCGGAGCATGCGGATTAATTCGATGCAACGCGAAGAACCTTACCTGGGTTTGACATATAGGGAAATCCTCCAGAGATGGGGGGTCCGTAAGGGTCCTATACAGGTGGTGCATGGCTGTCGTCAGCTCGTGTCGTGAGATGTTGGGTTAAGTCCCGCAACGAGCGCAACCCTCGTCCTATGTTGCCAGCACGTTATGGTGGGGACTCATAGGAGACTGCCGGGGTCAACTCGGAGGAAGGTGGGGATGACGTCAAGTCATCATGCCCCTTATGTCCAGGGCTTCACGCATGCTACAATGGCCGGTACAAAGGGCTGCGAAACTGCAAAGTGGAGCGAATCCCAAAAAGCCGGTCTCAGTTCGGATTGGGGTCTGCAACTCGACCCCATGAAGTCGGAGTCGCTAGTAATCGCAGATCAGCAACGCTGCGGTGAATACGTTCCCGGGCCTTGTACACACCGCCCGTCACGTCATGAAAGTCGGCAACACCCGAAGCCGGTGGCCTAACCCTTGTGGAGGGAGCCGTCGAAGGTGGGGCTGGCGATTAGGACGAAGTCGTAACAAGGTAGCCGTACCGGAAGGTGCGGCTGGATCACCTCCTTTCTAAGGAGCATTGACAGCCATGGCTCGTAAGAGTGTGGTTGTCTACTCGTCGTTTCCTGGACATCCGTTCCAGGGCGATGATGCTTCGGAATGTGGAACATTGACCATTAGGCCAGGAACTCGTCTGAGTGTCTTAGTACTGCGATCTTCTCTTCGGGGAAGTGAGCGTGGAACAGAGGCAAGGATTGGGTGAGTGGCCGAGGCGCGCTGTTGGGTCCTGAAGAATCGGGCCATGGGAACCTTCGGGTTTTCTTGGACTGGTTTTTCTGGGTCACTACTACTACCTGTATCTTTGCGGATCTGGGTGTAGCTGTGTGGCTGGGGCCGGCTCTCACCAAACTCCTGGTGGTGATGCTTGTAGGGGTGGGTTTTCCCTTTGCGAGGATTGTCCGAGGGTAGTGGTGATGTAGGGCTGGTTTTCCTGCCCGTATTTTGAGAACTGTATAGTGGACGCGAGCATCTTCAGTAGTTGTTTTTGTTGTTTTTTTGACAAGCTACTAAGGGCAATCGGTGGATGTCTAGGCACCAAGAGCCGATGAAGGACGTAGGAGCCTGCGATAAGCCCCGGGGAGTTGGCAACCAAGCTGTGATCCGGGGGTGTCCGAATGGGGAAACCCAGCTGGCACTCTAAAGCCAGTTACCAGTGCCTGAACACATAGGGTTCTGGAGGGAACGCGGGGAAGTGAAACATCTCAGTACCCGCAGGAAGAGAAAACAATAGTGATTCCGTGAGTAGTGGCGAGCGAAAGCGGATGAGGCTAAACCATGTGCGTGTGATAGCCGGCGTGCGTTGCGTACATGGGGTTGTGGGAGCATTCAGGCCTTAATGCCGTGGGGTCAGGGAGTTATAAATCACTGTTGAAGTCGAATTTTCTGGAAAGTTGAGCCGTAGTGGGTAACAGCCCCGTAGGCGTAAGACAGTGACTTCCGAGTGTTTTCCCAAGTAGCACGGGACTCTTGAAATCCCGTGTGAATCTGGCGGGACCACCCGCTAAGCCTAAATACTTCTTGGTGACCGATAGCGGACTAGTACCGTGAGGGAAAGATGAAAAGTACCCCGGGAGGGGAGTGAAATAGTACCTGAAACCGATTGCCTACAATCCGTCGGAGCATTCACCTTGTGTGGGTGTGACGGCGTGCCTTTTGAAGAATGAGCCTGCGAGTTAGTGGTATGTGGCGAGGTTAACCCGTGAGGGGTATCCGTAGCGAAAGCGAGTCTGAATAGGGCGCTTTAGTCGCATGCTCTAGACCCGAAGCGGAGTGATCTATCCATGGGCAGGTTGAAGCGCGGGTAAGACCGCGTGGAGGACCGAACCCACCAGGGTTGAAAACCTGGGGGATGACCTGTGGATAGGGGTGAAAGGCCAATCAAACTCCGTGATAGCTGGTTCTCCCCGAAATGCATATAGGTGCAGCGTCGCGTGTTTCTTACCGGAGGTAGAGCACTGGATGGTCTAGGGGGCTTACCGGCTTACCGAAATCAGCCAAACTCCGAATGCCGGTAAGTGAGAGCGCGGCAGTGAGACGGCGGGGGATAAGCTCCGTCGTCGAGAGGGAAACAGCCCAGATCACCAGCTAAGGTCCCTAAGCGATTGCTAAGTGGAAAAGGATGTGGAGTTGCCCAGACAACCAGGAGGTTGGCTTAGAAGCAGCCACCCTTGAAAGAGTGCGTAATAGCTCACTGGTCAAGTGATTCCGCGCCGACAATGTAGCGGGGCTCAAGCAATCCACCGAAGCTGTGGCATTCACATTTGTACTCGGCACCGACTTGATTGGTGTCCAGGTGTGTGGATGGGTAGGGGAGCGTCGTGCAGCGTGTGAAGCAGCAGAGTGATCTAGTTGTGGATGCTGCACGAGTGAGAATGCAGGCATGAGTAGCGAATGACGGGTGAGAAACCCGTCCGCCGAATGATCAAGGGTTCCAGGGTCAAGCTAATCTGCCCTGGGTAAGTCGGGACCTAAGGCGAGGCCGACAGGCGTAGTCGATGGACAACGGGTTGATATTCCCGTACCGGCATTAACACGACCCGACCGAACCTGGTGATGCTAAGACCACAAAGCCATGAGACCTTCGGGTTGATTGGTGGAGTCGTTGACCCGAACTGGTATTAGGTGCACTAAGGAGTGACGCAGGAGGGCAGTCCAACCGCGGCGATGGTAGGCGCAAGCTGATCCGCGGGCAAGGTGGTAGGGCGAGGCATAGGCAAATCCGTGTCTCATATAGCCTGAGAACCGAGGCGGACCCGTTGAGGGGAAGTGGATGATCCCATGCTGCCGAGAAAAACTTCGTAGTGAGTGTTAGAGCCGCCCGTACCCCAAACCGACACAGGTGATCAGGTAGAGAATACCAAGGCGATCGAGTGAACCATGGTTAAGGAACTCGGCAAAATGCCCCCGTAACTTCGGGAGAAGGGGGGCCGGATGCGTGACGAGACTTGCTCTCGGAAGCGTTGATGGCCGCAGAGACCAGGCCCAAGCGACTGTTTACTAAAAACACAGGTCCGTGCGAAGAAGTAATTCGATGTATACGGACTGACGCCTGCCCGGTGCTGGAACGTTAAGGGGACAGGTTAGCTGGTTTAGGCCGGCGAAGCTTTGAACTTAAGCGCCAGTAAACGGCGGTGGTAACTATAACCATCCTAAGGTAGCGAAATTCCTTGTCGGGTAAGTTCCGACCTGCACGAATGGCGTAACGACTTGGGCGCTGTCTCAACCATGGACTCGGCGAAATTGCATTACGAGTAAAGATGCTCGTTACGCGCAGCAGGACGGAAAGACCCCGGGACCTTTACTACAACTTGGTATTGGTGGTCGGTACAACTTGTGTAGGATAGGTGGGAGACTGTGAAACTCGGACGCCAGTTCGGGTGGAGTCATCGTTGAAATACCACTCTGGTTGTTCTGGCTGTCTAACTTCGGTCCATTATCTGGATCAGGGACAGTGCCTGGTGGGTAGTTTGACTGGGGCGGTCGCCTCCTAAAAGGTAACGGAGGCGCTCAAAGGTTCCCTCAGCCTGGTTGGCAATCAGGTGTCGAGTGTAAGTGCACAAGGGAGCTTGACTGTGAGACAGACATGTCGAGCAGGGACGAAAGTCGGAACTAGTGATCCGGCGGTGGCATGTGGGAGCACCGTCGCTCAACGGATAAAAGGTACCCCGGGGATAACAGGCTGATCTTCCCCAAGAGTCCATATCGACGGGATGGTTTGGCACCTCGATGTCGGCTCGTCGCATCCTGGGGCTGGAGTAGGTCCCAAGGGTTGGGCTGTTCGCCCATTAAAGCGGCACGCGAGCTGGGTTTAGAACGTCGTGAGACAGTTCGGTCCCTATCCGCTGCGCGCGCAGGAGACTTGAGAAGAGCTGCCCCTAGTACGAGAGGACCGGGGTGGACGAACCTCTGGTGTGCCAGTTGTTCCGCCAGGAGCACGGCTGGTTGGCTACGTTCGGAAGTGATAACCGCTGAAAGCATCTAAGCGGGAAGCACGCTTCAAGATGAGGTCTCCCACCGAGTTAATCGGGTAAGGCCCCCAGTAGACCACTGGGTTGATAGGCCAGAGGTGGAAGCACCGTAAGGTGTGGAGCTGACTGGTACTAATAGGCCGAGGGCTTGTCTCAAACACCCAACCAATGGTTGGCAACAGACTGCTGCGAAAAGAAGTTTGCGTCCACTATACGGTTCCCGGAATACGGTCAACCCCAGCCCGGCCCACCCAGTACGGGTGAGCACGGTGACGAGGTGTGGTTGGTTGATATTTCTATAGAGTTACGGTGACCATAGCGTCAGGGAAACACCCAGTCTCCATTCCGAACCTGGAAGTTAAGCCTGACAGCGCCGATGGTACTGCGACCGGTAGGTCGTGGGAGAGTAGGACGTCGCCGGACATTCACACTGTTAAGGGCCACCCATCCACTGGGTGGCCCTTAATGCATGTGCCTGTACTTTTGTCTGAGCGCCGTTTTTTCTCGTACGACCGATAGGAGTCACCGTGGCTACGCCACCTCGCAACCCCCGCTCTGGCCCGGGCGATCGCTCTGGCCGTGGTTCGTCCGGCGGATCGGGTCGTGCCGGCGGTGGACGGTCCGGAAGCACTGGAGGTCCTCGCTCCGGCGGGTCGAGCTCTGGTGGATCCAGCTCCGGAGGATCGGGCTCCGGCGGTTTTCGGGGCGGCAGCTCGTCAGGTGCGCCTCGCGGCGGCAGTTCTTCGGGTGGGCCCCGCGGCGGTAGTTCATCCGGTGGTCCGCGCGGTGGCAGCTCTTCTGGGGCGCCTCGTGGTGGGTCGACCGGTGGTCCTCGTGGTGGTAGCTCCAGTGGTGGCCCGCGTGGTGCCGGCGGTGGCGGCTACGGCGGTGGGCCGCGGCGGGACGACAAGCCGGCTCCCAAGCGGAACACGCGCTGGGACGACAAGGGTGACCCGGGTCGCGATCCGTTCCGTGGGCAGTTGCCGGAGCGTGGTGACGACCGTGGGCAGCGTCGCGACGACCGCGGTGGCTACAACCGTGACGACCGCAGTGCGCCGCAGCGTGATGACCGTGGTGGGTACAACCGCGACAGCCGTTCGGGTCTAGGCTCCGACGGCCGCTCCGCGCCGCGCGGCGACAATCGTGGTGCCCCGCGAGACGACCGTGGCGGCTACAACCGCGACGACCGCAGCGCCCCGCGCCGCGACGACCGCGGTGGCTACAACCGTGACGACCGCAGTGCGCCGCAGCGCGATGACCGTGGCGGGTACAACCGCGATGACCGTGGTGCGCCTCGCAGTGCGCCGCAGCGTGATGACCGTGGCGGGTACAACCGTGACGACCGTGGTGCGCCTCGGCGCGATGACCGTGGTGGCGCCGGTCGTGACGACCGTAGCGCTCCGCGTCGTGATGACCGGGGTGGCTACGGGCGGGATGACCGCAGCACGCCGCGTCAGGACGACCGTGGGGGGTACAACCGCGATGACCGTGGTGCGCCCCGCAGTGCACCGCAGCGCGATGACCGTGGCGGGTACAACCGTGACGACCGTGGTGCGCCCCGCAGTGCACCGCAGCGCGATGACCGTGGCGGGTACAACCGTGACGACCGTGGTGCGCCCCGCAGTGCGCCCCAGCGTGACGACCGTGGTGGGTACAGCCGTGACGAGCGCAGTGCGCCTCGGCGCGATGACCGTGGGGCGCCTCGTGGTGCTGGGCGGGATGACCGGAGTGCGCCGCGGACTGGTGGATACCAGGGTGGGCAGCGGAGTGTGCCGCCGCGCGATGGGCGGCCGACCGGGTTCAAGGGTGGTGCGCGGACCGGGCCGCGGAGCGATGACCGCACCGGCTCTGTGCCGCGGCGTGACGAGCGGACCGGGTACCAGAGTGCGGCGCCGCAGCGGGACGACCGTGGGCCGCGTCGTGATGACCGGTCCGGGCCTCGTCGCGAGGAGCGCGGTGGCCGTGGGCGGAACGAGCGGGAGCGCGGTGGACGTGGCGTCGGGCGGGACGACGAAGAGAGAGTCGGTCCGCGCAAGGACGACCCGGTCATCCCGGCCGGTATCACCGGTGCGGAGCTTGACCGTGGCGTGAAGGCCGAGCTTCGGTCGTTGCCGCGCACGCTGGCCGACCTGGTCGCGCAGCACCTGGTGGCGTCCGGACAGTTGCTGGAGAACGACCCGGAGCTTGCTTACGCGCACGCCAAGACGGCGCGGCGGCTGGCGGCGCGACTGGGCGGCGTACGGGAAGCTGTGGCGATCACGGCGTACCTGTCCGAGCACTACGACGAGGCGCTGACCGAGTTCCGTGCGGTACGGCGGATGACGGGCAACCACGAGGTGCTGCCGGCGATGGCGGACTGCGAGCGGGCGCTCGGCCGGCCGGAGAAGGCGCTGGCGTTGTCGCGGGAGAAGCAGGTGATCGATCTGGAAGAGGGTTCGCAGATCGAGATGCTGATCGTGGCGGCCGGTGCCCGGCGTGACATGGGGCAGACGGCGGCGGCGATCCAGACGCTGGAGATTCCGGAGCTGACGAAGCGGACGCGCGCGGAGTGGTTGCCGCGGCTGCGTTATGCGTACGCCGATGCGCTGGCGGAGGCTGGGCGGACCGAGGACGCGCTGGTTTGGTTCCACCGGGCGGCTGGTGCGGATCAGGATGGTTCGACCGGTGCGGCTGAGCGTGCGGCCGAGCTGGAGGGGCTGACGTTCACCGATCTGGATGACGAGGACGAGGACGACGTCATCGTCGAGGTGCTCGGTGACGACACCGACGCGGCGGAGGACGACTCGGACGAGTTGACCGACGACGACGAATTGGTCGCGGACGACGAGTCGGAGCTTGACACGGCGGACGAGGACGAGACCCTCCTCGCCGATGACGCCGATGACGCCGATGACGCCGATGACGCCGATGACGCCGATGACGCCGATGACGCCGAGGTGCCGGAGAACGGTGAGAAGTCGTAGGGCGGATTCAGCCGGCTGACCGACTGGGACGGCCCGGGTGGGTGGTGGAGAAATCTGCTGCCTGCCCGGGCCGTTCGTCGTTGTCCAGGAACTAGCTGAGCATCCGGAACAGCAGGCCTACCCGCGGCTTGGGGCCGAACGAGGTCGCCTTCTGCGGCAGCACGACTCCGCGCACAGCCGAGTTGAGCACCTGATCCAGGAGAGGCGCCACCAGTTCCACGGTCGCCTGCTGTGGCCCGGCGAGAGCTACTGCGTCAGCAAGCGCGTGGTGGAAGGTGACCTCATCAGTAGGCACCCCCCAAGCCGGCAGCAGCTCCTGATGGAGCAGGGCAACCGTCGGAGTCACCTGCCCCTCCGTGGACTGCAACGTCACCCAGGAGGTCCCGTCAGTGATGGCGATGCGGTCTGGCACGCCCTCCACTCGGCCAGGCAGCACCTGCCAGCCGGACGGCGTGCGGGAAGACACCACCTCGAGGGTCAGCCCCGGTACGACGCGATGGATCGGGTCCAGCGTCAGCGGGTGCCGGTTGTTGTCGACCAGCATGGCCAGGCCGACTTGTGTGCCGTCACGACCCGGTTCGCGCCGATTGCGTTCCAGGTACGCCGCGTAGCGGTGGTGACCATCGGCGATCAGCGCCTCGTGGGCCGCCAGTTCCTTCGCGATACCGCTGAGGGTCTCGGGATCATCGATGCGCCAGATCCGGTGATGCGCGCCGTTCTCGGTGTCGGCGACCAGCCACGGCTCACCCGTCCGGGCCTCGTCGACGGCGTCACCGGCCACCCGGCCGCCGTTGTAGGCGAGCAGGATCGGTTCCAGATCGGCGTCCGTGGCCTCCATCAGCTCCAACCGGTCGTCGACCCAGTGCGGCATCACGTCTTCGTGCGGCAGCACCACCCGACGAGCGGGATCCAGCCCGAGGGATCCGACGAGACCGCACAGCACGGCGCCCTGGAACTGCTGTTCGTACACGTAGAGCGCGGGCGTCCGGTCCTGGATCACCACCCCCCGATGCTGCCAGTCGGCCAGCCTGCGCGCGGGCTCGTCGTACCGGCCGGGACCGAGCTCGGGATCGCGTGGAAGGATGAGCCTCACCATGTTGTGGAGATCAGAGTCAGTCAGCCGCCGGACGATAGCGGGTTCCAGTACGTCGTACGGCGGCGAGGTGACCGCGCCGAGTGCGCTCACCTTGCCCGCGACGAAGCGCCAGGCCCGCAGCGGCTCGAGCCGCAGTACGCCGGCGGACACATCTGACATGGGCCAGATCGTACGGGGGGAAGCATGACCAAGGCACCGGAATCGCCCGCTCCACTGTCGCCGTGTGACGAACCGCTCGCCGGCCGGTACGACGTAGCGCTGCTGGACCTGGACGGCGTCGTGTACGTCGGCCCGGACCCCGTGCCGGACGCACCGGAGAACCTGCGCAAGGCGGCCAAGGACGGCCTGCGGATCGGGTACATCACCAACAACGCCAGCCGGCCGGCCTCGGTGGTCGCCGAGCACCTCGCGTCGTTCGGGCTGGACGTGATCGCCGACGACGTCGTCACCTCCGCACAGGCGGCGGCGAAGCTGATCGCCAAGGAGTTCCCGAAGGGTTCACCGGTCCTCGTGGTCGGTGGCGAGGGGCTGTTTTCGGCGCTGGAGGAGTACGAACTGCGACCGGTCCGGAGCAGCGACGCGCATCCGGTCGCCGTGGTCCAGGGCTTCCACCCGGACGTGAACTGGGTGATGCTCGCGGACGGCGCGCACGCGATCAACGAGGGCGCGAAGTGGTACGCGACGAACCTCGACCTGACCATCCCGACGGCAGGCGGCAAGGCGCCGGGCAACGGGACGCTGGTGCAGGCCGTGCGGGCCGCGGTCGAGGTGGATCCGATCGTGGCGGGCAAGCCCGAGACGCCGTTGCTGGAGACGAGTATCGAGCGGCTCGAGGCGAAGAACCCGTTGATGATCGGGGACCGGCTGGACTCCGACATCGCCGGTGCGCACGCCGTGGGAATCGCGAGTCTGTGGGTCGCTACCGGCGTACACGATGCGCATGATCTGGCGGCGGCGCCGAAGAACGAGCGGCCGACGTACATCGGGGCTGGGCTCGGCGCGCTGCGGGAGAAACACCCGGGCGTGACGGTCGACGGCGCCAAGCACACGTGCGAGGGCTGGACCGCTTCGGTCGTCGACGGGGCAGTCGCGGTCACCGGTGAGGGCGAACCGTACGACGGACTGCGGGCGATCCTGTCGGCGACCTGGGCCGCGGTGGACGCACCGGCCAAGCCGGCTGCGAAGACGGCGGCCAAGGGCGCGTCCCGGGCGCGGCGGCCGTTGCCGAAGCGGGCGCCGGAGCCGGGGTCGATCACGATCGACGAGGCGTTGCACCGGGTGGGTCTGAGCAAATAGCCCTCTTGCTGCAGGCATGGGTGGGCTGGTAATGCGGGACGGGCGCGATACCGTTGCTGGTACCAGGCCTGACCGGGGTGGCGGAGCAGGGCCGAGATCAACGGAGGTTTCTCTCATGGTGATGGATGCACTGCGTGGCTACGTTCAGCTCGCGAACGGTCTGACCGAGGTGACGAAGCAGCGGGCCCAGCAGGCCGCGAAGGCGTTGCTGCAGCAGAGCGGCGCGGACGCGCTGACGTCCGGTGTGACCACCAAGGTGAGCGACCTGGCCGAGGAGATCGTTGCCACCAGCAAGAGCAATCGCCAGCTGCTGCAGGCGATCGTGGCCAACGAGGTCGAGGGCGCGGTGGCGCGGCTCGGGTTCGTCCGGTCCGAGGAGGTCGCGGCGCTGAGCCGGCGGGTCGACGGGCTGGAGCGCGAGCTGGCCGATGCCAACGACGCGTTGGTGGCGGCGACTTTCGCTGCCACGGCGTCGGCTCCGGCCTCGACGGACGGGCCGGTCAAGAAGGCTCCGGCGAAGAAGGCCGCTGCCAAGAAGGCAGTCGCGGTGCCGCCGGTCAAGGAAGCCGCCGTCGCGGTGCCGCCGGCGAAGAAGGCTGCCGTGAAGAAGTCTGCCGCCAAGAAGACGGTGGCGAAGAAGACGGCCAAGAAGGCCCCGGCGAAGAAGGCGTGACGTGACCGACTACCCCGGCGAGCAGTTCCCCCCGGCGGTCGACCCCGACGTCGAGCCAGGGCACGTGCCCGAGCCCGGCGAGAGCAGCGAACCCGACTACGACGCCGAGCCCGGTCCGGACTCGCGGACCGGTTCGCGGTACGAGCCCGATCGCCCGAGCGCGTGGGTCAACCCGACGCTGCAGGGCCGCCCGCACACTGATCCGTTGCTGGCCGGTTTCACGGTCTACGGCGATCCCACTCCTGAGCCGGAACCGGATTTCGGTACGGCGGACGACACCGAGCAAGCCTTCGAGGCCTCCCTCGACGAGCCGACCCGGCACTCCTTCGTGGACGACGGTCCGGAGGAGTCGTACGACGAGCCTGAACAACCAGCAAGTCCCCTACCGAGCGCCCCTGCACACCAGCACCCGCAATCCGACTCGCCGCAGCAGTCGCAGCCGGAGAGCCAGCACGCGCGACCGGAGGCGCAGCAGCAGTCGCGCCCGGAGAGCCAGGTCTCGCGAGCCGACGCTCAGCAGCACCCTCGGCCAGGCACCCAGCACTCGCAGGCGGAGACGTCGCCGTACTCGCGAGCCGGTTCGCCGCAGCAGTCGCAGCCGGAGAGCCAGCACGCGCGACCGGAGGCGCAGCAGCAGTCGCGGCCGGAGAGCCTGGTCTCGCGAGCCGACGCTCAGCAGCACGCTCGGCCAGGCACCCAGCACTCGCAGGCGGAGACGTCGCCGTACTCGCGAGCTGGCTCGCAGGAGCAGTCGCGGTCGGACGGCTCGCAGTACTCGCGATCCGATGCCCCTGCCAGTCCGCGGCCTGCCGCGCCGACTCCTGGTCAGGCGTTCCCGCGGCCGCAGACATTTCCGCAGCCAGCGACTCCGGCACCGACTCCTGCGGCTCCGAGCCTGGCAACTCCTGCTCCAGCGGCGACTCCTG
Source organism: Kribbella sp. CA-293567 (assembly GCF_027627575.1). Lineage (NCBI taxonomy): Bacteria > Bacillati > Actinomycetota > Actinomycetes > Propionibacteriales > Kribbellaceae > Kribbella > Kribbella sp. CA-293567. Next base: position 2,300,756 of record NZ_CP114065.1, read on the forward strand.
CGACCACCGCAGCGACTGCTGTCAGCGACGAGCGGGAAGACGGTTTGCACCCGCTGGTCGAGGAGACTATGGCGCGGCTGGACGAGCTGCGGGAGCGGCCGGTGGAGGAGCATGCCGAGGTCTACGCGGATCTGCACGAGCGGCTGCAGAGTGCTCTGGTGGAGGCGGACGCCGACCGTGGCGACCGGAGTTGAGTGACCGCGAGGGTCCATGGCTAAAGGAGTGAAGCGCTCCCGGCTGGATGCCGAGCTGGTACGGCGTGGGCTGGCACGGTCGCGGGATCAGGCCAGCGAACTCGTGCTGGCGGGCAAGGTCAAGGTCGCCGGGACGGTGGCCACCAAGCCGGCTACGGGCGTGGGTACGGACGCGGCGATCCTGGTCGACACGTCCGAGACTGACGACCCGGGGTACGCGTCGCGAGGCGCGCACAAACTGGTCGGCGCGCTGGCCGCGTTCAGCGAGGTACAGGTGAAGGGCCGCCGCTGCCTGGACGCGGGCGCGTCCACCGGCGGGTTCACCGACGTCCTGCTCAGGAACGGCGCGGCCGGCGTGATCGCCGTCGACGTCGGCTACGGCCAGCTCGTCTGGGCGCTGCAGACCGACGAGCGGGTCACCGTGATGGACCGCACCAACGTCCGCACGCTCACCCTGGACGACATCGGCGGCGAACCGGTCGAGCTGGTGGTCAGCGACCTCAGCTTCATCTCGCTGACGATCGTGCTGCCCGCGCTGCTGGCCGTGGTCGACCCCGAGGGCGACCTGGTGCTGATGGTCAAGCCGCAGTTCGAGGTCGGCAAGGAGCGGCTGGGCAAGGGCGGCGTCGTCCGTGACCCGGTACTGCGGGCCGACGCCGTCCGTGGCGTGGCCGCGAAGGCGGCCGGTCTGGGCTGGGGCGTGGCCGGCGTGGCGGCCAGTCCGTTGCCCGGTCCGTCAGGAAATGTCGAATACTTCCTGTGGATACGGCGTACGGCCCCGCCCCTCGATGAGACGATGCTCCGGACCGCCATCGAGAGCGGCCCGCAGTGACTGCTGCTGCGTCCATCGGTGAAGGGCAGGACCCCGTGGTTGACCCGGCGCCAGAGCCCCGGCGCGTGCTGCTGGTGACGCACACCGGCCGTGAGCTGGCCGTCGACGTGGCCCGTGAGGCGCACCGGTTGCTGACCGACGCCGGTCTGCTGGTCAGGCTGCTCACCGACGAGTTCGAGGCGATGAAGCTCGAACCGGTCGAGATCGCCGAGGATCCCGCCAAGGCCGCCCAGGACGTCGAGCTGATCATCGTGCTCGGTGGCGACGGCTCGATCCTGCGCGGCTGCGAACTCGCCCGCCCGCACGGTACGCCGGTGCTGGGGGTCAACCTCGGCCATGTCGGCTTCCTGGCCGAGGCCGAGCGCGACGACCTGGAGCGGATCGTCGAGGTGGTGGTCGAGCGCAGCTACACCGTCGAGGAGCGGATGACGCTCGCGGTCGACGTCTGGCACGACGACGAGCTGATCTTCGACACCTGGGCGCTGAACGAGGCCAGCGTGGAGAAGGCGGCCCGCGAGAAGATGCTCGAGGTGATGGTCGAGGTCGACGGCCGGGCGCTGTCGCGCTGGGGCTGCGACGGGGTGGTGGTCGCGACGCCCACCGGCAGTACGGCGTACGCGTTCTCGGCCGGTGGCCCGATCGTCTGGCCCGAGGTCGAGGCGATCCTGATGGTTCCGCTGAGCGCGCACGCGTTGTTCTCCCGCCCGATCGTGGTGGCACCGACCTCGCAGCTGTCGATCGAGCTGATCGCGGCCTGGCACGGGCGCGGGGTGCTGTGGTGCGACGGCCGGCGGATGGTGGAGGTGCCGCCGGGCGCCGTGATCCAGGTCCGGCGCGGGAAGATGCCGGTCCGGCTGGCGAGGGCGCACGAGGCGTCCTTCACCGACCGGCTGGTGGCGAAGTTCGATCTACCGGTGCTCGGCTGGCGCGGACGCGCCGAGCGCGACCGCAGTGACCAAGAGGAGAAGTAGCACATGCTCTCGGAGATCCGCATCACCGGACTGGGCGTGATCGAGGACGCCACGCTGGAGCTCGATCCGGGCTTCACCGCGGTCACCGGCGAGACCGGGGCCGGTAAGACGATGGTCGTGACCGGCGTCAACATGCTGCTGGGCGGCCGGGCCGACAGCGGGCTGGTGCGGCACGGCGTGCGGCGGGCCCGGGTCGAGGGGCGCGCGAGCAACGTGCCGAGGTCGATCGTGCAGCAGGCCGAGGACCGGGGCGGCGAGCTGGACGACGACGAGCTGCTGATCGCGCGCGAGTTGTCGTCCGAGGGAAGGTCGCGGGCCTTCCTGGGCGGCGCTTCGGTGCCGGTCTCGGTGCTGGCCGAGGTGACCGGTGACCTGGTCGCGATCCACGGTCAGGCCGACCAGTGGCGGTTGCTGCAGCCGGCCAAGCAGCGCGAGACGCTCGACACCTTCGCGGGCAAGCCGGTGCTGGTTCCGCTGGGGGAGTACACCACGGCGTACCGGCGGCACCGGGAGGTCGAGGCCGAGCTGACCGAGCTGACCACCCGTGAGCGCGACCGGCTGGCCGAGGCGGATCTGCTTCGTTTCGGGTTGCAGGAGATCGCGAAGGCCGAGCCGATCCCGGGTGAGGACGTCGAGCTGGCGGCCGAGGAGGAGCGACTCGCGTACGCCGACGGCCTGCGGACCGCGGCCACGACCGCGGCCGACGCGCTGGCCTCCGAGGACCTGGAGTCGACCCGGCCGAGTGACGTGCTCGGTCTGCTGTCACTGGCGAAGCAGGCCCTGGACGGCGAGCGCGAGCACGACGCGAAACTGGCGGAGCTGGCCGACCGCGCGAGCGAGCTCGGCTACCTCGCCGCCGACCTGGCCGGCGAGCTTTCGTCGTACGCCGCGGACGTGGACACCGATCCGGCCCGGCTCTCGGTGGTGAGCGAGCGGCGTGCGCTGCTGACCGCGCTCGCCCGCAAGCACGGGGCCGAGCAGGGGACCGTCGAGGAAGTGCTGGAGTGGGCCAAGCGGTCCGCGGTCCGGCTGGCCGAGCTGGAAGGCAGCGACGAGCGGGTCGAGCAGCTCACCGCGGAGCTGACCGAGCTTCGCGCGCAGCTGAAGGATCTCGGCGACCGGATCAGCACCGCGCGCCGTGAGGCGGCGGGCCGGCTCGGCGTCCTGGTGTCGGAGGAGCTGAGCGGGCTGGCGATGCCGCACGCGACCCTGACGGTGGAGATCCACGAGAGCACCCCCGGGCCGTTCGGCGCGGACGAGACCGAGTTCTGCTTCGCGGCGAACCCGGGAAGCCCCGCGCGGCCGCTGCAGAAGGCGGCTTCGGGCGGTGAGCTGTCGCGGGTGATGCTGGCGCTCGAGGTGATCCTGTCGGACACGCACAAGGTGCCGACGCTGGTGTTCGACGAGATCGACGCCGGGATCGGTGGCCGGGCCGCGGTCGAGGTCGGCAAGCGGCTGGCGAAGCTGGCCGAGAAGGCGCAGGTGATCGTGGTGACGCACCTGCCGCAGGTCGCCGCGTTCGCGGACCGTCACGCGGTGGTGCTGAAGAGCGACGACGGCTCGGTCACCACCAGTGGTCTGGTGGCGCTGGACGACGACGCGCGTTTGAAGGAGCTCAGCCGGATGATGGCCGGCCTGGAGAACTCCGACGCCGCCCAGGCGCACGCCGAGGAACTGCTGGCGCTGGCCGCGCAGCGTCACGGTAAGGGCAGAAAGAAGAAGAAGTCCTGACCACCGGGTGTGGTTCGAAAGGATGATTTGCCGCGTCGCCGGGGAGGTGGCCGCCCAAAAGGCGGGGGGAAGGCTCTTGACATGGCAGGATGAGTAAGCGATGAAACTGCCCAGTCTGCGGAGAGCACGCCCACCTGAACTGCCCGGGACCGCCGGGGTGGTCCGGCTCGATCGCCGTACCAAGAATCTCACCAAACGGCTCAAGCCGGGCGAGATCGCGGTGATCGACCACGTCGACCTGGACCGGGTCAGCGCCGAGGCGCTGGTCGACTGCAAGGTCGCGGCGGTGGTCAACGTCGCCGACTCGATCAGCGGCCGCTACCCGAACCTCGGCCCCGAGATCCTGGTCGAGGCGGGGGTTCCGCTGGTCGACGGGGTCGGCCGCGAGGTCTTCTCGGTGCTGCACGAGGGCGAGCGGGTCCGGCTGCACGACGGCATCCTGTACCGCGGTGAGGAAGTCGTCGCCAAGGGCGTCAACCAGGACAGCGAGAGCGTCGCCCAGTTGATGGACGACGCCCGCGCCGGGCTGTCGACCCAGCTGGAGGCCTTCACCGCCAACACGCTGGAGTATCTGCGCCAGGAGCGCGACCTGCTGCTGGACGGCATCGGCGTACCGGCCGTGCACACGCCGATGGACGGCAAGCACGTGCTGATCGTGGTCCGTGGCTACGACTACCGCGAGGACCTGGTCGCGCTGCGGCCGTACATCCGCGAGTACCGGCCGGTGCTGATCGGTGTCGACGGTGGCGCCGACGCGCTGGTGGAGAACGGCTACGTCCCCGACCTGATCGTCGGCGACATGGACTCGGTCACCGACGAGACGCTCAGGTGCGGCGCCGAGGTGGTCGTGCACGCCTACCGCAACGGCCACGCGCCGGGCTCGGAGCGGATGGAGCGGCTCGGGGTGGACTCGATCGAGTTCCCGGCCGCCGGCACCAGCGAGGACGTCGCGATGCTGCTGGCCGATTCCAAGGGTGCTTCGCTGATCGTCGCGGTCGGCACCCACAACTCGCTGGTGGAGTTCCTGGACAAGGGGCGCTCCGGGATGGCGAGCACCTTCATCACCAGGCTGCGGGTCGGTGCGAAGCTGGTGGACGCCAAGGGCGTCGGCCGGCTCTACCGCAGCCGGGTGTCGACCCTCCAGGTGGTCGCGCTGATCGCGGCCGGCCTGTTCGCGCTCGGGGTGGCGATGGTCGCCATCGGCGCCGACGACGTGCTGTGGTCGATCCTGCGGGCGCGCTGGAACGACTTTGTCTACTGGATCCGGGAGCTGTTCACGTGATCGACTTTCGCTATCACATCGTCTCCATCGTGGCGATCTTCTTCGCCCTCGGCGCCGGTGTGGTGCTGGGTGCCGGACCGCTGAAGGGCGCCGGCAGCGACCTGGTCCAGGCCCAGGCCGACAAGGACCGGGCCACGGTCGAGGACCAGCGCGAGCAGCTGTTGCAGGCCAAGGCGCTGGACAAGTACCGCGACGACTACGTCGCCAAGGTGACCGCGGGGCTGACCGACGGCAAGCTGACCAACAAGCGGATCGTGCTGGTCACCATGCCGAACGCCGCCGGCGACATGACGAACGCGATCGTCGAGTCGATCGAGCAGGCCGGTGGCCAGGTCACCACCCGCGTCTCGCTGGACAGCAAGCTGTTCGACCCGGGCCAGCGTCAGCTGGTCGAGCCGCTGGTGAACGATCTGGTCACCAGCGACCTGCAGTTCCCGGCCGAGAGCAACACCTACCAGCGCGCCGGGATGATCCTGGCCCGCGGCGTGGCGGCCAGGGAAGAGGCCAAGACCGTCGACCTGGAGTCGACCAAGATCATCAACGGCCTGACCAGCGCCAAGCTGATCTCGCTGAAGCCGACGCCGAAGGACCGCGGCAGCCTGATCGTGGTGGTCGCCGCCAAGCCGCCGACGCCGGCCCCGGACAACTCGTCGTACAACGACGCGGTGGACTTCGCCGAGGGACTCGACGCGGCCAGCGCCGGCGTCGTGGTCGCCGGAATGCCCGCCTCGGCGCAGAACGGCGGGCTGCTGAAGGCGCTGCGCGGTGACTCCGACGCGACCAAGGGCCTGTCCTCGGTCGACGCCGCGGACCTCCCGAGCGGTCAGATGACGGTCGTCTTCGCGCTGGCCGAGCAGGCCGGCGGTAAGGCCGGGCAGTACGGCGGGGTCGATGCGAAGAACGGCGTCGCGCCGTCGGCCGACATGGTGAAGGGCAGCAACTGAGATGGGTCTGCTGGGTGCGGTGATCGCTGCTGCCGCGACGGCCGGGCTGGAGCGCGCGTCGGCGAAGCTGCCGAAGGAGAACCGGGCGCCGTTCGAGCGGACCAACCACCGGGGCGAGACGGTCACGCTGCTGGAAGGTCCCGTCGCGGTGCTGGGTGCGCTGGCAGGTGTGGCCGCGAGCCGGTCGGACGGCCGGGTCAAGGCCGCGGCTCTGCTGGCGGGGTCGGTGTCCGGGGCGGTCGGTGCGTACGACGATCTTGCCGGTGCGACCGATACCAAGGGTTTCCGCGGTCATCTGACCGCGCTGCGTCGTGGCGAGGTGACGAGCGGCGCGGTGAAGATCCTCGGGGTGGGCGCCGCCGGCCTGGCTGCGGCCGCGCTGCTGCCGCGGCGTACGAAGGGCTTCGGTGCCGCGGTCGAGATCCTCACCGACGGCGCCCTGATCGCTGGTACGGCGAACCTCGCGAACCTGCTGGACCTGCGTCCGGGCCGCGCGTTGAAGGGCATCACGGCGGTCAGCGCACCGGTCGCGCTGGTCGCCGGTGGCCCCGCCGCCGCAGTGATCGGCGCCGCGGCCGCGGCCGCTCCGTCGGATCTCGGCGAGCGTTCGATGCTCGGTGACTGCGGGGCCAACGGGCTCGGCGCCATCACCGGCACGGCGCTGGCGTCGGCCTTGCCGCGACCGCTGAAGGTGCTGGCTCTGGGTGCCGTGGTCGCGCTCAACCTGGCGAGCGAGAAGGTCAGCTTCACCAAGGTGATCGCGAACACCCCGGTGCTGGACAAGATCGACCAGTGGGGCCGACGGCCCCGGTGAGCACGGGCGGGCGGATCGCTCGGGCCGCCTTGCTGGTTGCAGGCGTCACCGTTCTGGCGCGGGTGGTCGGGTTCGGCCGGTGGCTGGTGTTCTCCAAGACGGTGGGCGCCGGTTGTCTGGCCGACGCGTACGCGACGGCGAACCAGTTGCCGAACGTCGTCTTCGAGATCGTCGTCGGTGGAGCGCTCGCCGGTGCGGTGATCCCGGTCCTGGCCGGGCCGGTGGCTCGTGGCGACCGGGCGGCGCAGGGGCGCATCATCGGCGCGCTGCTGACCTGGTCGCTGATCCTGCTGACCCCGTTCGCCTTGCTGGCTTGGCTTCTCGCCTCCCGGTACACCTCGGCGATGCTGGACGCGGGGCCGGAGTGCGGCGGTTCCACCGGCACCGCGACCAGGATGTTGCTGATCTTCGTGCCACAGGTCTTCGGCTATGCGATCGCTGTGGTGGCGACTGCCGTGCTGCAGTCCCACAAGCGTTTCGCCGCCGGTGCTGTGGCTCCGCTGATCTCCAGTCTCGTAGTGGTCGCCACCTACTTCCTCTTCGCCGCAGCAGCTCCCGTTGCCGACCAGGCATCCCGCGGAGCCGCTGACCTCCTCGCCTGGGGTACGACGGCCGGCGTCTTCGCCTTGGCGCTCACAGTGCTCGTGCCCATGCTCCTGCTGCGCCTGCCGATCAGGCCGACTCTTCGCCTGGACCCAGGCGTCGGCCCCGTACTGCGCAAGCTCGCAGCAGCAGGTCTCGCCGTACTGGTCGCGCAGCAACTGGCTTTCGTCGTCACCACCTACCTGGCCAACCACCGGGGCGCAGCCGGCAGCATCGCCGTCTACACCTGGGCCAACGCGATCTACCTCCTCCCGTACGCCGTACTGGCGGTGCCGATCACCACGGCCGTGTTCCCTCGCCTGGCGGCGGCTTTCGACGCCCGCGACTCGGCGGCCTTCGACCTGTTCGCGGCGACCTCCAACCGGGCAGTGATGCTGGCCGGCGGCGCAGGCGCTGCGCTGCTGGTGGGTACGGCGGTTCCGGTGGCCCGGATCTTTGCCTACAACGACGGGCGGGTGCAGGACGCACAAGCCTCCTCGCTGGCCAACGGTCTGGTGGCCTTCGCCCCGGCGATCATCGCCTTCGGACTGTTGATGCATGTCGGCCGCGTGCTCTACGCCCGTCACGCTGGTCGCCAGGTCGCCGTGGTGACGGGTGCGGCTTGGCTGGCGGTCGCTGTCGCGGGTGTCTTGCTGACACTGCGCTGGGACGGGCTGGACGCAGTGGGTGCCCTAGCGGCGGCCATGTCGGTCGGCATGGTCGGTGGAGCGGTCGCGCTGCTGGTGGTCTTGCGCCGGCTGGCCGGACCCCGAGTGCTCGACGGTCTGCTCCGCGCGACCCTTGCCGCACTGGTCGGCGCCGTGCTCGCCGGAGCTGCTGGCTGGCTTATTGCGCTTCCTGCTGAGGACGGCGGCTGGGGTAGCGCTCTGGTGTTCTCGCTACTGTCCGGCCTGGCCGTCGTGATCGTGTACGTCGGCGTCGCGGTCGCACTGGACCGGCCGGATGCCCGCGCGCTGCTGCGCCGGGGTGTGCCAACTGCTGTGGAGGAGAAGTCATGAAGATCGGCCTGCTGCTGGCGGAGTCCCGGGGCGGGATCGGGCAGCACGTCGCTTCGCTGGTGCCGCGCTTCATCGAGGCGGGCAACGAGGTCGTCGTCTGCGCCCCACCCGGTACTGCGGAGCACTTCGACTTCGGCGACGCCACTGTCGTCGTACAGGCAGCAGGGCTGCGCGGCTGCGACGTGGTGCACGCCCACGGCTACCGAGCCGGTACTGCGGCGCTGCGCGACCGGGCGCAGCTCAGGCCACTCGTGGTGACGTGGCACAACGCAGTACTGACTACTGGGCCTCGTGGGCTGGTCATGCGGCTGGGGCAGCGACTGGTCGCGCGCGGAGCCGACCTGACTCTAGGGGCGTCTAGCGACCTGGTGGAGCTCGCCAAGTCGCTGGGAGCGCGCGACGCGCAGCTGGCGCCAGTGGCGGCTCCTGCGCTGCCAGAGGTCCGTACGCCGTCCGCGGAGGTGCGGGAGGCGTTAGGGGTGGGGGACAGGCCGCTGGTGCTCTCAGTGGGCCGGCTGGCTCCGCAGAAGGACTACCCGACTCTGCTGTCGGTTGCAGCGGCAGTGGCCGCCGAGCAGCCTGACGTGGTGTTCGCTGTGGTGGGCGATGGGCCGCTCAAGGACAACCTGCAGGCCAGGATCGACGCTGAAAGCCTCCCGGTACGCCTGCTGGGCCACCGCAGTGACGTAGCCGATCTGCTGGGGGCGGCTGATGTGTTCCTGCTGACCTCGCACTGGGAGGCGCGGGCGCTGGTGCTGCAGGAGGCGGTGCAGGCCGGCGTACCGGTGGTGGCGACAGCGGTCGGCGGAATCCCCGAACTGGTCGAGGACAGCGCCGTTCTGGCTGCCGCGGGCGACGCGGCGGGGCTCGCGGACGGCGTACTGGAAGTTTTTTCTGATCCGGCGAAAGCGGCCGCTATGCGGACAGCAGGCGGGAAGTTGGCGGCCGGATGGCCGGACGAGGACGAAGTCGCAAAGAATCTGCTGCATCTCTACGCGGGTCTCGTCGCGACCACTGCTTGACAAGAGGTAGCCTTAAAGCCCGTGGACAGAGCTTCGTTCGGGCAGCAGACCAAGCACGTATTCGTCACCGGTGGCGTCGCCTCCAGTCTCGGCAAGGGGCTGACAGCGTCAAGCCTCGGCAGTCTGCTGACGGCGCGCGGCATCCGGGTCACCATGCAGAAGCTGGATCCGTATCTCAACGTGGATCCCGGCACCATGAACCCGTTCCAGCACGGCGAGGTGTTCGTCACCAACGACGGCGCCGAGACCGACCTGGACATCGGGCACTACGAGCGTTTCCTCGACCGGGACCTGTCCCAGGTCGCCAACGTCACCACCGGCCAGGTCTACTCGTCGGTGATCGCGAAGGAACGCCGCGGTGAGTACCTGGGCGACACCGTCCAGGTGATCCCGCACATCACCAACGAGATCAAGGACCGGATGCTGGCGATGGCCGGCCCGGACGTCGACGTGGTGCTGCACGAGATCGGCGGCACCGTCGGCGACATCGAGTCGCTGCCGTTCCTCGAGGCGGCCCGCCAGGTCCGCCACGACGTCGGCCGGGACAACGTCTTCTTCTTGCACATCTCGCTGGTGCCCTACATGGCGCCGGCCGGTGAGCTGAAGACCAAACCGACCCAGCACTCGGTCGCCGCGCTGCGCTCGATCGGTATCCAGCCGGACGCCATCGTCTGCCGCGCGGACCGGCCGATCCCGGACGGCGTCAAGCGCAAGATCTCGCTGATGTGCGACGTCGACGTCGAGGCCGTGGTGGCCGCGCCGGACGCGCCGAGCATCTACGACATCCCGAAGGTGCTGCACGGCGAGGGCCTGGACGCGTTCGTGGTCCGGCGGCTCAACCTGCCGTTCCGCGACGTCGACTGGACCCGCTGGGACGAACTGCTGAAGGTCGTGCACCACCCCGCCGACCAGGTCACGGTCGCGCTGGTCGGCAAGTACATCGATCTGCCCGACGCGTACCTGTCGGTCGCCGAGGCGCTGCGGGCCGGCGGTTTCGACAACGACGCCAAGGTCAACCTGCGCTGGGTCGCCTCCGACGAGTGCGCCACCCCCGAGGCGGCCGCGCGGCTGCTCGGTGACGTGGACGCGATCTGCATCCCCGGCGGTTTCGGGGTGCGCGGGATCGAGGGCAAGATCGGCGCGATCCGCTACGCCCGCGAGACCGGTATCCCGATCCTCGGCCTCTGCCTCGGCCTGCAGTGCATGGTGATCGAGGTCGCCCGCGACCTGGCCGGCCTGCTGGAGGCGAACTCGTCGGAGTTCGACCCGGACGCGGAGCAGCCGGTGGTGGCGACGATGGAGGAGCAGAAGCACATCGTCGACGGCGCCGGGGACCTCGGCGGCACGATGCGGCTCGGGCTCTACCCGGCGAACCTGGCCGAGGGCTCGATCGTCCGGAGCCTGTACGGCGCGCCGTCGGTGCAGGAGCGCCACCGGCACCGCTACGAGGTCAACAACGCCTACCGCGACAAGCTGGAGGCGGCCGGGCTGGTGTTCAGCGGCACGTCGCCGGACAACGAGCTGGTCGAGTTCATCGAGCTGAACCGCTCGCTGCACCCGTACTTCGTCGCCACCCAGGCGCACCCGGAGCTGCGCTCGCGGCCGACCAAGCCGCACCCGCTGTTCTCCGGGCTGATCGAGGCCGCCCTGGTTCGCCAGCGTGAGTCGCGGCTGCCGGTCGAGGACCTGACCAAGCCGGCCGGGAAGCCCGCGGCGAAGAGCGCGGCCAAGGCCGACGCCAAGGTCGAGGCGGCGAAGGCGCGATGACCGACCACCCGGTACTCCGCTTCGGCGCCGGGCTGGCCGATGCGGCGGAGTCGTGGGAGGTCGCGTCGTCGGAGGTGGTGCACTCGACCGGCCGGGTGATCTCGGTCCGCCGTGACCAGATCGTCCCGCTGGGCGGCGGCGACACCTTCACTCGCGATGTGGTCGTGCACCCCGGCGCTGTCGGGGTGGTCGCGCTGGACCAGGACAACCGGATGTTGCTGGTCCGGCAGTACCGGCATCCGGTCGGCCACCGCCTGCTCGAGCCACCCGCCGGCCTCCTCGACGTACAGGGGGAGGCCTACCGGCTGGGCGCCGAGCGTGAGCTTTGGGAGGAGGCCGCCACCAAGGCTGCCGACTGGCGGGTGCTGGTGGACGCCTTCACCTCGCCCGGCCTGACCAACGAGGCCGTGCGCATCTTTCTGGCCCGCGACCTGTCGGAGGCCTCCGAGACCTACGACCGCCTCCACGAGGAAGCGGACATGGAGACCGTCTGGGCTCCGTTGGTGGACGTCGTGGGCGCGGTCCTGGCCGGCGACCTCCACAACCCGATCCTCGTCATGGGCGCCCTCGCCGCCTGGGCAGCCCTCAACGGCCCCGGCTTCGACAACCTCCGTCCCGCCGACTCACCTTGGCCCGCCAAGGACTGAGCGGGTCAGGCGGGGGAGGTGCGGAAGGAACGGCGGTAGGAGTCTGGGGGGACACCTACTACTCGCTTGAACTGGCGGCGGAGCGTAGTGGCCGTGCCCATGCCGGTCGCGACGGCTACTGACTCGATGCTGTTGGGAGTTGCCTCCAGAAGCTCCTGCGCCCGGCGTACGCGTTGGGTCAGGAGCCACTGGAGCGGGGTCTGGCCGGTGACCGAGCGGAACTGGCGGCCGAGGTTGCGGGGGCTCATGTTGGCCTGCCGGGCCAGGTCGGTCACTGTCAGCGGCTCGTCGAGGCGTTCCTGGGCCCAGGCGAGCAGGCCGGCCAGTAGGTGGTCGCCAGCTGGCTGCATGGGCGTGGCGACGAACTGTGCCTGACTGCCGGGCCGGTGTGGGGGCATGACCAGCCGGCGGGCAACGGTGTTGGCGATGATCGCGCCATGGTCGAGGTGAATCAGGTGGATGCAGAGGTCGACCGCTGCCGCTTTCCCCGCTGCGGTCAGCACGCTGCCGTTGTCGGTGTAGAGCACGTCCGGGTCAACGGTGGCCGCTGGGTAGCGGGCAGTGAGTTCTGCTGTGTGCGCCCAGTGGGTAGTGGCGCGCCGGCCGTCCAGCAGCCCGGCTGCGCCCAGCGCGAAAGCGCCTGTGCAGAGCGAGGCGATTCGGGCGCCGGCGTCGTGAGCCGCGCGAATAGCCTCGACCAGCTCCGGCGGTGCAGCGACGTCGACGTCGGCACACGCGGGCACGAGCACTGTGTCGGCCGTGACTATCCGATCCAGTCCGTACTCCGGGTCAAGGGTGAACGGGCCGACCGTCACCGGACCCGGGCCACAGAGCAGCACGTCGTACCAGTCGTCGCGGGCGATCTCCTCCGGAGGTGTCCGGAAGATCTCGTAGGCCACACCCAGCTCGAAGTGGAGCAGGTGGCCGGCGGTCGCCAGCGCGATCGTGTGCATGTCCGAAAGTGTACGCATGCTGTCGTTCGGACCATCACGGAAAGTACCGGTCGGCCGCCACAGTTGAGCTATGCAGACAGCGAAGGCAGTAGTGGTCTACGGCGCGACCGGGCACACCGGCCGCTTCATCGTCGCCGAACTCGTCCAGCGAGGGTTCACCGCGATCCTGTCCGGGCGGGACGCGGCCAAGCTCAGGACACTGGCCGCGGAGTGGGACGGCCTCACCGTTCGCCCAGCCGCCATCGATGACCCTGAGGCGCTGGATCAGGCGCTTTCCGGAGCAGCAGCGGTGATCAACGCCGCTGGTCCCTTCGCGGTGACGGCAGGACCCGTGGTCGAGGCTGCACTGCGTGCCAGGATCCCGTACGTCGATGTCGCGGCGGAGATCGAGGCGAACGTCGCGATGTTCGCCGACTATGCGGAGGCCGCCCGTGAGGCAGGCGTTGCCGTCGTACCGGCGATGGCCTTCTACGGCGGTCTCGGCGACCTGCTCGCGACTGCGGCTATGGGCGAGTGGGCCGGCGCAGACGAGGTGCACGTCGCCTACGGCCTGAACAGCTGGCACCCGACCCCCGGCACCCGTACCGCAGGGCAGGTGTCCCACGACCGTCGCGGCGGCCGCCGGGTCCGCTTCCGGGACGGCGAGCTGCAGTACCACGACGAGCGGCCGGTGCAGCAGGCCTGGGACTTCCCGGATCCGGTGGGGCGGCGAGAGGTGATCGCCGGGTTCACCATGACCGACGTGGTGACGATCCCGAGCCACCTGACGGTCTCCGAGGTGCGCACGTACATGTCGATCGAGGCGGCCAAGGACCTGTCCGACGAGGACACCCCGGAGCCAACGGCCGTCGACAGCTCGGGCCGCTCGGACCAGACGTTCGTAGTGGACGTCGTGGTCCGCAGTGGAGGCGACGAACGCCGCACGTCAGCCAACGGCCAGGACATCTACGCCATCACGGCACCGCTGGCTGTAGAGGCCGTCCAGCGCATCCTGGCCGGACAGACCCGGACCATCGGCGTCGCCTCCGCCGGTCAACTGTTCGGCGCCGAGGATTTCCTCCGGTCCTTGACGCCGACTCTGTCGATCAGCGGCATGCCGAAGCTGTAGCCCGCGGCTCAAGACAACAGCCGCCGGGACTGATGGGTCCCGGCGGCTGTTCTCGGTATTGCTCGCTGTCAGTGGCTCTGTCGGTCAGTGGCTCAGCCGGAGAGCCAGCAGGATGTCGGTCTTGCGGTTGGGGTTGCCGTCCACCGGAGCCGGTGTCTCCGGGGTGGGCTTGACGCCGGCGGCGGCCACCCGGTCGATCGCCTTGAGACCGAGGCGGTCCACCGAGCCGAAGACGGTGTAGTCCGGGCGGAGGCGGGAGTCGCCGAAGACCAGGAAGAACTGGCTGCCGTTGGTGTTCGGGCCGGCGTTGGCCATCGCCAGCGTGCCACGGGCGTAGACCTTGCGGGTGCCGGTGGCGTCGCCCGGCCAGTTCGGCAGGTCGGTCGGGAGCTCGTCCTTGTACGAGTAGCCCGGGCCGCGCTCACCGGTGCCGGTCGGGTCGCCGCACTGCAGCACCTTGAGGGTGTCGTAGAGCGTCAGCCGGTGGCAGGTGGTGAAGTTGTAGAAGCGGCTCTTGGCCAGGTGCAGGAAGCTCTGCACCGTGCAGGGCGCCTTCGCCCGGTCCAGCGACAGCAGCATCGGCCCCTGGTTGGTGGCCAGCAGCACCTTCACGATGCCCTTGTCCGGGGTGCGCTTGGGGTCCGGCGGCAGCGACACCGGCCGGGGCGACGGGTCGTCAGGAGTGGCGACATAGCCGCACGGGCCGTTGGTGGTCGTCGGCGGAGCTGCTGCTTGCGGTGTCGCAGTCGCGGTGGGCTGAGCGAGCGCGGTACCGGTGGTGGACAGCAGCCCTGCGACGGTCAGCGCCGCGCAGGCGATGACACTGGTTGCTCTCATCGATGGTCTCCTTCTGGGGCGATCGGGATCAGCCGGTGGCCAGCGTGAAGATCCGCAGGTCGCGGTTCTTCGGCAGCGTCACGCTAACCGGTGTCCTGCCCGCCGGGAAGGTGAACGGGGCAGTAGCGAAGATGTGGGTGGTGACATTGTCCTTGCCGCCACCCGCCTCGTTCCGGTACGGCGTGGTGGCGACGACCAGGTTGCCGAAGCGCACGGTGTCGCCGCCTCCGCCTAGGGTCCAGTCGCTGAAGGACAGGTCGACCGGGCCGGTGCTGCCGTCGGAGTACGTCAGGGTGGCCGTGCCCTGCTGGTTGCCGTTGACCGCGCTGCCGACGAAGGACAGCTTGGTCGCCCCGGCCGGGAGGTTCAGCTTGAGGAGTTGCCCGTCCGCAGGCACGTTGTCGGGATCGCCGACCGGTACTGCGGGCCAGGTGAACGTCAGGCCTTCCTTGGTGACAGTGGCGCCGGGAGCGAGTCCCGCAGCTGCCAACGCCTGACGGGAGTAGCTGACGCCACCACCGTCGTAGTCGGCTTCGTTGTGGTCGCCAGTGTCGTCTGAGGCCGCGACGCCTTCGCGGAGTACGGAGAAGGAGTTGGGCTCGCCTACGACGACAGTGAATCCCAATCGGGGGAGTGCGGTGCCGTCTGCTGCTTGGAGAGCGACAGTGACCGAGTACCGGCCGTCCGGCGTACCGGGGGCTGCGGTGATAGTCACTGGTGCGCTGCCGATGCCAGTGGTTGGGTCCACTGTGAAGGTGCCGCTTGCAGGAGACGCAGTGAGTCCGGCGGGTGCGGTCACGGAGTACTTCACGCTGGTGGCCTTGCCGCTGAGGCGGTGGGCCTTGATGGCCACAGGAGCGCTGGTGGTCCCCGGCGCGACCACTACCCGGCTCGTGTCGGTGGAGGTCTGGAAGGGGATCTCCCCGGTCCGCCAAGAGCGCGGCGTGTCATTGGGCCCGGTGCCCCAGGACTTGTTGGGCGTAGCGCCCAGGACGAAGTCGAGCTTGCCGCCCTTCTTCACCACGTCCTCGTCCAGCCATGGCTTGGTCGACGGCTGCCCGTCCACCTTCAAGCTCTGCACGTACTGCGCGGGTGCCTCGGGCGCGTTGATCTCGATCGACTTGCCACGCTCGCGGTGGATGACCGCCTTCGGGAACAGCGGAGCGGCCACCTGCAGGTCCGCGCGGCTCGGCACCTCGGGGTACAGGCCCAGAGCGGTCCAGACGTACCAGGACGACATGGCGCCCAGATCGTCGTTGCCGGGAATGCCGCCGGTGGTGGTGTTCCACAGCTGGTTCATGGCCTGCCGAAGCGTCTCCTGTGCCTTCCACGGCTGGCCGCTGTAGTTGTAGATCCAGGGAGTGTTGATGGACGGCTCGTTGTCCATCTCGGCGTGCAGTGCTCCGGCCCTGGTCAGTGCCCAGTTGCCGTCGGCGTCCTTGAAGAACGCGTCCAGCCGCTGGTTGACCTTCTCCGTGCCGCCCATCGCGTCGAAGAGCCCGGCCCGGTTGTGCGGGATCATCCAGGTGTACTGCGCGCTGCTGCCTTCGGCGAACCCGTCCCCGGTCGACGGCTCGAAGCCCGGCCACGCGCCGTTCTCGTCCCGGTTCTGGATGTAGCCGCCGTTCTCCGGGTTGAAGACGTTCTGCCAGTACTGCGACCGCCGGAGGAACTTGTCGTACGTCGGGCCGTCGTTGGTCTTCAGCGCCAGTTGGGCGATCGCGAAATCCGCGGTGGTGTCCTCGAGCGTCTCGACCGCGCCACCCCACGCGTTGGACTTGGTGGGGATGTAGTGCAGCGCGAGGTACTTGTCGAGCGACGGGCGCTGGCCGATCGACATGACCGGCTTGCCGGCCGAGCTGAGGTCTTTGGCCGTCGGCACGGTTGCGGCCTTCACCAGCGACTTCAGGGCGGCGCGGGCGTCGAAGTTGGTGCCGCCGAAGGCGTAGATGCCTGCCACTGCAGGGGCGGACGGGTCGCCGGTCATCACCGCAGTACTGCCGGAGGCGTGGGTCCAGCGGTCCCAGATGCCGCCATTCTGGTTCGCTTGGTTCAGCAGCGACTGGGCGATGTCACCGGCCTTGCGTGGCTCCAGCAGAGCCAGTAGCTGGACCTGTGAGCGGTAGACGTCCCAGCCGGAGAAGGTCGCGTACTGCGCTTGCTGCGGCGCTTTCACGAAGTGCTTCTTCTGGTCGAAGCCCCAGTACTCGCCGTTGACGTCGCTGAACACATTGGGGTGCAGCAGCGCGTGGTAGAGCGCCGTGTAGAAGGTGGTTCGCGAGGCGGTCGTGCCGCCGGTGACCTCGATCTTGCTCAGCTGGTCACGCCAGGCCTGCTTCGTGGCGGCCGCTGTCTTCTCCAGCGAGGTGCCGGCCGGGTTCTCGGCCTGCAGGTTCGCCTGGGCGTTCTCCTTGCTCACGTAGGAGATGCCGACACGCATGTTGACCGTCTTGGCGTCGAAGCCGACGTACCCGCCGGAGCCCTTGTTGGCGGGCATCCAGCCGTCAGCCCCGTACGACGTACCGCCCTGGGCGCTCGTGCTGCCAGGGGTGACAGTCGTGTCCTTCCAGGTGCCCGTCTTGGCGAACGGCTGGTCGAACTCGGCCACGAAGTGCAGCGTGTAGTAGCTGCGCCGCCCGACGGACGCGAGGTAGCCGCAGAAGTTGCCGGCGGTCACCGAGCCGGTGATGGTCCGCTTGGCCGGGTCGATCGCGATCTGGGCATCGCTGCTGCCGACCTGCGAGTTCGAGGTGCGGAAGAGCAACGAGGCGGCCTTGTCGGCCGGGAAGGTGAACTTGGCGGCGCCGGTGCGGGTGCTCGCCGTCAGCTCGGTGGTGACGCCAGAGTCGAGCCCCACCTTGTAGTAGCCCGGGTTGGCGACCTCGTTGGCGTGGGAGAACGTGCTGGCGTACAGAGCGTCCTTGGCGTCGGCCTGAGGAGAGGTGATGACCTCACCGGCGTGCGGGAAGACGGGGATGTCGCCGGAGCCACCTGCACACCCGGTGCCCGACATGTGGGTCAGGCTGAAGCCGCGGATCCTCGTGGCGTCGTACAGATAGCCGCCGGGGGCCGCTGTGCGGTAAGCGTTCCCCCTGCTCGTCTCTGGGCTGAAGGAGAACATCCCGAACGGCGCGACGGCCCCGGGGAAGACATTGCCCAGGTTGGATGTCCCGATGAGCGGGTCGACGTGCTCTGTCGGGTCCGCGGAGCTCTGGGTGATCCGTGACGCCCCGACGGCCTGGGCCGAGCGAAGACCGGGTGGCGTGGCGTCTGGCGTGGCAGTGGTCGGCTGCGGCTTCCCACTGGAGCCAGGTGGAGCCGGACTAGGCCCGGCAAGTGCTGAGGTTGTCAGCGAGACGGCTGCGATCAAGGACCCAGCCAGTACTACGGACGCGCGGCGGCGCAGGGCGGACTTCTTCAAGGGGTTCCCCACCTTCGACGTCGATTCACGGGCGGCGTGACATCGTTGTCAGCAATAGATAGCCGACGATCTGCTACCTGGCAACCCCGGAGCGTGAGATCGGCCGATTTCGGTCGGCCCGCTACGGTCTGGGCATGGCGACTGACGAGCGGCCGGAGTTGGCAGCTGTGCTGGGGTTGGAGCAGCACCCGGAGGGTGGGTGGTTCCGGGAGACGTGGCGGTCGGAGGTGTCGTTCCGGCCCGACGGGTACGACGGTGACCGGGCCAGTGCGACGGCGATCTACTTCCTGCTGGCGCCGGGGGAGGAGTCGCGCTGGCATCGGGTGCGGTCGGCGGAGATCTGGTTGTGGCACAGCGGTGGGCCGCTGACGCTGGAACTCGGCGGCACGGGGGACGACCCGGGCGAGCCGCAGGCCATCACGCTGGGACCTGACGTCAAGGCAGGCCAGCACCCGCAGGCCGTAGTACCGGCGGGTGCTTGGCAAGCTGCTCGGCCGACAGGGGATCAGCCGGTCCTGGTGTCCTGCATCGTCTCCCCGGGGTTCGACTTCGCCGACTTCACCCTGCGCTGAATCAGGATCCTGCGCTAGATCAGCACCGTGGCCAGCGCCTCGTAGCCCGGCAGCAGGTCCGGTCCTTCCTTGCCCAGCTGCTGGATGACGACCTGGTCGGCGCCGGCTTCGAGGTGCGCCTTGAGCCCTTCGGCGATCTCGACCGCGGTGCCGTGCAGCACGAGTGCGTCGACCAGTTCGTCGCTGCCGCCGTCGGCGAAGTCGTGGTCGCCGAAGCCGAGCCGCTTGAGGTTGCTGGTGTAGTTGCTGAGCTTCAGGTAGGTCGCCAGGTAGTCACGGCCGACCGCCCGGGCGATCTCGTCGTCGGTCTCGAGCACGATCTTCTGCTCCGGCGCCAGCAGTGCCCCGGCGCCGAGCGTCTCGCGAGCCTGCCTGGTGTGCTCGGGAGTGGTCAGGTAGGGCAACGCGCCGCCGGTCCGCTCGGCGGAAAGCTTGAGCACCCGCGGACCGAGGGCGGCCAGCATCCGGCGGTCCACCGGCACCTTGCCGTCGTCGAGCTCGTCCAGGTAGTCGACGATCGTCTCGTACGGCGTCTTGTACTCGCCGGTGTGCTCGCGGTGCCCGATCCCGATCCCCAGCACGAACCGGCCGGGCTGCTCGGATTCCAGCCGGTGGTAGGACTCCGCGACGGTGGCCGCGTCGTCCTTCCACATGTTCACGATGCTGGTCCCGACCACCGCCGTGGTGGTGGACGCGAGCAGGACCTCCGCGTCGCGCAGATCGCCGGGCGGGGAGCCGCCGAGCCACAGCGTGCCGTACCCCGCCTGCTCGACCCCCGCGGCCAGCTCGGGCCCCCACTTGTCAGCCTGGTGCCAGATCCCGAATCGTCCCAGATCGACCGCCACGTCGTGCTCCTCTCGTCGGTCCTGAAAAAACGGACACAGTTCAACAACGGCAACAGCGGGCGGACCACCATTCCAGCCTGGATCGCCTCACCTGGCAACGATGGCAGCTGCAAGCATCCCCGACCCGGGGCCGGCACTCAACGTTCGTTGCCCGGGCAACCATCGGCGAGGGTGCCGCGCGGGGCGGCGGAAACCATCGTGCGCGACCACGGTTTTTGTTCGGCGATCAACTTCCAGGGGTTTCCCGGCGGGGTACCGGAAAGTAGCTGAACGGGTTAAGAAAAAGCCGCCGGGAAAGAGGCCGGTAAAGATTAACGGGACTGCCACGCGGCATTCCTGCGCGTCGGCGGCGGACAGGACCAACCCGTCGGGTGGTATGAACCCGGCGGTCGTACACTCGGCAGCGACCTGGCGTTCCCAACCCCTCGAAACGCCCGGGCCGCGGAGCACAACGATGTGGGCCGCTGCGACTCGGAGAGCATTCAGCCCGAGTCGTCACCTGGATACGGAAGAAGGGCAAGTTGTGAAGGTCGGAGTACCGAAGGAAGTCAAGAATCACGAGTACCGGGTGGCGATCACCCCGGCCGGCGTGCACGAGTTCGTGCGCAACGGTCACGAGGTGCTGATCCAGCAGGGGGCCGGTACCGGTTCGCTGCTCCCCGATGAGGAGTTCGTCGCGGCGGGCGCCCGGATCGTCCCCACCGCCGACGAGGTCTGGGCCGAAGCCGAGCTGGTGCTCAAGGTCAAGGAGCCGGTGGCCGAGGAGTACCACCGGATGCGCAAGGACCAGGTGCTGTTCACCTACCTGCACCTGGCCGCGAGCCGGGAGACCACGACCGCGCTGATCGACTCGGGGATCACCGCGATCGCCTACGAGACGGTCCAGCTGCCGGACGGGTCACTGCCGCTGCTCGCGCCGATGAGCGAGGTCGCGGGCCGGCTGGCGCCGCAGGCCGGTTCGTACCACCTGATGGCCAACGGCGGTGGCCGCGGCGTCCTGATGGGCGGCGTCTCCGGCGTGCACTCGGCCCGGGTCGTCGTCATCGGCGCCGGCGTCGCGGGCATGAACGCGGCCGCGATCGCGCTCGGCATGCAGGCCGAGGTGCAGTTGTTCGACCGCAACATCGCCCGGCTGCGGGACGCCGACCGGACCTACCAGGGCCACCTGCGCACGGTCGCGTCGAACGCCTACGAGATCGAGAAGGCGGTGCTCGAGGCCGACCTGGTGATCGGCGCCGTGCTGGTCACCGGCGCGAAGGCGCCGAAGCTGGTCAGCAACGAGCTGGTCTCGCGGATGAAGCCGGGCAGCGTGCTGGTCGACATCGCGATCGACCAGGGCGGCTGCTTCGAGGACTCCAAGCCGACCACTCACGCCGACCCGGTCTACCAGGTGCACAACTCGCTGTTCTACTGCGTCGCCAACATGCCGGGCGCGGTCCCGAACACCTCGACGTACGCGCTCACCAACGTGACCCTGCCGTACGCCGTCGAGCTGGCGAACCTGGGCTGGCGGGAGGCGCTGAAGCAGGACCACAGCCTCGCGCTCGGCCTGAACACGCACGCCGGCCACATCACCTACGGGCCGGTGGCCGAGGCGCACGGCCTCGACCAGCTGAAGCTCGACGAGGTGCTGGTCTGAGCCGGGAGATCACGCGGGCGGTCAGCTCCTACCTCGACCATCTGACGGTCGAGCGCGGGCTGGCCGCCAACACCCTGGCGTCGTACCGCCGCGACCTGCGCCGGTACGACGCCTACCTGGCGGGTGTGGAGATCGACAGCCTCGGCAGGATCTCCGAGGCCGTCGTCGGCGACTTCCTGATGCGTCTGCGCGAGGGGGATGCCGACCACCCGCCACTGACCGCTTCCAGTGCGGGCCGGACCGTCGTGGCGGTCCGTGGGTTCCACAAGTTCCTGCTGCGGGAGGGCCTGACCAGTACCGACCCGGCGACCTCGGTGAAGCCACCTGCGCCGCCGAAGCGGCTACCGAAGGCGCTGTCGGTGGATGAGGTCACCCGGATCCTCGCCGCGGCGGCCGGGGCGGAGGCAGAGCCCGCAGTACTGGCGACTCGGGATGCTGCGCTGCTGGAGTTCCTCTACGGGACCGGCGCGCGTATCTCGGAGGCCGTCGGGCTGGACGTGGACGAGGTCGATCTGGAGGCCGGTGCGGTGCTCCTGCGCGGCAAGGGCAACAAGGAGCGCGTCGTACCGGTCGGCTCGTACGCACGCGAGGCGCTGTCGGCGTACCAGGTGCGTGGCCGGCCGGACCTCGTGCAGCGCGGGCGGGGGTCGCACGCGCTGTTCCTGAACGCCCGCGGCGGCCGGCTGTCCCGTCAGAGCGCCTGGACCGTACTGCGTCGCGCAGCGGAGCGGGCCGGCGTCGCCAAGGAGATCTCGCCGCACACCCTGCGCCACTCGTTCGCCACCCACCTGCTGGACGGCGGCGCCGACGTACGGGTCGTCCAGGAACTGCTCGGGCACGCCTCCGTCACCACGACGCAGGTGTACACCCTGGTCACGGTCGACAAGCTCCGCGAGGTCTACGCGACCTCGCACCCGAGGGCGCTGACCTCCACCTGACCGCAGCCCGGCCGGGCCGGCCGACGCGCCGGGAGCCGATGTGCCGAAATCAACGGCGGTGTGCAATCATTCCGTCACGGTCGGTCACTCTGGCGGAGTGATCACCCGTGTCCGGAAGGACGGCCGACCCCGCTGCGGAGTGGCTGGTTGAGAGTGCTTGAATGCACGCTTACAGTCGCTGGGATCGCCCGTATCGGTTGAAAGGTTTGACGAGTCATGAACGAGTCGACATTCCCGGGCACCCAGCACCTGTCGTCGTCGACGGAACCGATGTCGCCGACCCCTGACCCGGCGCCCGCCACGCCCACCGCGACACCCTACGAGGCACCTGCCCCGGCACCCGCCGAACCACAGGAGCCACCAGCACCGACGACCCCGGTTCCGCCCCGGACCGTCACCCCACCCAGTAACTATGCGGAGATGCCCCGGCCGACGGCCAAGCTCACCGCGGAGGACATGCACCCTGTGAATGAGCCGAACGGCGCGATCGGCAAGATCGGGCCGACCGGACGGCCGCTGCCCGACCTGCCGGACGTACTGCCGCCGACCCGGCGCGGTCCCGCGCAGGTGATCGCCATGTGCAACCAGAAGGGTGGCGTCGGCAAGACGACGACCACCATCAACCTGGGCGCCGCGATCGCCGAGACCGGCCGCAAGGTGCTGCTGATCGACTTCGACCCGCAGGGCTCGGCCTCGATCGGCCTCGGCGTCCAGCCGCACGACCTGGAGATCTCGGTCTACAACCTGCTGATGCAGCGCGACATCACCCCGGACGAGGTGATCCAGGCCACCAAGGTGCCGAACCTCGACCTGTTGCCGGCCAACATCGACCTGTCCGCGGCCGAGGTGCAGCTGGTCCAGGAGGTCGCCCGGGAGTACACGCTGTCGCGGGTGCTCGAGCCGATCATCCCGCTGTACGACGTGATCCTGATCGACTGCGCGCCGTCGCTGGGCCTGCTCACCGTGAACGCGCTGACCGCGTCGAACGGCATCGTCGTACCGCTGGAGTGCGAGTTCTTCGCGCTCCGCGGGCTGGCGATGCTGACCGACACGATCGGCAAGGTGCAGGACCGGCTGAACCCGAAGCTGGAGATCGTCGGCATCCTCGGCACCATGTTCGACGGCCGCACCACGCACGCCCGGGAGGTGCTCGACCGGGTCGTCCAGGCCTTCGACGAGCGCGTCTTCCACACCGTCATCCGGCGTACCGTCAAGTTCCCCGAGACCACTGTCGTCGGCGAGCCGATCACGACGTACGCCCCGTCCTCTTCTGCGGCTACCCAGTACCGCGACCTTGCCAAGGAGGTGCTCGCGCGTTGTCCCGCCGGGTGAGTCTGCCAGGTGCCAGCGAGCTGTTCGGGGGTGCGGCACCCAGGCAGTCCAGACCCGAGAAGCGCACCACCACTGACGGATCGTCGTTGTCCGACGACCGCCCCGGTTCGAACGGACGGGCCCGCACGGCCGTCGTCGAGGACCGCAAGTCCAGTGGACGGATCCGGCACGACACGAAGATCACCGTGTACGTGACGGAGGAAGAGCTGCTCGGACTCGAACAGACTCGGCTCGCGTTGCGGGCCGAGCACGGCCTGACGGCCGACCGCGGCCGGATCGTCCGGGAGGCGATCGACGTCCTGCTGGCCGACTTCGTCGACCACGGACCGGACTCCGTGCTGGTGCAGCGCCTCCGGGCCGCGGCTCCGGAGTGACCGGGCGATGAGCGATGCCCCGGCTCCCGAAGCAGCCGCGGCCGACGCCGCGGAGACTTCGGAGCCACCGATCGAGCTGCCCGGGATCCCTGACCCGGAGTCGCCGGTGGTGGCCGAGAGCAAGGGCTTCAACGTTCACCTGGTCAACTTCGAGGGCCCGTTCGACCTGCTGCTGCAGCTGATCAGCAAGCACAAGCTGGACATCACCGAGATCGCGCTGTCGGTGATCACCGACGAGTTCATCGCCTACATCAAGGCGCTCGGCTCGGAGTGGGACCTGGACCAGACCTCGGAGTTCCTGCTGATCGCGGCGACGCTGCTGGACCTCAAGGCTGCGCGGCTGCTGCCGTCGGGCGACGTCGAGGACGCGGAGGACCTGGCGCTGCTGGAGGCGCGGGACCTGCTGTTCGCGCGGTTGCTGCAGTACCGCGCGTTCAAGCAGATCGCGGGGCTGATGCAGCAGCGGATGGCCGAGGAGGCGAAGCGGTTCCCGCGCGCGGTCGGGATGGAGCCGCGGTTCGCGGACCTGCTGCCCGAGGTGTTGCTGGGCGTCGACCCGGAAGGGCTGGCGAAGCTCGCGGCCCGGGCGCTGGCGCCGAAGCGGGAGGTGGTGCCGGAAGGGGTTTCGCTGGCGCACCTGCACGCGCCGGCCGTCACCGTGCGCGAGCAGGCCGCGGTGATCATCGAACGGTTGCGGCGGCAGCGCAGTACGACGTTCCGGCTGCTGGTGGCGGACTCGCCGGACACGGTGACGACGGTGTGCCGGTTCCTCGCCCTGCTGGAGTTGTTCCGTGAGGCGGCGGTGTCGTTCGAGCAGGAGACGCCGCTGGGGGAGCTGACGGTCCGGTGGACCGGGACCGACGACGGTGAGATCGCGGTGGGCGACGAGTTCGACGAGGTGGCGGCGCCGGCCGACGGTGAGGGCGAGGCCCCGGTGGTCTCCGACGAGACCGACTTCCTCGAGCCCGGCGAACTGCTGACCGAGCCGGATCCCGAGCCGGAGTCCGAGGTCGCCCCCGAGTCCGCAACCGAGCCAGACACCGAGCCCGGAACCGGGCCGGAGGAGCACGAGACGGTGGAGCAGTGACCGACAACCAGACCCCCGACCTCCAGGCGCAGTCCGAAGCCGCCACAGCCGACGTACTGGAGTCGGTCACCACCACCGAAGCGGCAGGTTCCACCGAGGACGCGGCCTCCGGGGACGGAGCGTCCGGGGACGCTCCCGCCGAGGACGTTCCCACCGGGGACGTTCGGTCCGAGGATGCTCCCACCGAGGATGCTCCCACCGAGGACGTTCCTACCGGGGACGCAGGGTCCGAGGATGCTCCCACCGAGGATGCTCCCGCCGATGACGCAGCGACCGATGACGCAGCGACCGATGACGCAGTGACCGGGGACGCAGCCTCCGGGGACGCAGGCTCCGAGGATGCGCCTACCGCTGACGAGGTGTCGAGTGCCGCAGCGTTTGCCGGCGACGATGGCTCCGAGGAGACTGCCGCCGAGGACGAGGCTGGCGGCGTACCTGCTGGGGTTTCGACGGTGGGCGTACCGGTTGCGGGCGATGTCGAGGCGCTGTTCGACGAGGACGTGGTGGTGGCTGCGGACGCCATCGACGACGCCACCATGCGGCGGGCGCTGGAAGCGATTTTGATGGTGTCCGACGAGCCGCTGCCGGCGCTCACGCTGGCGCGGACGGTCGGGCGGGTCGTCGCGGATGTTAAGGCGGCGCTGGAAGGGCTGGCGGAGGAGTACACCGAGCAGGGGCGGGGGTTCGACCTGCGCGAGGTCGGTGGCGGGTGGCGGTACTACACGCGGGAGGACACGGCGCTGTACGTCGAGCGCTACGTTCTCGACGGTCAGCAGTCGCGGCTGACCCAGGCGGCGCTGGAGACGCTCGCGGTGGTCGCCTACAAGCAGCCCGTCAGCCGTGCCCGCGTCTCCGCCATCCGTGGTGTCAACGTCGACGGCGTGATGCGCACCCTGATCAGCCGAGGCCTGCTGGAAGAAGCCGGACCCGACACCGAGTCGCAGTCGACGCTCTACCGGACCACGTCGTACTTCCTCGAGCGGATGGGCATGCAGTCCCTGGACGACCTGCCCGAACTGGCGCCGTACCTCCCCGAGATGGACGACATGGAGGAAGAGCTGGCCGCGCAGGCGGCAGCTGCCTCCGCCGAGTCTGCTCCGGCCGAGGAAGACGCGGGCCCGCTGGAGAACGACTTGGCCCCGCCCGCCCCAGCACCTGCCGCCGACGATGCCGATGACGAGAGCGCTGGCGGGGAAGACGAAGCGGTGGCCGGTGCAGCGGGTGTCGAGGGCGAGAGCGCTGGCGGGTTGGACGAAGTAGCGGTTGCTGGTGAGGCGGATGTCGACGGCGTCGGCGCTGCTGGGGTAGACGAAGAAGCCGTTGCTGGTGAAGCGGACGTCGATGGTGTGAGTGTTGGCGGCGAAGACGAGGTGGTTGCCGTCGAGGGTGATGCCGACGACGAGAGCGCTGGCGGGTTGGACGAAGTAGCGGTTGCTGGTGGAGCGGGTGTCGACGACGTGAGCGCTGGCGGGGTAGACGAAGTGGTTGCTGGTGGCGCGGATGTCGAGGACAAGAGCGCCGAGGTCGATGGCGTAGGTGTTGGCGGGGTCGACGATGTGGTTGCCGTCGAGGACGATGCCGATGACGAGAGCGCTTCCGGGGAAGACGACGCGGTGGCCGGTGAAGCGGGTGTCGACGACGAGAGCGCTGGCGGGTTGGACGAAGTAGCGGTTGCTGGTGAGGCGGGTGTCGACGGCGTCACCGCTGCTGGGTTGGACGAAGACGCCATTGCTGGCGCAGCGGATGTTGATGGCGTGAGCGCTGGCGGGTTGGACGAAGTAGCGGTTGGTGGTGGAGCGGGTGTCGATGGCGTGAGCGCTGGTGGGGTGGACGAAGCGGTTGCCGGGGTGAGCGGTGGGAGTGGGGGCGGGGATGATGGTGTGGAAGTGAGCGGGGATGAGACCGATGACGGTGTCGCCCGTGGTGAGACGGATGAGAGTGCTGCTCGTGGCTGAAGAAGAAGGTGGGATTCGGCTGCAGAAGGCGTTGGCGCAGGCGGGTGTGGCGAGTCGGCGGACTGCCGAGGAGATGATCGGGCAGGGCCGGGTCGAGGTGGACGGGCAGGTGATCACCGAGTTCGGTACCCGGGTGGATCCGGCTGTGTCGGTGATCCGGGTCGACGGCGAGCGGATTCCGCCGGTGACGGCGCATGTCTACATCGTGCTCAACAAGCCGCGCGGTGTCGTGACCACGATGGCCGACCCGCAAGGCCGTCCCTGCGTCGCCGACTACGTGCAGGACCGGTCCGAGCGGTTGTTCCACATCGGCCGGCTCGACACCGACACCGAGGGGCTGCTGCTGCTCACCAACCACGGTGAGTTCGCGCACCGCCTCGCGCACCCGTCGTACGAGGTCTCGAAGACCTACGTCGCCGAGGTCGAGGGCAACGTGAAGACGGGCACGCTGCGCCGCCTGACGGACGGTGTCAACCTCGAGGACGGCCCGGCGCAGGCCGACACCGTCCGCGAGATGTCCAGCATCAAGGGCCGCACCCTGGTCCAGATCACCCTGCACGAAGGCCGCAACCGGATCGTCCGCCGGATGTTCGACGCGATCGGCCACCCGGTCAAACGCCTCACCCGTACGGCGATCGGCCCGGTACGCCGGGGCAACCTGCACACCGGCGAACTCCGCGAGCTCGACAGCAAGGAACTCGGCCAGTTGCTCGACATCGTCGGCCTCTGACCCGTATCAACCGGACCTGGGCCACACACCAACGGACTCGTTCTCGCGTAGCTCGAGCGTGAACGAGCCCGGCCCGGTCGCTGAGAACGGGCTTGGTCAGTGGCTCAGCTCCGCACTACTCCCCGAACAACTGCCCGGCTTCGGGCGTGTGGAGGAAGTAGCGGAAGTAGTTTGACTCGGCGAAGGTAGCGGGCACCTTGCCGAGGCCCTGGATCACCGTGGCGGCGCCGTTGCCGTGGCCGACGGCGTACAGGTAGCCGGTCTTGGTGTCCTGGTCGATGCCCAGCAACAGCGTCCCCTGCGAGCCGCACCTCTCCGCGATCAAGGCGTCGAACGCCTGCCAGGTCGACGCCCGGACCTTCTTCACCACCGGCGCGGTAGCTCCCGTGGAGACCCGGATCGTGTAGAGCGCGCCGCCGTTGGTGGTAGCCAGGAACGTGTCGTACGTGCGGGTCTGGCTGATCAGCGTCATCGCCTTCACCGACGTGAAGCCGGGGAACGTGGTGTAGTACCGCCAGCCGTCCTTGCCGACCGTCCAGCGCGCGATCACATCGCCCACCAAGGCGTAGGTGTTCTGCCGGAGGAAGCTGCTGTCCGAGTACGTGCTGCGTTCGAAGTACCGGTGGTACTGCGTCCACCCACCGCCGATCAGCGTCAAGCTGTCCGAGCCGGGCACGACGTCGCCGTTCCCGTCGGTGGTGTAGCTCGTGTAGTACATCCGGGGCCCGAGTGCCACCATGCCGGTTCGCTGCACTCCGGCCGGTACGACGGGCTCGAAGCCGAGCGAGCTGGGCAGCCGCGCGGCTCCGTCCGGATAGAGGTCCTTCGGGCGGACCATCGCTGCACTCGCCGTGGGCGGTTTACCGGCGGTGACTCCCTGGAAGCGGTGATCGCCACCGGCCGTCACTGCCCCCACCGAAAGACTGCACGCAGCCGCAGTACTCACCGCACCCGCCGGTACCACGGACAACGATCCCGCCAGCACCACACCGCTCAAAAACCCCGCCATCGACCAGACCGCTCTGCGGCTTCCCCTCATCGCATCTCCTTCGTCGTAACCCGATGGTCGCCGAGCACCACTCCCAGTGTTCGATGCGTGCCGATCGCGAAAGGTTGCCGGACAACGAAGCGGTGACGGCGCGCCTGTGACTCGACCCGATTGTCGGAGCAGGGTCGTAGGGTGGGTGATGTGAACCGGCGAATCTTCGGTCTGGAGAACGAGTACGGAGTCACCTGCACTTTTCGCGGTCAGCGCCGACTGACCCCCGATGAGGTGGCCCGGTACCTGTTTCGGCGCGTCGTGTCCTGGGGGCGGAGCAGCAACGTCTTCCTCCGCAACGGGGCCCGGCTCTACCTCGACGTGGGCTCCCACCCGGAGTACGCGACCGGCGAGTGCGACTCGGTCACCGACCTGATCGCACATGACAAGGCGGGCGAGCGGATCCTCGAAGGACTGCTCGTCGACGCGCAGAAGAGGCTGCACGACGAGGGCATCTTCGGCGACGTCTACCTGTTCAAGAACAACACCGACTCGGCCGGCAACAGCTACGGCTGCCACGAGAACTACCTGGTCAGCCGGCACGGCGACTTCGCCAAGCTCGCCGACGTGCTGATCCCGTTCCTGGTCACCCGGCAGCTGATCTGCGGAGCCGGCAAGGTGCTGCAGACGCCGCGGGGCGCGGTGTATTCCGTCAGCCAGCGCGCCGAGCACATCTGGGAGGGCGTCTCCAGCGCGACCACCCGGTCCCGCCCGATCATCAACACCCGCGACGAGCCGCACGCGGACGCCGAGCGGTTCCGCCGGCTGCACGTGATCGTCGGCGACTCGAACATGTCCGAGACCACGATGCTGCTCAAGGTGGCCAGCACCGACCTGGTACTGCGGATGATCGAGGCCGGCATCGTGATGCGCGACCTGACGCTGGACAACCCGATCCGGGCGATCCGCGAGATCAGCCACGACATGACCGGCAAGCGTGAGGTCCGGCTGGCCAACGGCCGCGAGGCCAGCGCGCTCGACATCCAGGGTGAGTACCTGACCAAGGCACGCGACTTCGTCGACCGCCGCGAGCTCGGGACGCCGGCGGTGGAGCGCGCGCTGAACCTGTGGGAGCGCTGCCTGAAGGCGATCGAGTCCGGCGACCTGTCCGGGATCGAGCGCGAGATCGACTGGGTGATCAAGTACCGGCTGATCGAGCGCTACCGCCAGCAGAACAACCTCGGTCTGGCCAGCCCGCGGGTGGCCCAGCTCGACCTGGCCTACCACGACATCCACCGTCCCCGCGGTCTGTACTACCTGCTCGAGCGCAAGGGCGCGGTCACCCGCGTCGTCGACGACCTGCGGGTCTTCGAGGCCAAGTCGGTGCCCCCGCAGACCACCCGGGCCCGGCTGCGCGGCGAGTTCATCAAGCGGGCGCAGGAGCGCCGCCGCGACTTCACCGTCGACTGGGTGCACCTGAAGCTGAACGACCAGGCCCAGCGCACGGTGCTGTGCAAGGATCCGTTCAAGTCCCACGACGAGCGGGTCGAAAAGCTCATCGCCAGCATGTGACGCCGGCAGCAGCCACCGGCAGCGTCCGTCGATCGGGCCTGCCGGTGGCTGCCGCACGCTGCGTGACGTGACCGAACGGTGACTGAGGTGGCAGCGTGCGGCTTGATCGCGCAGGCTAGGGTGGGCGAGTTCATCTGGCCGTGTATCC
The DNA here is from genome assembly GCF_027627575.1 of Kribbella sp. CA-293567. Taxonomy (NCBI): domain Bacteria; kingdom Bacillati; phylum Actinomycetota; class Actinomycetes; order Propionibacteriales; family Kribbellaceae; genus Kribbella; species Kribbella sp. CA-293567. The sequence continues at coordinate 2,331,051 of NZ_CP114065.1, forward strand.
AGGCCGGGCCCGCCATCGGCCGTGGCCCAGCCGTGAGATTTTCGAGGTGCTCGTTCGTGCGCAAGCTGTTGAGTCTGGTTGCTGTACTGGCGCTGGGGACTTCCCTGGCCGCCTGCGGCTCCGATGATTCCAAAGCCGGGGGCGACTTCGGCAAGATCGGGATCAAGGTGACCGAGGAGTTCGGCAAGAAGCCGACCGTGACCCACAAGGAAGGCGAGCCGGACAAGGCGCTGCTGACCGAGGTGGTCAAGGAAGGTGACGGCCCGGAGGTCAAGAAGGGCGACTACCTGACCGCCAACTACCTGGGTCAGATCTGGCGCGACGGCAAGGTCTTCGACAACTCCTACGACCGCGGCGCGCCGTCGTCGTTCCCGATCGGCGTCGGTGGCGTCATCAAGGGCTGGGACGAGGCACTGGTCGGCAAGAAGGTCGGCAGCCGCGTCGTGCTCTCGATCCCCGCGGACAAGGGCTACGGCCCGGCCGGCGGCAACGAAAAGGCGGGCATCACCAAGGACGACACGCTGATCTTTGTTGTCGACCTGTTCGGTACCGCCTCCAATTCCACCAAGCTCGACGCAGATCCGGTCGCGTCGGCCGCTACCCCGTTCAAGGTGACCGGCGCACTGGATGCCGAGCCGAAGGTCACTGTGCCGGCCGGCACCAAGGCCCCCGCCAAGCCGAACAAACCGGTCGTCCTGGCCACCGGCAAGGGCAAGCCGATCGCGAAGGGCGATCAGTTGATCGGCCGCTACGTCGTCTTCGACTACACGGGCAAGAAGCAGGCCAGCACCTGGGACCCGCAGCCCGCGTCGCAGCAGGCCCCGGCCCAGCCCGGTTCCCCGACCGAGAAGCTCCAGGTTGGCCCGGGACCCAAGGGTGAGACCGGCGCACTGGACGGCCTGGCCGGTATGCCGGTCGGCAGCCGCGTGCTGGTCGAGCTTCCGCCGGCCAAGGACGCCAAAGGCAAGGTGACCAACGCTTTCGCGGTCATCGATGTGCTGAACGCGTTCCCTGCGCCGAAGCAGTAGCAGCAACCTAGCTCCACAGTCAGGTGGTAGCGGACACTTCGGTGTCCGCTACCACCTGTTGTTGTTTTCGGCGCTCTGCAACTTCCTGCAGTTTCTTTGTTTTGTCGCCGCCGCCTGTCACAGACTGTGCAAGATCAATATCGGGTAGTGATGAGTGAGGAGTGCAAATGAGGGCAGGAAGACTCGTCAGTGCAGGCACGGTGGCGCTTCTGGCGCTTGGTGGATCAGTGGTGGCGACAGCCATGCCGGCGAATGCGGCGGCGATCGGGTGCACCGTCGGCCGGTACATGACGCCTCCGACGACAAAGTACAACGGTGGCGTTGCGCAGTGTCAGGTTCTGAACAACGGTTCTCGTGTCCGGGCGGCAGTGCATTGCAGGAGTGCCTTCAGTACCTACTGGGTCTACGGCCCCTGGGTGACCAGGTCGCAGACCCTGTCTAAGGGAATCTGCAACAGTCTTCAGGACGATGCCTTCGAAGTCGACTATCGAAACTGATTGAATGGTGGCGGCGCTATTGCCGCCGCCACCATTGGTCAGATCCGATCGGTGCAGATTTGCAGCAAGCTGCAAAGACCCTTCCCAATCGCAATTGACATCGATTATTTTCCATTGCGTCTGCGGTTGAAATCATTCGGCCGGAGTATTCCATGGGGAGCGAATTGTGGCAAAGCTAAAGAAATTCGGCATGATGGCTGGTGCGGCGGTATTGCTGGCTTCGACACTTCCGGCGCGTGCTGAGGTCGGGCCGGACGCTATCCGGCAGCGGGCGTCGGTAGGGGTTCTGCAGGGTGAGCGCATCAGCGAGTGGAGTGTCGACGGCTTCGCGGTAGCTGCCAAGTCGGCGTCGGTCGAAGAGAGTTACGGCATCACGGTCCTCGAGACCAAGACCGGGCCGAGTACGATCGCCGATCTCTCGTTGGCCGGCGCGGAAGACGCGCGTGATCGCGCGCTCTGGGCGGCGTCCAGTGAAGGCGTGCAACTTTCTTGGGGATCGGACGCCACCGTGCGGGAGTACCGGGTGAGCCGCGACGGTGAGCTTCTCAGTGTGGTCACGGGAAGTAGCTACTTCGACGGGTCGGCCACGCCCGGCAGTGAGGCGACCTACCTCGTTCAGGCCGTGCCGAAAGAAGATGTCGAGGGAGAAGGGCGCACCTGGAGCCTCAATGTCCCGGTGCCGAAGTCCTCTGGCTCGGATCTGAGTGCGCTCAAGCAGGAAGCCGAGCAGACCGCAGCGGCAGTTGCGGCGATCGACAAGAGTTCGGTGACCTACAAGACTTTCATTCCGCAGCAGTATCTCAGCGCTCCGCCGGTTGGCTGCGGAAGCTACAGCGGATCCGCCTACAGTTTCGGTGGTGATAACCGGACCTGGTCGCAGACCTCGACTGCGTACCGGACCCGTCAGATTGTCAGCGTCAACTGGTTGTCGAGCGCGTCCCTCGAGACGTCGAACGTCAATGGGGCGACCAAGGTCTATCGAACCTCAAACAAGCAACTGATCAGCACCAAGACCGCCAGCAACTCGGGTATGTCAATTCGGAAGTTGGCCGGCAGTACGACGGCAAAAGCGGACCTTCGGTTCACTCTGGATTCGACGAATCCGTTCTGCACAGGAATCCCGAACTCCATCTCGGCGGTCTTCACCATGATCGTCACGCGCTCTGGCAACTGGTCGATCACGTCGGGCAGTCACAAGCAGATGCCGAATCACGAGATCTACATGGGTCGGCACACCGCTGGTTACCCTCGCTACACCACCGCCTACCGGCGGGCGTACCTCAGCCCACAGTGCCTTGTGGCGGTGAACTGCCGCAGGGCCAACATGGGTGGGTTCTCTGGAACGTACTGACCAAGGTGCTGGTGTACTGCGATCTGGTGCTCCGGAGTCGATCCTTCGGCTTCGGGGCGCCGCCCGGCGGCCGCGGTAAGGACCCGGCCGTCTAGAGTGAACCTCGGATGGCGCCAAGAGTCATCCGACCATTGCGGAGGGTAGACGGCTCGTGAAGGCTCATGAACTTGCTGGGCGCCGAGGGCAGACGGACGCCCGACTGCTCACTGCCGGGCGACTCATCGCCGTGGGCTTTGCGACCGGACTGATCGCCGGGGCCGTCGCCGGTGGGGTGCTCGCCTACGACGCCAACGATCCGGACCAATGGTGGCTCACAGGGGCCTCTTTCGGCGCGATGATCGGCAGCATGCTCGGCGTTCTGGTCCAGCTTCTCAACCTTGTACTGCTTGCTGTCAGCGCCCGGGTTCACGGGACTCCGAACCGCTGGTGGGTAGCTCCGCTACCGATTGTGGCATCGGTCTTGGCCGTCCCAACCCTCGCGGACCGACTCGACGCATCCGCCGGTTCCACCGTCGTCGCTGGGATACTGGCCGCGGCAGTCACCATCGTCTCAGTCGTGGTGTTCACCAAGTGGTGTACTCGACCACTTGCTCACGCGGGCGTCTAGCTTCTTAGGGTTGCAGCTGGAGGGATGTCCACCAGCCGGGCCGCGTGGCGTCCGGCCGCGGCGGCGGCCTCGAAGTAGGCGCGGTCGGCGTCCAGGTCGCGGCCCATGGTCGAGAGCTTGACCGGGGACGCCGCCAGGGCGTCGTACAGGCCGTCGACGCCGATGCGGAGTACGCGGTGGCGTGCCTTGAGCGGTTCGGCAGCGTCTCGTACAGCGTCGCCGAACTCACCCGAGAGATCCGGTACGACGACGTCCGCCGGCTGCAGCGCCACTCGCCCGTACGCCGTGAGGCTGTGGTGCGAGATGCCCCGGTGACGAGGACGTGGGTCGGCCTCCGAGATCCGTAGCGACGCCACCGCCCGGCCGCCGAGAGTGCCGATTGCGTTGACTGCCTCACCCGACTGGACGCCAGAGAAGCCCCAGCGGGTTCCTGTGCCCAAGTTGCCGGGGCCCTGCGTCAGCACAACCAGTTCGGCTGCCAGCACGTGTACTGCGGTCAGCAAGCCGGTGTGGACCGTGACAGCCTCGCGGTCGCCGCCGTAGGCCTGCCCTACGGTTACTGTCCCGCCGAGCCAGCCGGCGTCGCGCAGCGCTGAGACGGTGCGTGAGAACGCCAGCGGCAGCGCGCCGCCATCTGTCATCACGTAGATGACGCGAGTGCCCGGCCGTGCCTCGAACACTCCAGCCAGTACGGCTGGAAGCGCGGAGTGGAGGTCAGCCACGACCACCGGCGTACCGAAGAGGTCGTCGGCATCCCGCAGTACTGCGTGGTCCGGCGAGTCCTGCTCGTCCGCACCGAGCACCATGGACTGCAGCGGCGTGTAGCGGGCCTTGACCAGATGCCCGGTCTCCGGCGGATCCTCCGGCAGCCTGTCGGGGATCGCCACGACCAGTGCGTAGCCTCCTGTGCCCAGACCCCGGTCCAGAGCGCCGACGTTGAGCAGTACTCGGTCACCGACCACGGGGGAGCCCACAAGGTCCGGGTAGGCCAGCGCGCGGACTGCCTGCTCGCCGACGGTCACTGTCAGCTCCTGGGCGCCGGTCCAGCTGCGTCCGAGCTCGCTCACGTTTCCTTCACGCCACCGCATCACAGGGCCGACCTTAGTGGGTCCGAACAGATGTTCGGCGCGGAACCCGGCACTGGCACCGATGACCCCGTAGGGTGGTCGGGTGTCGGCGCGGAAGAGTGAGCGACTGCTCAATTTGGTGATCTGCCTGCTGGTCGCGCGCACCTACGTGACCAAGGAGCGGATCCGCGAGGTGGTCGAGGGGTACGCCGGTCAGGCCGACGACGCCTTCGAGAAGATGTTCGAGCGCGACAAGGACGAGTTGCGCGACCTCGGCATCCCGATCGAGATGGGCACCATCGACAAGTTCTTCTCCGACGACGTCGGGTACCGGATCCGGCGCGACGTGTTCGAGCTGCCCGAGGTGCACCTGGAGCCGGACGAGGCCGCCGTGCTCGGTGTCGCCGCGCGGGTCTGGCAGCACGCCAGCCTGGCCGAGGCGACCACCTCGGCCGTGCTCAAGCTGAAGGCCGCCGGGATCCAGACCGACCAGTCGGCGCTGAGCGCGATCGAGCCGCACGTCGGCGCCTCCGAGCCGGCCTTCGACCCGCTGTGGTCGGCCGTCGTCAGCCGCACGGCAGTGCGCTTCGAGCACACCCGCAGCGGCGGTTCGGCCTCGACCACCCGCACCCTCGAGCCGTGGGGAATCGTCTCCTGGCACGGCCGCTGGTACGTCGTGGGCCGCGATCGTGACCGCGAGGCGACCCGGATGTTCCGGCTGTCGCGGATCGGTGGGAACGTCAGAACTGTCGGCCCGTCGAACGCCTTCACCGTGCCCGAGGGCACCGATCTGCGGTCCCTGGTCAGCGAGCTGGCGCCGCCGCGGCCGACGTCGGAGGCGAAGGTCCGGGCCCGGACGGGGTCCTGCGTGAGCCTGCGACGCCGCTCCAACGCGATCGAGCCGTACGAGGAGGGCTGGGACCTGCTGCACGTCCCGTACGCCGACTCCGAGGTGCTTGCCGAGGAGATCGCGTCGTACGGGCCGGATGCGGTGGTCGAGGGACCTGGCGACGTGCTGGACGGCGTACTGCGCAGGCTGCGGACGATCGCGGGGGTGCCGGCATGAGCAACGCCCGGGACCAGGTGCAGCGGTTGCTGGCGCTGGTGCCCTACCTGCGGGAGAACGACGGCGCGCGGGTGGACGACGTCGCCGCCGAGTTCGGCGTCCGGCCGAAGCAGATCATCGCCGACCTGAAGGTGTTGTGGTTCTGCGGTCTGCCCGGCGCGCAGATGGGCGATCTGATCGAGATCGACATCGACGCGGCCGAGGGCGACGGAGTCATCCACCTCAACAACGCCGACTACCTGGCCCGCCCGTTGCGGCTGGCGGCCGACGAGGCGCTCGCGCTGCTGACCGCGCTGCGGACGCTGCGCGAGGTGACGGCCGGTCAGGATCGCGATGCGGTCGACCGGGCGATCGCGAAACTGGAGAAGGCCGCAGGGGAGGGAGCCGCTGCCATCGAGGGCTCCGCCGCGCACGTCCACGTCGAACCGGCCGCGCCCGAGATCGCCGGCCTGGTCAACCAGGCGCTCGCCGGGAAACAGCGGATGCACCTGACGTACGACGTACCGTCGCGCGACGAGACGACCGAGCGGGATGTCGACCCGATGCGGCTGGTGGTCTCCGAGGGGCGCAGCTATCTGGAGGCGTGGTGCCGGCTGGCCGAGGACGTCCGGCTCTTCCGGCTGGACCGGATCGCCGGCGCGAAGCTGCTCGACCTGCCGAGTGAGCCCCCGCCGGAGGCGACTCCGCGCGACCTGTCCAACGGCATGTTCCAGCCGTCGGAGCGCGACCTGCTGGCCACCGTCAAGCTGGAACCGCCGGCCCGCTGGGTCGCGGAGTACTACCCGATGGAGTCGGTCGAGGAAGGCCCCGGCAGCTCCCTGGTCGTCAAGCTCCGGGTCGCCGACACCGCCTGGCTGCAACGCCTGATCCTGCGCCTGGGCGGCTCCGCCACGGTCCTGGACCCCCAGGAACTGGGCCGGCAGATCGCCGAGACCGCGCGTGAGGCGCTCTCCGCGTACGACGACCAACTCTCCTGACTCAGCCTCTGGAGAGTTGGAGCTCCAGCGGCGACGCGCGGCGGCCACGCGGAGTGATGCGGACCCCCGCGAGCCAGGAGCTCCAGCGGTCTGCCGCTGCCTCGATCGCGGTGGCGGTCTCGCTGCCCACGTCCTCCAGCAGCTGGAAGCGGACGTCACCGGACTCCGGCTGCCCCCAGCCGCCGACGATCCGCCCGTCCGCCCAGACCGTCGGACCGATGTTGCCGGTCGTGTCGAACAGCCGCGCCTTGTGCTCGCCGAGGTACCAGTCGCGGTCCTTCCAGCCCATCGCCGTCGGGTCCAGCGCAGGCAGGAAAGCCACCCACGGCTCGGTCTCGGCCTCCGGTGCCTCGTCCTCGGGCAACACGTAGCCGATGCCTTCGTCCAGCTCCACTTGTACTGCCTCCACGGCGGCCAGAGCCTTCCGGGTCTGACCGAGCGTCCACCCGCTCCACCACTGCAGGTCGGTCACGGTCCCCGGGCCGAAGGTGCCCAACCACGCGCGCGCCAGCGTCGCCCGGGCGTCGTCGGCCCGGAGTTTGTCCCCGAAGCCGTCAGGCAACCACTTCTCCACCGGTGACCACTGGTGCTGCGCGCTCAGCCAGGTGCCGAGCGGCCGGCCGCGGACGATCCGCCCGTCCGCCGACAACTGGAACAGGACCCGACTGGTCACATACGGCTGGGTGGCGTACGACTTGTCGGTCGACATCGTCAACCGGCTCCGCAGCCGCGGCTCGTCCGCCGACAGTTCCTGCGCCGTCGCGGACCCCCGCACGGCCAGCGCGGTCGCCGTCGACTCCTCCACCGCGCGTAACCAGACCGCGCACTCCTCGGGCGACGCGGCGATCCCCGCCTCGGCGAGATGCCTGATCAGCAACTTGCGCTGCTTCACCGCGATCTCGTCCGTGCAGGCCGCCTGCACCACCGGCGCGAAGCCGGTCGGTACGACGAACACCGTCCGCCGCATGCCGAGCATCCGGATCAGGGTCCGGTCGTCGTAGAGCGCCCGCTCGGTCCCCGCGACCTCGCTGCCCGGCACCCGGGCGGCGACCGACAGGTGCACGGTGGCCGGGTCGGTCGCGTGCAGCACCACCATCGACTCGGCGGCCTCGACCGGCCCGCTCGCCTGGCACCCCGGTGCCAGCCGGTGCCGCCGGCCGAGCCGCACTCGCCGCTCCGCGACCGATATCCGTTCCATCCCGCGCCCCCTGAGGTCTTTGCGTTCCCTTTTCTTACCATCACGTTCCGACACCGTTGTCCCCGGCGACGGACTGCGAGGCGGGGGTGTCACCGTCCACCGGTTAGGCTCAGGGCATGTATTGGTTCCTGCTCTTCCTCGGTGTGGTGGCGGTGTGGCTTCTGGTCCTCGCGCTGCTGGCCCGGAGGTTGTGGGGCCAGACCAAGGCACTGACACGTGAGTTGGTCACCGCCCAGTCCAAGCTCGACGACGCGCTGTCACAGACCGGGCCCGCGGGGCCTGGGCAGGACGCGCGCGCCCGGGCGTAGTATCGACGCTCACGGTCGAGCCACGAGTAGAAGTCGGTAGGGAGTTCGTCATGGTTCCGGAGATCGGAATGCCTCAGGGCGCGGAGTGGCTGATCATTCTCGCGATCGTCGTGCTGCTGTTCGGATCGGCCAAGCTGCCGGCCCTGGTCAAGCAGCTCGGCAAGTCGAAGAAGATCTGGGAAGAAGAGGTCGGTCCCGGCCGCAAGAAGGACGGCGAGCTGACCGAGGGCACCCAGGCGCCGTCCCAGCAGGTTCACCCGCCGATCCAGGCGCCGAGCCAGCAGCCCGTGCAGCAGCCGAACCAGGTGAACGGCCAGGCGCCGGGCGACGGCATGCCGCCGACGCACACGGCCAACTGAGTTCCGCGCACCACCTGTGACGATGGTCAGGTTCGGCCGGCGGAAAGAGCGCCGGCCGAAGGACGAAGAGGGCCGGATGACGCTCCGCGAGCACATCGCGGAGCTGCGCAACCGGCTGCTGATCGCGGTGCTCGCGATCCTGCTGATGTCGGTCCTCGGCTACATCTTCTACGACTACGCGCTCGACTTCCTCAAGAAGCCGTTCGACGAGGGTGTCCGGGACCTGATCGCCAGCAAGAACGGCGGGAAGGAGCCCGAGCTCACCTTCAACTCGGTCACCTCGCCGTTCACCTTCCAGATCAAGATCTCGCTGGTCTTCGGCCTGATCCTGGCCAGCCCGGTCTGGTTGTACGAGCTGTGGGCGTTCATCGCGCCCGGCCTGCACCGCAGCGAGAAGAAGTGGGCGTTCCTGTTCGCGGCGATCGCCACCCCGCTGTTCGCCGCCGGCCTCTGGGTCGCGTACTGGACGCTCCCCAAGGGCATCGAGATCCTGATCGGCTTCACCCCGGACTTCGCCCAGAACCTGATCACCCTGCCGGAGTACCTCGACTTCGTACTGCGCACGATGCTGGTCTTCGGGATCGCGTTCTTGCTGCCACTGGTGGTGGTGCTGCTGAACATCCTCGGCATCGTCCCCGCCTCGGCACTGTCGAAGTTCCGGCCGTACATCATCTTGTCGATCTTCATCTTCGGCGCGGTGGCGACGCCGTCGGGTGACCCGTTCTCGCTGATGTTCCTGGCCGTGCCGATGTGCCTGCTGTTCTTCGCGGCCGAGATCATCGCCAAGCTGAACGACCGCCGCAAACGCCGCAAGGTCGAAGAACTGCTGGCCGACTGATGGCCCGCAGGATCGCGCTGGTGGTCAACCCCACCAGCGGTCGCGGCCTGGGCGCGCGGGTCGCGCCGGTGGTCCGGGCCGAGTTGGAGACCGGCGGCCTGACCGTCGACGAGTACACCACCACCTGCGCCGAGGACGTCGGCCGGATCGCCGCCGAGGTGATTGCCTCCGGCGCCGATGCCGTCGCGCTGATCGGCGGTGACGGCACCGTCCACCTCGGCGCCCAGGTGCTGGCGGGGTCCGGGATGGCGTTCGGCGTGATCCCGGCCGGTACCGGCAACGACTTCGCCCGCGGCATCGGCGTACCGCTGAAGGATCCGAAGGCCGCGGCCGCGCTGATCGTGACCGGCCGGACCAGGGCGGTCGATCTGGCCACCGCGAAGGACGAGTACATCACCACCGTGGTGGCCGGCGGCTTCGACTCGTTGGTGAACAAGCGGGCCAACGCGATGAGCTGGCCGAAGGGCAACGCCCGCTACACCCTCGCGACGCTGGCCGAGCTGCGCACCTTCACGCCGATCTCGTACGTCCTCACCGTCGACGGGGAGGTGCTGGAGACCGACGCCATGCTGATCGCGGTCGGCACCGGACCGACGTACGGCGGGGGACTGCAGATCTGCGCCGGCGCCGAGATCGACGACGGGCTGCTCGACATCACCGTGATCAAGCCGGTGTCGCGGCTGACGCTGCTGCAGATGTTCCCGAAGCTTGCCAAAGGCAGCCATGTCGGCCACCCGGCGGTGCACACGCTGCGCGGCCGGTCGGTCCGGCTCGAGGCGGCCGGGGTGACGGCGTACGGCGACGGCGAGATCCTCGGCCCGCTGCCGCTCGACATCGGCATCGTGCCGGGCGCGCTGACCGTTTTCGCCTGATCCGATCACCGAACGAATCTGCTCGATCTCTGGTCGTTACGAGCTTTATCTGATAGGAAAGCTTCCTAACAGATGAATTCCTCTCGACGCCCCCTCGAAGGAGAGATCGTGCTCGATCGCCCCACGAAGCACCCGAAGAGCACCGGCCGGCGCCTCACCGCGGTCCTGCTCGGCCTGGCCGTCGCCGCCACGCCGGCGACCGCGTTCGCCTCGCCGTTCCAGCCGTACCAGGACGTCGCCGCGACCCACAGCGCAGTACCGGCGCCTGCCGCGGTCGGCCTGGACGATCCGGCCAAGAAGGAAATCGCGATGAAGCTGGTCTCCAGCGCGGAGAACTCCTCGCTGGACTGGAAGGCGCAGTACAAGTACATCGAGGACATCGACGACGGTCGCGGCTACACGGCCGGCATCATCGGCTTCTGCTCGGGCACCGGCGACATGCTCGACCTGGTCGAGCTCTACACCGCGCGGAAGCCGGGCAACGTACTGGCGAAGTACCTGCCCGCGCTGCGCAACGTCGACGGCTCCGACTCGCACGCCGGGCTGGACCCCAACTACACCAGGGACTGGGCCACCGCCGCCGGCGACAGCGCCTTCAAGACCGCCCAGAACGACGAGCGGGACCGGGTCTACTTCAACCCCTCGGTCCGCCAGGGCAAGTCGGACGGCGTCGGCGTACTCGGGCAGTTCATGTACTACGACGCCATCGTGATGCACGGCGACGGCGGCGACTCGACCAGCTTCCGCAACATCCGCAAGCGCGCCCTGACCAAGGCCAAGCCGCCGGCCCAGGGCGGCAACGAGACCACCTGGCTGAACGCTTTCCTGGACGCCCGGGTCTGGGCGATGAAGCAGGAGGAGGCACACAGCGACACCAGCCGGGTCGACACCGCCCAGCGGGTCTTCCTGCGCAACGGCAACCTGAACCTCAACACCCCGCTGGACTGGAAGGTCTACGGCGACTCCTTCCGGATCAGCTGACCCGTACCCATCGGCCGCCCCTGACGGCCGATGACAGGCCCCCGCCCCCCGAGTGTCCCCGGGAGGCGGGGGCTTCTTCGGCGCCACCGGATCGGACCTGGCGTGGTTCTGGGGGTGGCGTCGCATAGATTGGGGGTATGAGCACCCCGTCCGAGAAGTACGCCGTTTTCCGCTCGGACCAGGAGCATCCCGCGGTCAAGGAGTTCCGGTCGCTCTACGACTTCCGGCTGGACGAGTTCCAGTTGCGGGCGTGTGCGGCGCTGGAGGACGGGCATCAGGTGCTGGTGGCCGCGCCGACCGGGTCGGGCAAGACGCTGGTCGGTGAGTTCGCGGTGCACCTGGCGCTGCAGCGGGGGCAGAAGTGCTTCTACACCACCCCGATCAAGGCCCTGAGCAACCAGAAGTACAGCGACCTCGTGCACCGGTACGGCGCCGACAACGTCGGGCTGCTCACCGGTGACAACTCGATCAACTCCGAGGCGCCGATCGTGGTGATGACGACCGAGGTGCTGCGCAACATGCTGTACGCCCGGTCCCAGACGCTGCTCGGCCTGTCCTACGTGGTGATGGACGAGGTGCACTACCTGGCCGACCGGGCCCGTGGCGCGGTCTGGGAGGAAGTGATCATCCACCTGCCGGAGTCGGTCTCGGTGGTCTCGCTGTCGGCGACGGTGAGCAACGCCGAGGAGTTCGGCGACTGGCTGGAGACGGTCCGCGGCAACACCGTGGTGGTGCTGGAGGAGAAGCGGCCGGTGCCGTTGTTCCAGCACGTCATGGTCGGCAAGCGGCTGCACGACCTGTTCGCGGGGGAGGCGCCGACCGCGCGCGCCGGCGGCGTGGCGCAGTACGGGCCCCAGAGTCCGGCGAAGCAGAAGTCGGGCAACCCGGCGAAGGCCGGCAGCGGGCCCGACCTCAAGGACATGGTCAACCCGCACCTGGTCAAGATCGCCCGCGACGACAGCCGGATCCACCGCGACGACTCGCGCAAGCCGCGTCGCCGCCGGGACCTGCCGAAGACCCGGCCCGCCCGGTCGAACTTCACGCCGTACCGGTCCGACGTGGTGGAGGAACTGGACGCCGGGGCGCTGCTGCCGGCGATCTACTTCATCTTCTCCCGCAAGGGCTGCGAGGACGCGATGCTGCAGTGCCTGCGGTCGGGCCTGCGGCTGACCAAGCCGAGCGAGCGCGACGAGATCAAGCGGGTGCTGGCCGAGCGGACGGCGGACCTGCCGGACGAGGATCTCGGCGTGCTCGGTTACCACGACTTCGCCGAGGCGCTCAGCCGCGGCATCGCGGCGCACCACGCGGGCATGCTGGCGGCCTTCAAGGAGGTGGTCGAGGAGCTGTTCGCCCGCGGCCTGATCAAGGTCGTCTTCGCCACCGAGACGCTTGCCCTCGGCATCAACATGCCGGCGCGCACGGTGGTGCTGGAGAAGCTCGGCAAGTGGAACGGCGAGGCGCACGTCGACATCACCCCGGGGGAGTACACCCAGCTGACCGGCCGGGCCGGCCGCCGCGGGATCGACGTCGAGGGGCACGCGGTGGTGCTCTGGCAGCCCGGGTTCGACCCGCGTGCCGTCGCCGGTCTGGCCTCCACCCGGACGTACCCGCTCCGCTCGTCGTTCTCCCCGTCGTACAACATGGCCGTCAACCTGGTCCGCCAGGTCGGGCGCGGCCGCGCGCGGGACATGCTCGAGTTGTCGTTCGCGCAGTTCCAGTCCGACCAGGCCGTGGTCGGGCTGGCCCGGCAGGTGCAGCGCAACACCGAGGCGCTGGAGGGCTACAAGGAGTCCATCAACTGCCACCTCGGCGACTTCCTCGAGTACGCCGCGCTCCGCCGCCGGATCGGCGATCGCGAGTCGTCGGGTTCCAAGGCGCGCAAGCTGGACCGCCGGGTCGAGGCGCAGGCCTCGCTGGAGAAGCTGCGGATCGGCGACATCATCCGGATCCCGGCGGGCCGCAGCGCGGGCTGGGCGCTGGTGCTCGACGCCGGGGTGCGGTCCGAGCGGGAGGGGCCGCGGCCGACCGTGCTGACCCTCGACCGGCAGGTGCGGAAGTTGTCGATGATCGACTTCCCGACGCCGGTCGCCGCGATCAGCACGCTACGGGTGCCGAAGAAGTTCAACCCCCGCAACCCGCAGCAGCGCCGCGAGCTCGCCCACGTACTGCGCGGGCGCACCGACATGATCGGCGAGGACGGTCCGCCGTCCTCCCGCAGCCGCAGTGGCGACGTCGTCACCCACGCGGACGACCCGGAGCTGCAGCAGCTGCGCGCCGAGCTGCGCGCGCACCCCTGCCACGGCTGCGCCGACCGCGAGGACCACGCCCGCTGGGCCGAGCGGTACTTCCGGCTCGACCGGGAGAACCGCGACACCCAGCGCAAGATCGAGCAGCGGACCAACACGATCGCCCGCCAGTTCGACCGGGTCTGCCAGGTGCTCGACGCGCTGCACTACCTGGACGGTGACAAGACCACCGAGGCCGGCGACCGGCTGTCGCGGATCTACACCGAGCTCGACCTGGTCGCGGCGGAGTGTCTGCGCCAGGGCGTCTTCGACGACCTCGACGTACCGGAGCTGGCGGCCGCGCTGGCGGCGCTGGTCTACGAGTCGCGGTCCAAGGACGAGCCGTCGTCGCCCCGGTTGCCGCGCGGTGAGGTGCGCGAAGCGCTGGACCGGATGGGCGTCATCTGGCGCGACCTGTCGGCCCTCGAGCGCGACATGCGGGTCGACTTCCTGCGGCCGATGGATCTCGGCTTCAGCTGGGCCGCCTTCCGCTGGGCGTCGGGTGCCTCACTGGCCGAGGTGCTGTACGAGTCGGATCTGGCCGCCGGTGACTTCGTCCGCTGGGTCAAGCAGTTGATCGACCTGACCGAGCAGGTGGCCGACGCGGCGGGCCCGACGCCGCTGCGCAAGACCGCCCGCCAGGTCACCGACCAGATCCGCCGCGGCGTGATCTCCTACGCTTCGGTGGTCGACGAACCGTAAACCGCGCTGTGTCCGGCGGCGTGCTTTGCCGACCTAGAACATCAACGCACGAAAGTGCGGATCCGTGCTGCTGTCCTCACCGCCCATCGAGGTGAGGACAGCCCGGACGGCATCGATCGCCGCGTCGCCGTGGGTCTTGCGAAGCCTGCGTTCGTAGGCCTGGTGGAACCGCCTGGCCGCCGCGAGCGCCGCCTGGCCGCGCTCCGACAGCCGAATCAGCCGTGCTCTGCCATCGGTGGGGTCAGGATGACGCTCCACATACCCGCGTCGCTCCATGTCGTCGACGATCTGCGCCGCGCCCTGCTTGCTGATGTCCAGCCGCTCCGCGAGTGCGCTGATCGTCGATGGCGCCGCGCCGAGCGTCCGCAGTACGAAGCCGTCCGAACGGCCCTGGTCGTCGAAACCCCGTGCCGCGGCCGTCGCGCGTAACTCGCGGACGAACTCCTGCTCGGCGAGCAGCAGCAGGATGCCGAAATCGGGCTTGCCATCGGTTGCCATGCGCCTCATGATAGACAAGGCAAATTGAACAAGTCAGCTTGTCTAAATCTTCAAGGGGGAAGAATGCCGATCATTCGTGCGGCCGAGGCGCCGCAGTTCCAGTTGCCCGGTGTGCGCTTCACCGGCCTGGCCGCACCGAGTCGCGGCTCGAACGGCTTGTGTACGTGGAGGCTGCAGGTCGAAGCGGGCCTCAGCAGCGACGTGCCCCACACGCTCGACCGCGACGAGGTCTTCATGGTTCTGTCCGGCACTGTCCAGCTCACCCCCGGTGGCGAGAGGCTCGGCCCGGGCGACGCTGCCGTAGTACCGGCAGGCGAGCAGATCCAGCTCTGCAACCCCGGCGGGACCGAAGCCGAGGTCTACGTCGCCATCACCGCCGGGTTCACCGGCACGATGGCCGACGGCACCACCGTGCAACCACCCTGGGCGCAGTGAACAGCTAGCAGCGGCGGATGGGGCTGCTGTAGGTGGTGTTGCTGGGGTTGGCGACGTAGTAGTCGGTGACCCAGCTGCCGTCGGTCAGGCGGTCCCAGACTGCCGTGGTGCCGACTGTGGTGCCGGCTCGTTGGCAGGTGACCCAGGCCAGGGAGCCGGTTGGTAGGAGACCTGGATAGGCCGAGTACGCCGTACCGGGGCCGCGGCGTCTGGCCAGGTTGTCCGTGGTCGTTTGGTACGGGTAGCTGCAGCCGGGGATCGGTGCGCTGTAGCCGGGTTTGCCGGGAGTGCGGACGTAGTAGTCGGTGACGTAGGTGCCGTTGAGCAGTTTGTTCCAGACCGTGGTGGTGCCGATCTTGGGGCCGTAGGTCTGGCAGACGATGCGAACGCCGGAGTTCTGGGCGAGAGTCGCTCTGATCGGGTAGGCGGTGGACGGGCCGCTGTACGTGTGGACCGAGGTCCGCAGCGTGTACGTGTACCAAACGGACGCGACCGGTGCGTCGAAGCGGTCGTTGTCGATGTTCATCGTGACGCCGCCGTGCGTCTCGTCGTGATCGCCCCGGTACTGCTTGGCCCGTTGGCCGGCGGACCAGTAGCGATCGGAGATCAGTGGCCAGCCCGTCAGGGTGGAGCTGAGGTCCCAGCGGGCGATCCAGACCGCGTCCGGGCGCGCGTAGGCGGTCGAGTTGTAGACCTCGGCGAGGTGGCGAGCCCCGGAGTCCTGGTGGACGTACACCGCGGAGAGGTAGCCCCGGCGATGCAGTTCCTTCGTCCAGGAGGACAGGTACCGCAGTACTGTCGCCCGGCAGGTCGCGTCGGAGACGGTGTAGTGCTCCATGTCGCCGTAGAGCGCGCTGCCCGGCAGGATCCCGAGTGCTGCAGCCTGCGCGACCGCATCAGCCGCCTGGGCCGTCCCCTGGGTCGCCGCAGACGGCACTGTCATCTTCACCGCGTTCGTGCGCGTAGTGCAGGGCGCCTGATAGCCCATGTAGATAGGGATGAGCCGCCATCCCATCCGGGTCACACTGCTCACCCAACTGCGGGTGAGCTGCGGCTGCGCGCACCCACGGTTCACCCCGCCGAAGTAGATCCCCACAGCCCTGTACGGCGATGCCAGCCACGCCGACATCTGCGCCACTGTCGGCGCAGTGCAGGTGTCGAACGCCAGTCCGGTGTATCTGGTCGCCGTTGCACCGACCGGATACCCGACAGACGTCGCCGGCTCTGCTGCCGCCGGGACTGCCATCCCCAGACCGATCCCGCTGCACAGCAACAGCACCAGCAAACGCCTCATATCAACCAGCCCCCTAGTCACTTGCAGTAGACGCCTCCCACCGGCGTCCTGCAATGCCCAGCCCCGGAGTTCGGGCAGGATGTGCAGCGGACCACCAGGCAGCAGACAACAAAGGAGCGGAGATGCAACCCACGATCGCCGACCGCACGCCCGAGACCCTCCGCGGCTGATCACTTGCCCACCATCCTGGCCGGAGCGAGCCGGCTCGATCCCGAGCGGATCCGCCACGTCGCGTCACCGCTGATCGAGCTCGGCTCCGCGTTGCACGTCCTCGCCGAACCACACCACCACCAGCGGATTGAATGGGCCGAGCAGACGCGGGCGTCGATGCCCGCGGCACTGCGTGACGAGCTTGCCACCTGGACCTGGACCGTTCGTGCCGTCCGGGCAAGGTTCTTCGCCACCAGTGCGGCCACCGGTCTGCCCTCCTTCGCCGACGAGCTGGCTGCGCTGCGCTCCCGCTCACCGGAGGAGCTGGCCGCCGAACTGGTCCGGCCTCTACGCGGGCGACCGCTCGCCAGTCAGGGCACCGACCCGGACGCCGTACGGCGCTGGGCGTTGAGCCGCGGCAGGCCGGTGGCCGAGCTGGTGGAGTCGCTGCTGACCTCCCCGGCCGAGCCGGTCGGGCGGTTCCTCGACCTGCTCGACGACTGCTGGGACAGCTGGTTCGGCGAGATCTGGACCTCGTCGCGGGATCAGCTGGCCGCGCGTGGACGGCAGGATCGCGACCTGGCCGTGCGAGACGGGCTGAGCACGATGCTGCGGGCCCTGGACGGTTCGATCGAGGTCCGGGACGCCGACTCCCTGGTAGTGCAGAAGATCCAGAACAAGCGCATCGACCTGGCTCAGCGCTCGCTGCTTCTGGTGCCCAGCAACTTCATCGCGCCGCACCTGTTCCTCGGCGAGGTACCGGGGGAGCCGTTGACGATCATCTACCCGGCCGGCGGTCGTGGGCCGGCCGCAGTACCGACCGCGCAGACGATTCGGCTCCGGCTGGAGGCACTCGCGGTCGCCGACCGGCTGCAGATCTGCCGGGCGGTGGCGAGCGAGCCGCGCACCGCGGGTGAGATCGCGACGCTCTGGAACCTCAACCCGACCCAGGTCACCCGGCACCTGCGTGCGCTCACCAGGGCCGGACTGGTGACGGCCGAGCGGCAGGGCCGGTTCGTCGCGTACCGGCTGGACGAGCAGGCACTGCGCAGCATCGGCACAGATCTGCTCGACCTCGTGATGCGCTGACGACTTCCGTCAATCCAGGACCGCCGGGGCCGGCCAGGCAGTTGGCTGTCACCATGAGTTCTCCGCCTTCATCGGGCCTGCCGCCGCAGGTCCGCCGGCTCGTCGCCGCCACCTTGGTCAACACCTTCGGCAACGGCGTGTACGCCGCCGTCGGCGCCCTGTACCTCACCCGCATCGCGGGCCTCTCCGTTGCCGAGGTCGGGCTGGGCCTGACCATCGCCGGACTGGCCGGCCTGCTCGTGAGTACGCCGCTCGGAGTGGTCGCCGATCGCCTCGGCCCCAACCGCGCGTACGTCGCCTTCCTGCTGCTCCAGGCCGTCACCATGACCGCACTGACCCAGGTGCTCGCCTTTCCCCTGTACGTCGCCGTCGCGGCGGTGACCGCGGTCGCGGACGCCGGCCAGCGAGGCGCGAAGGGCGCTCTGATCGCCGGCCTGGCTCCGTCCGACCAGCGGGTCCGGACCCGGGCGATGCTGCGGGTGACGACGAACATCGGGATGGGCGTCGGAATGGGCCTGGCCGGGATCGTGCTCGCGGTCGACCGGCGCGAGGTCTACCTGATCGCGCTGCTCACCAACGCCGCGACGTTCCTGCTCACGGCCGCGATCGTGCAGTGGGGAATGCCCAGGCTGCCCGCGGTCCCGTCCGCGACCGGCCCGTCGGGGTTCACCGCGCTGAAGGACCGGCCGTTCCTGGTCTTCGTCGGGCTCGACGGTCTGCTCAGCATGCACAACGCGATGGCCCGGATCGCCATCCCGCTCTGGGTGGCGACCGCCACCGACGCTCCTGCCTGGCTGATCTCGGTCCTGCTGGTGACGAACTCGGTCGCGGTGATCCTGCTGCAGATCAGAGTTGCCCGCGGCACCGAACAGCTGGCCGGCGCCGCGCGGGCGGGTCGTCGCGCCGGGCTGCTGCTCGCTCTGGCCTGCGGCGTCCTCGCGGTGACGGACGTGACCTCGGGTGCGGTGACGATCGCTCTGCTCGTGACCGCCGCGGTCGTCCACGTCCTGGGGGAGATGCTGCAGTCGGCGGGGGGCTGGGGGATCAGCTTCGAGCTGGCGCCGCCGGGCGCCCAAGGTCAGTACCAGGGGGCCTATGCGATGGGCCACCAGTTCGGTGACCTGCTCGCGCCGTTCGTGCTGACCGTCGTCGCGGTCAGCTGGGGCTGGCCAGGATGGTTGCTGACAGCCACCATCTTCCTGCTGGCCGGCGCGTTCGTCCCGGTTGTCGTCCGGTGGAGCCAGCGGTCAGACAGCGACGGGCCGCAGCAGGTCGCGAAGCTGGCGGGCAGCGGCGAAGCCGGCCCGGTTGCCGCCGATCGTGCTGGCTGAGGGGCCGTAGCCGATCAGGTGCACGCGGGGCTCGAGGACAGTGTGGGTGCCGTCCATCCGGATGCCTCCGGAAGGCTCGCGCAGCTGCAACCGCGCCAGGTGCGCCAGGTCGGCGCGGAAGCCGGTCGCCCACAGGATCGCGTCGAAGGCCTCGGACCGCCCGTCGGCCCACTCGACACCGCCGGGGGTGATCCGGCTGAACATCGGCAGCCGCGTGTAGACACCCTTCCGGTACGCCGCCTGCTCCTGCTCGCGCAACTGCAGTCCCGTCACCGCGACCACGCTCTTCGGCGGTAGCCCCGCGCGTACGCGTTCCTCCACCTTGGCGATGATCTGGCGCCCGATCTCCGGCCCGAACTCCGTACCGGGCGTTCGCCACTCGGGCGGCCGGCGGGTCACCCACCTGGTGTCGGCGTACTCCGAGATCTCGGCGAGCAACTGGACGGCCGAGGCGCCTCCGCCGACGACCAGCACGCGCTGTCCCGCGAACTTTTCGGCGCCGTCGTAGTCGGAGGTGTGCAACTGCCGGCCCTCGAACGTCTCGATGCCGGGATACCAGGGCACGAACGGGCGGTTCCAGGTGCCGGTGGCGTTGACGATCGCCTCGGCCTGACAGGTGTCCTGGTCGGTCGTCAGCTCGAAGCGGTCACCGTCGCGCCGCACGCTCCGCACGACCACCGGCCGGACCACGGGAAGGTCGAATCTGGCTTCGTAGTCCGCGAAGTACCGGGGTACGAAGTCGTTGGCCCGCTCGTCGTCGGAGCTCTCCGGTACTGCGACGCCGGGCAGGTTCGCGATGCCGTGCACGTCGTGCATCGTGAGTGAGTCCCAGCGGTGTTGCCAGGCGCCACCCGGCGCGGGGTTGCGGTCGAGGACCACCACCCCGTCGTACCGGGTGAAGCCCAGCCGGACCAGGTGGTACGCCGCGGAGAGCCCGGCCTGGCCGGCTCCGATCACCACCACCTGGGTCCGCTTCACCTCAGGTGCAACAGCCGGACGGGCCCGGTTTACTCCCAGCTGTTGTCGATCCGCTTGTGGTAGCGCTGCCCGGCCTTGCCACCGATCACTGCGGCCAGCAGGCTGACCACCAGCACCGCCGCGGCCAGGATCAGGCTGCCGGTGGTCAGATCCTGGTCGTTGATCGGGATGGACGGCAGGTCGACCCGATTCAGCACGTCGTACTGCGAGCCGGCCAGCGCGCCGATCCCGGCGACGACCAGCGTGACGATCAGGCCGATCGCCCAGACGCCGAAGCCCTGCCGCGCGCCGTCGAACCGGGCCAGCCGCCCGGCCACGTAGCCGCCGTTGTAGTAGGCGACGGCCATCATCAGCACCAGCAGGATGCCGGAGACCAGGCCGATGGTGCCGGCGTTGTCCTCGGCCGTCGAGCGGTCGATGGTGACGGCGTAGTCGACCGCGGCCGCGATCGCGCTGATCACCGCGGTGAGCAGCACGGTCAGGCCGATCGCGATCAGCCAGCCGAAGAACGCGGCCCCGGACTTGAAGCCCCGGAACGCCGGATCGACCTCGGCGGCGGTGGAGGTCTTGACATCGGCGCGGTGCGTCGGCGCGGTGCGCTCGCCGGTGTCCTCGGTGAACTGCTTGCCTGGAGCGAACTGCTGGGTGTCAGGCTCGTCCCGGTACTGCTGAACCATTTCGCCGTCTCCTCACGCTGCGACAGCCCCGTTGGTCCTCTTCTCGTACCCGGCCGTATGCGCTCAGCCGAGCAGGCTGTCGATCTTGTCGTGATAGCGCTGACCGGTTCTGCCGCCGAGCAGCGTGGCGAGCAGCGGCAGCATCAGCAGCGCGGCGGCGGTGATCAGTCCGCCGGTCAGCAGACTGTCGTTAGTGATCGCCACGTCAGGGCGGTCGACCCGGCCGGTCAGGTCGTAGCGGCTGTTCAGGAACGCGCCGGCCGACGAGGCCAGTACGAGCAGCAGGAAGGTGATCATCCAGACGCCGAAACCCTGCCGGGCGCCGTCGAAGCGGGCCAGCCGGCCGGCCACGTACCCGCCGGTGTAGAAGGCCAGGCACAGCACCACGACCACGGTGGCCGCCGCGGTGACGGCCGCCGTACCGGCCCGTTGCTCGATGTCGAACTTGGTGTAGCCCATCACCAGGGCGGTGCCGGCGACGGTCCCGGCGACCAGCGCGCTGAGCAGGACCACCATCGAGACCATGATCAGCCAGCCGAAGAACGCCGCCCCGAACTTGAAGCCCCGGTAGGAGAGCCGGTCGGGATCGGTGGGCTGCTCGGGCCGGTCGGGCACCACCGTGGCGCTGGTCATCGCACGGTGGGCAGCCGCCCGGGCCTCCTCGTACCGTTGGGTCGACGAGTCGGCTTCGAGCTTCGGCATGGTGCTGGTCTGATCCACTGCGGTTCCCCTCATCAGTTCGCCCTGCGCCCGGGGCCTACCCGGTCGGTGGGCCACTCATGCGGGAAACCGGGGGAATTAACGATCCTCTGCCGGCCCGGCGGGGTAGCGGCGCGGAGTGAAGACCAGCGAGCCGGCCGGCCGGTCCACCGTCAGGGTCTGCGACGAGCCGATCAGCAGCAGGCAGCGCATGTCGACCTGCTCCGGGTCGAGCTCGGCGAGCGTGGTGACCGTGATCGACTCCGCCGGACCGCCGACATCGCGCCCGATCACCACCGGAGTGGTCGGAGCGCGGTGCTCCAGCAGCAGGTCGCGAGTGGCGCCGACCTGCCAGGTCCGCGACTTCGAGGCCGGGTTGTAGATGGCGATGGCCAGGTCGGCTGCTGCTGCCGCGGTCAGGCGGGCAGCGATGATCTCCCACGGCTTGAGCCGGTCCGACAGGGACAGCACGCAGTAGTCGTGGCCGAGCGGTGCGCCGACGCGGCTCGCCACGGCCTGGGCCGCTGTCATCCCGGGCAAAATGCTGACGGCGAGATCGGCGTACTCCGGTGCGGAGGCGACCTCCGTGACCGCGCTCGCCATCGCGAACACGCCGGGATCGCCGGAGGAGACGACGACCACCCGCGAGCCCTTGCGGGCCAGGTCGAGGGCGAAGGCGGCGCGTTCGGACTCGACCTTGTTGTCCGAGCTGTGCTTGCGCTGCCGAGCGCGGTCGGGCAGCCGGTCGACGTACGGGCCGTAGCCGATCACGTCGTCGGCCTCGGCGATCGCCGAGCGGACCTGCGGCGTCATCCACTCCGGCCCCGCCGGTCCCAGACCCACCACCGTGACTGAACCCTCAGTGGCGGTCTGGACGGGCGCCGGGACCGGTGCCGGGTTGTTGATCGGGCTGGGCAGCAGGGCGAGGGAGAAGTACGGCACCGAGTCCGGGTCGACGTCGGTCAGCGGCGCGGTGCGCTGGGCGTCGGTGGTCGCGCGTTCGACGTACCAGGCCTCGCCGGCCCGGCCGGACTGCTCGAAGGCCTCGCGGACCCCGGTGAAGGTGCGGCCCAGTTTCATCACCGCGGCCGCGTCCGTGGTCCGCAACCGCTCGGCCAGCACCTCGGGCGGCAGCGTGCCGGGCAGGATGGTGAGGATCTCGTCGCGCTCGCACAGCGGCCGGCCGAGGACGGCGGCCGCCGCGCTCACCGAGGTCACGCCGGGCACGACCTCGCAGTCGTAGCGGTCGGTGAGGCGTTTGTGCATGTGCATGTAGGAGCCGTAGAACAACGGGTCGCCCTCGGCCAGTACGACGACGTTGCGGCCGGCGTCGAGATGCGCGGCCAGCCGCTCCGCGCACTCGGCGTAGAAGTCGTCCATCGCGCCCTGGTAGCCACCGGGGTGATCGGTCGTCTCCGTGGTCAGCGGATAGCGGAGCAGCTCCTCGACCTGCCCTTCGCGCAGGTACGGCGCTGCCACCGCTCGCGCGATGCTGCGGCCGTGCCGGGCGCTGTGGTACGCGATGACGTCCGCGTCGCCGATCAGCCGGGCCGCCTTCACGGTCACGAGTTCGGGGTCGCCCGGGCCGAGCCCGACACCCCAGAGCCGTCCGGTCATTCTTCCTCGCTCGCAATCGCGTTGACGGCGGCAGCGGTGATCGCGCTGCCACCCCGGCGGCCGCGGACGACCAGGTACTCCAGCCCCAGGTCGTTGGCGGCCAAGGCCTCTTTGGACTCGGCGGCGCCGATGAAACCGACCGGGATGCCCAGTACCGCGGCCGGCCGGGGCGCGCCGTCGCGGATCAGTTCGAGCAGCCGGAACAACGTGGTCGGAGCGTTGCCGATAGCAACCACCGAACCGGCCAGCCGGTCGGTCCACAGATCGATCGCGGCGGCGCTGCGGGTGGTCTGCAGCTTCCTGGCGAGCTCCGGCACCGAGGGATCGCCCAACGTGCAGATCACCTCGTTGCCGGCCGGCAGCCGCTTGCGGGTGATCCCGGCCGCGACCATGGTCGCGTCGCACAGGATCGGCGCGCCACTCCGCAAGGCGGTTCGGGCAGCCGTCACCACGCCGCCGGACCAGGCCAGGTCCCGGACGAGATCGGTCATCCCACAGGCGTGGATCATCCGCACCGCGACCTGAGCCACGTCACCCGGCAGCCCGTCCAGCGCCGCCTCCTCGCGGATCGCGGCGAACGACCGCCGGTAGATCTCCGCGCCGTCGGCCACGTACTCGTACTGCTCTTTCACTACGCCCTCACTTCGTCAACAGTCATCGCGACCCCATCAACCGAGTAGCCGCCACCCGCGAGCGCCACCACGTCCACGAACTTCCCACCGGGCCGCCCGCACCGCCGCTCACACCCGGACCAGTGCACTACCCGCCGCCCGGCCGTCCACGCCGGTACTACGCGCCTGGCGTCCCCGCGCACATCAGCCAGGGATTTCGCACATCCCGGCCGCCCCGCGCACGAGGTGACGCCGTTCCAGGGCGAAGACGCCTCCAGTACCAAGCCGGTCGCCATCAACCGCCGTACCGCGCGCTCAGCGTCAGCCACGCCACCCACCACCACAGACCGCCACGGCGTGACCCGCAGCCCGCCCCGCCCAGCCACCTCAGCCAGCGCCTCCGCCTGCTCGGCAGCCAACACACCCAGCGGCACAGCAGCAACCAGCACGTCAGACCGCTCCCCAAAGACTCCAGCTACGGCACTTCCCGCCGCCGAAGAACCAGCGTCCAGTCCCGCAGTGGCTACTCTCTCGAATCCCAGCCGCCCCAAAACCCGCTGCGCCCCCTCCACCAGCTCGCCAAGCCGCCAAGCCTCAGACCGCTGCTCGGCACGCTCCACCAGGAACGCCTCCGCCGCAGCAACCATCACCCCAGCTACCCGCCCAGCCTCCACCAGTACTCCGGTACCGACTCCAGCGAGCACCAGCTCACCCCGAGAGCCGTCAACCATCCGCACGGCCACATCAGCCTTCGCAGTCACCAGATCGCCGCGCCCGTCGTCCAGCGCGAACAGGAACCGCCCAGGCAACTCGGCCAGCGCAGGCTGAGCGCACAGCAACTGATCCAGCTCGGTCGCCAGCGGCAGTACGTCGTACTGGCTGTGCTGGTCGAGCCCGGCGAGAGGCGAGGCGAGGATGTTGCGCACCCGCTCGTGGCTGATCGACGGGAGCAGCCCAGCCGCATACAGCCGATCCGACAGCTCGATCGGCGCACCCGGCTGCAGCGCCCGGAGCTGCACGTTCGCTCGTGAAGTCAGCTCCAGGTGCCCGTCGCCGAGCCCCACCGCCGCCGCGATCAGCACCCGCAGCTGCTCCGCGCTCAGTACGCCGCCGGGGAGCCGCACGCGGGCGAGCCCGCCGTCAGCGGCCTCGTGCACAGCCAGAACCCCCGGACAACGGTCCGGCACAGTCCTCTCACGAGCCCCCACGGCCGTGATGCTACTTCCCGGCGACTGTCGACCCCACCGGCGGCCCGGTTCGGGTCAGAGGTGCTCGTGCGGGTACTCGGGGGAGCGCTGCTGGAAGGAGAGGATGCCGGGGTTGCGGATCCGGCCGCCCTCGATCTCGATGGCGCGGTCGATCGTGGTGTCGGCGTGCCAGGCCTCCGGGCCGTCGAGCACGGTCCGCACGTAGGGCAGCAACGCCTCGCTGATCTCCCAGCTGGCCGAGTTCCACAGGTACGACGGGGTGTGGTCGACGGCGTAGTAGGTGACGTTGTCGCCGACCGTGAAGGTCGGTTCGGCGAAGCTGGTCGGCCGGGCCCAGCTGAAGCCCATCGCCAGGTCGCAGGAGACGTCGACGATCAGGCTGCCGGGCGCGAACTGCGCGAGGTCCTCCTCGATCAGGAAGGTCAGCGGCGCGTCCGGGTCCTGCAGTACGCAGTTCACCACGATGTCGTGCTGGGCCAGGAACCCCGCCAGCGGCACCCGCTCGTCGTCGATCAGGGCGTGACTGCGGCGCGGGTCGGAGGAGTCGTCGGCCTCGTCGTGGTCGAACTGGATCATCCGCGCCGAGTGGATCGGCGCACCGACCGCCGCCACCCCGCGCCCGGTCAGCACGTCGACGTCGTGGATGCCGTGCGCGGCCAGCGCGGTCACCGCTCCCCGCGCGGTCGCGCCGAAGCCGATCACCGCCGCGTTGAGCCGGCGGCCGTAGTCGCCGGTCGAGCCGATCATCTCCAGCGAGTGCAGCACCGAGCAGTAGCCGGCCAGCTCGTTGTTCTTGTGGAAGACGTGCAGGTTGAAGCCGCCGTCGGCGGCCCAGTGGTTCATCGCCTCGAAGGCGATCAGGGTCAGCTCCCGGTCGATCGCGAGCTGCGTCATCTTGTCGTCCTGGACACAGTGCGGCCAGCCCCACAGCACCTGTCCGGTGCGGAACTCGGCCAGGTCCTCGGGCTGCGGCTTGGGCAGCAGCACGATGTCGGTGGTCGCGATCAGCTGGTCGCGGTCGAGCACGCCGGCGACCGACCGGGACAGTTCCGCGTCGGACACGCCGAAACGTTCGCCGTACCCGGACTCGAGGAAGATGCGCTGCCGCAGGTCCTCGTCGATGCGCTCCAGGTGGTGCGGATGAATCGCCAGCCGATGCTCGTTCTCCTTGCGGGAACGGCCGATGACGCCGAGCGTTGACTGCTTCACGATGCGGCCCCTTTGGTTACCGCCTGTTTAGCACATCGGTGCTGACGGCCATCGCTGCTGCGCTACCGTGGTCGGCCGTGAGCATGTCGAGAAACCCCGACCGGCTGGTGCTGTTCACCGATGCGGTGGTGGCGATCGCGATCACCCTGCTGATCCTGCCGCTGGTCGAAGTGGTGACCGAGTCGCGGGGTGAGGGGCTGGACGCGCAGGCGGTGATCAGTGAGCACCTGCCGCAGATCTACGGGTTCCTGCTCAGTTTCGTGGTGATCTCGCGCTTCTGGCTGACCCATCACCGGATGTTCGAGCACGTGAAGGCGTACAACTCGCGGCTGGTCCAGCTGAACATGGTCTGGCTGCTGTGCATCGTGGTGCTGCCGTTCCCGACCGAGATCGTCGGCACCTACCCGAGCACGAGGTTCACCGCCGGGCTCTACATCGGCGCGTTGCTTGCCCTGAGCATCTGTCAGCTCGGGCTGACGCTGCTGATCCGCAACCACCGGGAACTCGAGCAGGAGTCGAACCCGGTCAGCAGGGACGAGGTGATCGGCGCCTACGGCTTCACGGTCTTCAGCGCGGTGGCCCTGCTGCTCGCCGTCCTCGTCCCGGGCATCAAGTTCTACGCGCTCCTCGTGCTGATCCTCACCGCGTTCGACAACAGGATCATCCGGTGGTTCAGCACGAGGAGCGCGCAGCAGGCTCAGCAGTAGAGGTTGTTGCCCGGCGAGACGCCGAGTGCCTGGGTGAAGCGCTGGTAGGCGCTGACCCGGGCCTGCACCTGGGCGGGGTTGCCGCCGTTGCACTCGATCGAGCCGTTGATACTGCGAATGGTCTCGCCGAAGCCGGCGCCGTTGACGATCGCGTTGTGCGGCGTCATCGTGCCCGGTCCGGTCTGGGTGTTCCAGTACCAGAGCCCGGTCTTCCAGGCGATCGCCGAGTTCTGCTCGACCAGCCAGGGGTTGCCGAGCAGGTCGATGCCGAGCGCGTCACCCGCG
Source organism: Kribbella sp. CA-293567 (assembly GCF_027627575.1). Lineage (NCBI taxonomy): Bacteria > Bacillati > Actinomycetota > Actinomycetes > Propionibacteriales > Kribbellaceae > Kribbella > Kribbella sp. CA-293567. Next base: position 2,357,975 of record NZ_CP114065.1, read on the forward strand.
GCCTTGTAGTTGAAGTTCCAGCTCAGCTGGATCGGGCCACGGCCGTAGTACGACGCCTGTCCGGCGGGGCAGCCGTAAGGGCGGCCGTAGTCGCAGTAGTGCGGGTAGTTCGCCTCGTTGATCTCCTTGATGTAGACCAGCCCGCCGGTCTCGTGGTTGACGTTCGCCAGGAAGGCAGCGGCCTCACGCTTCTTGGTGGCGTCGTCGCCGGTGTTCGCGAAGCCCGGGTAGGCGCCCAGCGCGTTGATCAGGCCGGCGTAGCTGTAGAACGAGTTCCGGTTCGGGAACATCGAGTTGAACTGCGCCTCGCTCACCGGGAAGCCGCCGGCGGGCGGGGTTCCGCCGCCGTCACAGGAGTAGGGCTCCCAGTACCAGGTGGAGACCACGGGGTCGTAGCCGGGGTTGGCGTGTTCGGCGATGTAGTACTGGCCGTTGGTGTACTTCACGATGTTGCCGGTGACGTAGTTGGCGCCGGCGACCCAGTTCGGGTAGTTGCAGGCCGGGGCGGGGTTGCCGCCGTCGCTGCAGGGGAACGGGTTCCAGAACCAGGTGCTGATGACCGGGTCGTAGCCGGGGTTGGCGTGTTCGGCGACGTAGTACTGGCCGTTCGTGTACTTCACGACGTTGCCGGGGACGTAGCTGGCGCCGGCCACCCAGTTCGGGTAGTTGCAGGCCTGGATCGCGGTGGGCGCCGTGACCTGTGCTTCGGCGGGGGCGGTGATCAGCAGAGACAGCGCTGCTCCGACGGTCGCGAGGACCGGCAGAGCGCGCAGGAAACGGGGCAGCTTCATCGAGGGACTCCTCTTGTCCTTCGACCGTGGGACGGGGGCGGCGCACGGTCGTGGGGGCGGTGGACAACGGTCCGGTCAGGCTAGAACCGCCGGGGCGGTGAGGAGAAGAGCGCCCGCTCTAGACTTTCTAAAGATCCTTTGGTAATTCTTTCCGGAGTCGGCGGAGCAGATACGTGTCCATGATCCAGCCCTTGTTCCGGCGCGCTTCCGCGCGCGCTTCGACGATCTGGCCGGACACCTCGGCCAGTGGCCCGGAGATCAGCAGTTCGTCCGGAGTGCCGAGATAGGCACCCCAGTAGATGTCGGCGTCCTGGTCGACGTGCCGGGTGAAGGCGGTCTGCGCGTCGAGCATGACCACGACGTCGTCGACGGCGTCCGGCCAGCTCTTCGCCAGTTGCCGGCCGGTGGTGACCTGGAACGGCCGGCCCACCTGGTTGAGGCCGATCCGGTGCCGGGCCGCGAGTGCCGAGACGCTGCTGATGCCGGGAACGACCTCGATCTCGAAGTCCAGTTCACCGCGGGCAACGATGTCGTCGAGGATCGCCAGCGTGCTGTCGTACAGGGACGGGTCACCCCATACGAGGAAGGCGCCCACCTGGCCGTCCCGCAGTTCGGCGGCGATCAGCTCCGCGCAGACGTCCGCGCGGCGCCGGCGCCAGTCGTCGACCGACTCGACGTAGGCGTCGCTGCCCCGGTCGCGCTCGGGATCCCGCCCGAAGACGACCCGGTACTCCCGCTCGCCGGCGTGCCGGCGCAAAATCTCCGCACGGACGTCCACCAGCTGCTGTTTGACCTCGCCCTTGTCGAGCACGAAGAACACGTCGACCCGCTGCAGCACCTTCACGGCCTGGATCGTGACGTGATCCGGATCGCCGGCCCCCACCCCGATCACCTTCATCTCCATCATGGCGCCGAGGGTAGTGCGGACCCTCCGGTTGGCGGTCCGGCTGGTAACTGCTAATTTAGAAGTAACTTGGTCGAGAGGTCACCGTGCCCACTGCGGAAGAAATGCTCGGTACTGCGTCCGTGGTTGCTCTGGGCAGCTGCCTGCGCGCGGTCGCGCCCTCGCTGGAGCTGACTGCCGTTCACGCGGCGCCCGGCCGGCTGGCCGGTGCGGCGTTCAGTGAGCGCGGGCGGCTGGTCCGCGATGCGCTGCTGGCCGACCTGCCACCGGGGTACGCGCCGCTGGAGAAGATCTTCCGTACGGCGCTCGACGATCCGCGGTTCACCGGCTGGATGATCTGGCCGGTCACGGAGGCGGTCGCCGTTCGCGCTGTCGCGGGGGAGGCCGGGGAGTTCGAGGCCGGGCTGGAACTGCTGTCCGAGCTGACGTCCCGGCTGACCGGGGAGTTCGCGCTGCGGACCTTCCTGACGGCGGATCTGGACCGCACCCTCGCAGTGGTCGCCGAGTGGACCGGCCATCCTGATGAGCACGTCCGCCGGCTGGCGAGTGAAGGCACCCGGGCGCGGTTGCCGTGGGCCAAGCGCGTTCCTGGCCTGATCGAGCGGCCCGAGGTGACGCGGCCGATCCTCGAAGCGCTGCGCCGCGACGAATCGGAGTACGTACGCCGCTCCGTCGCCAACCACCTGAACGATCTCAGCCGCCTGGATCCCGCGCTCGCCGTCTCGATCGCGGGCGACTGGCTGTCCTCGCCGGCGCCGACCACCGAGCGGCTCGTGCGTCACGCCCTCCGCACCCTGATCAAGGCCGCGAACCCAGAAGCCCTTGCGTTGCTGGGATTCGAGCCGCCCGCCGGTCTGGTGGTCGAAGGCCCGCTGCTCGCCGTACCGGCGGTGGCGGTGGGGGAGTCGCTGAGCTTCGAGTTCACCGCTCACAACCAGGGGCCGGAGTCGTTGCTCCTGGCCATCGACTACGTCGTCCACCACGTCAAGGCGAACGGCACCCTGACGCCGAAGGTCTTCAAGCTGACCACCCGCACCCTGGCGCCGGGCGAGTCGGCCACGATCACCAAGCTGCACTCGTTCAAGCCGATCTCCACCCGCCGCTACTATCCGGGCGAGCACGCGCTGGAACTCCAGATCAACGGCCGTCCCTTCGGCCGCTCCACCTTCACCCTCACCACCCACCTGGAGATCGCTCCCTGAACTCCGGCAGCTGCGCCGCTACTCGGAGCGGTGAACCCCGTCGAGCCAGGCGGTCACCGCGCGGTACGCCGTCGTCTTGGGCTCGACCTGACTGAGGAAGACGTCGTGGCGCGCGTCGGGAATCACCACGACGGTGACGTGCGCTCCGAGGTGCGGCGCCCAGCGGGCGATCTGCCGAACGTCCAGGACGGCGTCGGCGCGATCGACGAGATCGCTGTGGGTGCGGGAGAAATGAGTCTTGGCGGAGTGCAGGACCAGGGTCGGCACTCCGACCTCGATGCCGCGGTGGATCCTGCGATGAGCCCGGCGTACGGCGTTGAGCCAGCCGACGGTGACCGGAAACCCTCTCAGTGGCTTCAAGGTCGTGTCGAAGTCCCACTCGCCGGTTCCGGTGATGTGGATCGAGCTGCCGTAGGCGCCCGGCGGAGCGGGCAGTACTCGCTGAGGGATGACGCGGGCCAGGGGGACCAGCGCCCACGTGACCGGGCCGCGGAGCATCGCGCTGCCTTGCTGGTCGAGCCAAGGGCTGTTGAGTACCAGCGCGTCGATCCGGCTCAACTGCCCGTTGCGGCGTCGCCTGTCCAGCCAGAGCGGCACGATGAGACCGCCCGTCGAGTGGGCGACGACGGTGATCGGCAGTCCCGGGTGCTCAGCGGCGACGAGGTCGAGGCTTCGGTCGAGCTCGTTGTCGTAGAACGCCAGGTCGGAGACGTAGTGCGCGGTCTGGCCGGGCCGACGGGCGCGACCGCACTTGCGCAGGTCGAGGGCATAGAACGCGGCGCCTCGACCGGTGAAGAAGTCGGCCAGCTCGGTCTGGAAGAAGTAGTCGGCGAAGCCGTGCACGTAGAGCACCACGCCGCGGGGATCAGCCGGCGCGGTACGCCGTACCAGGGTCGCCTCGACCTCTCCTTCGCCGTCGGGGTCGAGTCCGAGGATGATGGTGTGCTGCTGGTAGTCGTCACCGAGCAGGTCGGGCTTCCAGCTGAGCGTCGTTTTCATCTGTTCTGTAGGGCCTAGGCCTCGGTGTCCGTCTTCTTCTCTCGCCATTCGCGTTCGAACGGGAGTCGCCAGGCGTGCGGGGCGATCAGCTGGTGGATGGCGTTCGGTCCCCAGGTGCCCGGGGCGTAGGTCTTGACCGGCGGCGGGTCCTCCAGCAGCAGGGCGGAGTTCTCCCAGAGCGACTCGATGCCCTCGGCGGTGGTGAAGAGGGTGTGGTCGCCGCGCATCGCGTCCAGGATCAGCCGCTCGTAGGCCTCCAGTACGTCGCCCGCCGTCTCGGTCTCCTGGGTGGAGAACTGCATCGACAGCTTCTCCAGCCGCATCCCCGGGCCGGGACGCTTGCCGTAGAAGGACAGCGAGACCCGGGACGAGTCGGCCAGGTCGAAGGTCAGGTGGTCCGGGCCCTGCGAGCCGACCCCGGAGCCGGCCGGGAACATTGTCTTCGGCGCCTCCTTGAAGGCGATCGAGATGATCCGCATCCCCTCGGCCATCTTCTTGCCGGTCCGCAGGTAGAACGGCACGCCGGCCCAGCGCCAGTTGTCGATCCCGACCTTCATCGCGATGAAGGTCTCGGTGTCGGAGTCCGGCGCGACGCCGGCCTCGCCGCGGTAGCCGCCGTACTGGCCGCGGACGACGTCGGCCGGCTGGATCGGCAGCATCGACCGGAAGACCTTGTTCTTCTCCTCCGAGATGGCCCGCGGCTCCAGCGCGGTCGGCGGCTCCATCGCGACGAACGCCAGCACCTGCAGCACGTGCGTGACCACCATGTCCTTGAACGCACCGGTCGGCTCGTAGAAGGTGGCCCGCTGGTCCAGCCCGAGCGACTCGGGGATGTCGATCTGGATGTGGTCGATGAAGTTGCGGTTCCAGATCGGCTCGAACAACCCGTTGGCGAACCGGAAGGCGAGGATGTTCTGCGCCGCCTCCTTGCCGAGGAAGTGGTCGATCCGGAAGATCTGCGACTCGTCGAAGGTCTCGTGCACGAAGTCGTTCAGCTCGATCGCCGACTGCAGGTCGTCACCGAACGGCTTCTCCATCACCACCCGGGCCCGGTCGACCAGATCGGCGTCGCGCAGCATCTGGATCACCGACCGGGCGGCCTTCGGCGGCACCGACAGGTAGTGCAGCCGGCAGGCGTCCGGACCGAGCGCGGCCTCGGCCGTCTTCACGGCGGCGGCCAGCGCGTCCGGGCCCTGCAAGGTGGAGACGTACTCGAGCCGCTCGGAGAACTGGGCCCACTCCTCCTCGGTGATCTGGTGCGTCCCGAAGGTGTCCACCGCGAGCCGGGCGCGGGCCCGGAACTCGTCCGAGGTGAGCTCCTCCATCGCCGTCCCGATGATCCGTACGTCGGGCGCGAACCGGTTCTGCTGCAGATAGGCCAGGCCGGGCAGCAGCTTGCGCTTGGCCAGGTCGCCGGTCGCCCCGAACAGCACGATCACGTGCGGCGCGAGCGGCTCGGGACCGCGCCGCGACGGCCTCGAAGCGGCCGCCGGATAGGCGATCGTCTGAGTACGGGAATCGGTCATTCTGAGTCCTCCTGGAGACGACCGGCCAGCGACGACCTCAGTGTAGGCGGGCCGCCGGGTGGGGATCTGCTAGTACAGGCCCTCGTAGGCGGCCATCACCATGGTCAGGCCTCGTTCGTCGCCCAGCGGGCCTTCTTCCAGCATCTGGTTCATCGCGTAGGCGACGGTGAGGCGTTGTTCGAGGTCGACCAGGACGAGGGAGCCGCCCCAGCCGCCCCAGGTGCAGATGCTGCCCTGCATCAAGCTGTAGCCCATTCCGTACCGGACCGTCCGCTGCAGCACCTCGTCCTCGCCGGAGAACTGTTCGTCGAGCACTCGCCGGCAGCCGGCCGGGGACAACAGCCGGACCCCACGGGCCTCGCCGCCGTTGGCCAGCAGCGACTGGACTGCCGCGATCGACCGCGCGTTACCGAAGCCGCTGGCCGATGGAATATCCGAGCGTCGCCACGCATCGGTGTTGGCGATCTCGGCCGGGACCAGGGGATTGCTTTCGTGCGTGACGTATCCCGGTGCTCTGGTCCGGGCCGGGATGATCGGTGCGACCCGGTGGTCGTGTTCGGCCGGCAGACCGAGGTGGAAGTCGGCCCCGAGCGGACCGGCGACCTCCTCGGCGAAGAAGGTGCCGAGGCTCCGGCCGGTCACCCGCCGGACGACCTCGCCGAGCAGATAGCCCTGAGTCATCGAGTGGTACGCGCCAACCGTGCCGGGTGTCGACAGCAGCTCCTGCGCGGCCAGCAGTTCCGTCAGTTGCGACCAGTCGAAGAGCTGCTCGGTCTGCACCGGCTCCACCCAGGTCGGCAACCCGGAGGTGTGGCCGAGCACCTGCCGCACCAGCACCTTTTCCTTGCCAGCGGCACCGAACTCGGGCCAGTACCGCGCCACCGGCGCGTCCAGGTCGAGAACGCCGCGGTCGGCCAGGATCAACGCGCACAACGCGGCCATCGTCTTGGTGGTCGACCAGACGCAGGTGATCGTGTCCCGCTCCCACGGCCGGGTGCGCTCCGCATCGGCGTACCCGCCCCAGAGGTCGACCACCGGCTGGTCCCCGACGTACACCGCCACGGAGGCACCGACGTCCTGATCGTCGAGGCTCGCCGCCAAAGCCTCGCGAACCGCCGCGAATCGTTCGTCACAGGTGCCCCGGAGTTCCGCCATGGACAGTATTCAAACCCGACGACGAAACGACAGCGGAGGCGGCGTGCTCCACCCACAGCAGCCCCACCCACCCACCCCACCCCAAACACCCACCCCGCCCAAACCCCCACCCCACCCAAACACCCACCCCACCCGCCCCACCCACCCAACCCAACCACCGCGATGGGGGGTCCGGGGGGCGAAGCCCCTCCGGGCGGGGCCTGGGGGCCGCGCCCCCAGAAAACACAAAGGGCGATCCACACTCGCGCACTCCGCGAATATGAAACGCCCAGATCAACCGCGCCCCCGGCAGGATTCGAACCTGCGCACCCGCCTCCGGAGGGCGGTGCTCTATCCCCTGAGCTACGGGGGCTCAGGAACGAGCAGAACATTAGCAGGGATTTCGGTGCGGGTTTGCACGGGGGAGGCCCTGACCCGTCCCTGGGTCCTCCGCGCGGCGGGATCCAAGGCGTCCGGGAAGCCGTCATAGTGGTCGTAAGTCCAAGCACCGAAAGGAAAACTGACTCATGGCTAGCTCTTTGGTCCGTCCGGCCGGCGGTCGCTGGATCGGTGGCGTCTGTGCGGGACTCGCGCGCCGGTTCAACATGACGCCGAACACGGTCCGGCTGATCTTCGTGATCAGCTGCCTGCTGCCCGGCCCGCAGATCCTGCTCTACATCGCGCTGTGGTTGCTGATGCCGTCGGAGCGCTGACGCGGGTGGCATGAAACCCTGCCTCCCATGAGAGCGGGTCTGGTAGTCGCCGTGGCGCTGAGCCTGGTTCCCGTGGTGAGCGGCTGCCAGGTCGGCCCCGCGGCGCCGGGTCCGGCCGAGATCAGGACCGGTCCGCCGCCGTGGGACGCGCCGCGCGACGCGGTCTCGTACGTCGACAAGGCGGGGTTCGAGCGGTTGCCGCTCGACTTCAGCGGCCCGGCGCCGTACACGGTGAAGCTGTCGGTCACCGTGGACGGGAAACCGGTCGAGATCCCGGCGGACGTCGGTATCGACCGGGTCCGCGCCGAGCAGGCGGCGATCCACACCCATGCCACCGACGGCGTGATCTACGTCGAGGCCAAGACGAAGGCCGAGCGCCCGACCCTGAACCAGTTCTTCGCCCTCTGGGGAGTCCGGTACGACGCCCGCTGCCTGGCCGACGCCTGCGCCTCCCTGACCGTCCGCGTCAACGGCGCCCCGGCTCCCTGGGACACCCGGCTGCCCCGCGAAAGCCGGATCGAGGTCGACGCCCGGCACTGACCCGGCAGGCTGCCGTACCGCGCTGTGGATACTGAGTCAAGGGTTTGGGCGCGTGGCCATTAGGCTGGGCCGGTGACTCCGGAACAGCTCGCTGAGAAGATCCTGTTGGCCCTGACCGCGCTCGTCGACGACGGCACGCTGACGGTCGAGGGTGGCCTGCCTGGCGAGCACAAGGTGGAGCGACCCAAGAACCCCGAGCACGGCGACTACGCGACCAACATCGCGATGCAGCTCGGCAAGCGCTCCAGCCTGGGCAACCCGCGCAAGCTGGCCGAGCTGCTGGCCGCCAGACTGCAGGACGACGACGCCATCACGGCCGTCGAGATCGCCGGTCCCGGCTTCATCAACATCCGGGTCGCCGCCGACGCCCAGGGCAGGATCGCGGCGCAGATCCTCGAGGCGGGCGCGGCGTACGGGTCGACCGACTCGCTCAAGGGTCAGCCGATCAACCTGGAGTTCATCTCCGCCAACCCGACCGGGCCGCTGCACCTCGGTCACACCCGCTGGGCCGCCGTCGGTGACGCGCTGGCCCGGGTGCTGATCGCCGCCGGCGCCAAGGTGACCCGCGAGTTCTACGTGAACGACCGCGGCGCCCAGATGGACAAGTTCGGTGCCTCGCTGCAGGCGGCCGCCCACGGCGTACCGGTGCCGGAGGACGGCTACCACGGGGAGTACGTCAACGACCTCGCCGCGCGGATCGTCGCCGAGGAGCCGCAGATCCTGGAGCTGCCCGAGAGCGAGCAGCCGGTCGCCTTCCGCGAGGCCGGCTACGTGCGCCAGCTCAAGGAGCAGCAGGACCAGCTGGCGCACTTCCGGACCGAGTTCGACGTCTGGATGTCGGAGCGCAGCCTGCACGAGCAGGACGGGGTCGGTCACGCGATCGACAAGCTGCGCGAGCAGGGCCACCTGTACGAGGCCGACGACGCGCTCTGGATGCGCACCACCGACTTCACCGACGACAAGGACCGGGTGCTGATCCGGACCAACGGCGAGCCGACCTACTTCGCCTCCGACGCCGCGTACTACGTGAACAAGCGCGACCGCGGTTTCGAGGTGGCGATCTACCTGCTCGGCGCCGACCACCACGGCTACGTGAACCGGCTGAAGGCGATCGCGGCCTGTGCCGGCGACGACCCCGAGCACAACATCGAGATCCTGATCGGCCAGCTGGTGAAGATCCTCAAGAACGGCGAGGAGATGAAGCTGTCCAAGCGGGCCGGCACCATCGTCACGCTGGCCGAGCTGGTCGAGGAGAGCGGCGTCGACCCGCTGCGGTACACGCTGTGCCGCTACCCGGTGGACTCGCCGCTGACCCTGGACATCGAGGAGATGACCCGCCAGGTCAGCGAGAACCCGGTGTACTACGTGCAGTACGCGCACGCCCGGCTCGCCTCGATCCTGCGCAACGCCGACGAGCTCGGCATCAAGCTGGACGAGTTCGAGCCCGGTCTGCTCAGCCACGAGAAGGAGGGTGACCTGCTCCGCGCGCTGGCCGACTTCCCGCGGGTGGTGGCGACCTCGGCCGAGCTGCGCGAGCCGCACCGGATCGCCCGCTACCTGGAGGACACCGCCGCGGCGTTCCACAAGTTCTACGACGTCTGCCGGGTGCTCCCGCGCGGCGACGAGGAGACCGAACCGGTGCACCAGGCCCGCCTGACGCTGGTCGGCGCGACCAAGACGGTGCTCGCCAACGGGCTGGACCTGCTCGGCGTCTCCGCCCCGGAGCGGATGTGAGGGCGCACGAGGCGGGCACGCTGCACGCCGACATCGGGCACAAGGCGCCGCCGTGGCTGCGGGCGCCGCGGGACCCCAACGACCTGGTCCCGGCGCTGTGGTCGACCACGGCCAGGAAGAACGACGACGGTGCCCTCGAGGTCGGCGGCGTCGACCTGCGTGAGCTGGTCGCCGAGCACGGCAGCCCGGCGTACGTGCTGGACGAGGACGATTTCCGCGCCCGCGCCCGGGCGTTCAAGGTGGCGTTCAAGGACTCCGACGTGTACTACGCCGGCAAGGCCTTCCTCTGCACGACGGTGGTCCGCTGGGTGATGGAGGAGGGGCTCAACCTCGACATCTGCTCCGGTGGTGAGCTGGCCGTCGCGCTGCGGGCGGGAGCCGACCCGAAGCGGCTGGGCTTCCACGGCAACAACAAGTCCGAGCAGGAGCTGGCCCGCGCGCTGGACGCCGGCGTCGGCCGCATCATCGTCGACTCCCAGTTCGAGATCTCCCGGCTGATCGAGCTGGCGGCCGAGCGCGGTGTGGTCGCGCCGGTGATGGTCCGGGTCACCGCGGGCGTCGAGGCGCACACCCACGAGTACATCGCGACCGCGCACGAGGATCAGAAGTTCGGCTTCTCGATCACCTCCGGCGCGGCCTTCGAAGCCGTTGCCCGGGTCAACGAAGCGGCCGAGCTGGAGCTGCTCGGTCTGCACTCCCACATCGGCTCGCAGATCTTCGACACGTCCGGTTTCGAGCTGGCCGCCAAGCGCCTGATCGCCTTGCACGCAAGGGTTTCCGAAGAGCTCGGCGCCGACATGCCGGAGCTCGACCTGGGCGGTGGGTTCGGCATCGCCTACACCACCCAGGACGACCCGGCCGATCCCGCCCAGCTGGCCACCGAGATGGCCAAGATCATCGAGCACGAGTGCCGCGCGTACAGCGTCGAGGCGCCGCGGCTGTCGATCGAGCCCGGCCGCGCGATCGTCGGCCCGGCCGTCTGCACGGTCTACACCGTCGGCACGGTCAAGGAGGTCGCGCTGGACGCCGGCGCCCAGCGCACCTACGTCTCCGTCGACGGCGGGATGAGCGACAACATCCGCACCGCGCTGTACGACGCGGACTACTCCTGCACCCTGGCCAACCGGTACGCCGGCGCCACTCCGACGCTGGCCCGGGTGGTCGGCAAGCACTGCGAGTCCGGCGACATCGTGGTCAAGGACGAGTTCCTGCCGGCCGACGTGACGCCCGGCGACCTGGTCGCCGTACCGGGCACCGGCGCCTACTGCCGCTCGATGGCGAGCAACTACAACCACGTACCGCGGCCACCGGTGATCGCGGTCAAGGACGGCCGGACCCGGGTCGTGGTTCGTCGCGAGACCGAGGACGACATGCTTGCACTGGACATGGGGGCCGAGTGAAACCGTCAGGCAAACCCTTGAAGGTGGCGCTGCTGGGTTGCGGCGTCGTCGGGACCGAAGTGGTCCGGATCCTCACCGAGCGGGCCGACGACCTGGCGGCGCGGGTCGGTGCGCCGCTGGAGATCGCCGGCATCGCCGTCCGCCGGGCCGGCCGGGCCCGCGACATCGCGGTCGATCCCGCCCTCGTCACCACCGACGCGCAGGCGCTGGTCTCGCGCGGTGACCTGGACCTGGTGATCGAGGTGATCGGCGGGATCGAACCGGCCCGCAGCCTGATCCTGACCGCGCTCGAGCACGGCGCCTCGGTGGTCACCGCCAACAAGGCGCTGCTGGCCGAGGACGGCCCGACCCTGTTCGCGGCCGCCGAGAAGTTCGAGCGCGACCTGTACTTCGAGGCCGCCGTCGCCGGCGCGATCCCGATCCTGCGGCCGCTGCGCGAGTCGCTGGCCGGTGACGACGTGACCCGGGTGATGGGCATCGTCAACGGCACCACGAACTACATCCTGGACAAGATGGACTCCACCGGCGCCGGGTTCGACGAGGCGCTGGAGGAGGCCCAGGCGCTCGGGTACGCCGAGGCCGACCCGACCGCCGACATCGAGGGTTTCGACGCCGCGGCCAAGGCCGCGCTGCTGGCCAGCCTGGCCTTCCACACCAGGGTCTCGATCGCCGACGTGCACCGCGAGGGCATCACCGAGGTGTCCGCGACCGACATCGCCTCGGCCCGCGAGATGGGCTGCGTGGTGAAGTTCCTGGCGATCTGCGAGCTCGACGAGGCGAACGACTCGGTCAGCGCCCGGGTCTATCCGGCGATGATCCCGCTGAGCCATCCGCTGGCCTCCGTCCGGGACGCGTACAACGCCGTCTTCGTGGAATCCAAGGCGGCCGGCCAGCTGATGTTCTATGGTCGTGGTGCCGGCGGTGCCCCGACGGCCAGCGCTGTCCTCGGGGATCTGGTATCCGCCGCGCGCAACCGGCTCAAGGGCGTGCCGGGGGTCGGCGAGTCGTCGTACACCCAGCGGGCCGTCCGCCCGATGGGAGCGACCCGGACTCGCTATCACGTGTCGCTGGACGTGGCCGACAAGGCCGGCGTGCTGGCGGCGGTGGCCCACGCGTTCTCCGAGCACGGCGTGTCGATCCAGACCGTCCGCCAGGAGGGCCGGGGCGGGGAGGCGCAGCTCGTCGTCGTCACCCACACCGCCACCGACGCAAGCCTCTCCGCGACCGTGGAAGCCCTGCGCGACATGGACATCGTCCGTGAAGTCAGCAGTGTGATGCGGGTCGAAGGGGACTGAAGATGGCGCAACAGCGGCCTCACCAATGGCGAGGCGTGATCGAGGAATACCGCGACCGGCTGCCGGTCTCGGCGGACACTCCGGTGGTCACCCTCGGCGAGGGCGGTACGCCGCTGGTGGCCGCGCAGTGGCTGAGCGAGCAGACCAACTGCGAGGTCTGGCTCAAGATCGAGGGCAACAACCCGACCGGTTCGTTCAAGGACCGCGGGATGACGATGGCGATCTCGCTGGCCGCGCAGGCCGGGGACAAGGCCGTCGTCTGCGCCTCCACCGGCAACACCTCGGCCTCCGCCGCGGCGTACGCGGTCCGCGCGGGCCTGCTGCCGCTGGTGCTGATCCCGGCCGGCCGGATCGCGAAGGGCAAGCTGGCCCAGGCGATCGTGCACGGCGCGAAGCTGGTCTCGATCGACGGCGGCTTCGACGACTGCCTGCGGATCGTCCGCGAGCTGGGCAAGCACTACCCGGTCGCGCTGGTGAACTCGGTCAACCCGGTCCGGCTCGAAGGCCAGAAGACCGCGGCGTTCGAGGTGGTCGACGCGCTCGGCGACGCACCGGACCTGCACCTGCTCCCGGTCGGGAACGCCGGCAACATCGCGGCGTACTGGAAGGGGTATCTGGAGTACGAGCGCGACAAGATCTCCTCGAAGTCCCCGCGGATGTGGGGGTTCCAGGCCGAGGGTGCCGCGCCGCTGGTGACCGGGCGGATCGTCGAGAAGCCGGACACCCAGGCGACCGCGATCCGGGTCGGCAACCCCGCGTCGTGGACGCTGGCCGAGGCCGCGCGGGACGAGTCGGGCGGCCGGATCGAGGCGGTCAGCGACGAGCAGATCCTTGCGGCGCAACGTGAACTGGCCGCGCGGGAAGGCGTTTTCGTCGAGCCCGCCTCGGCGGCCGGCGTCGCCGGACTGCTGGCCACCAAGGCCGCGGGCCGGCTCGACGCCGGATCGACCATCGTGATCACGGTGACCGGCCACGGCCTCAAGGACATCGACACCGCCTTGTCGTACGCGACCGTCGCCGAGTCGCCGGTCACGCCGGCCGACACCGACGCCGTGGCGCGCGTCGCCGGACTGGTGTGAGTTGGCACCGGCGACGGGTGGACCGGTCCGGGTCCGGGTCCCGGCCACCAGTGCGAATCTGGGCCCCGGCTTCGACGCCTTCGGTCTGGCCCTGACCCGGTACGACGAACTCACGGTGATCCCCGGCGGCGCCGGGGTCACCGTCGAGGTGACCGGCTCCGGCGAGGGCGAGGTCGCGCTGGACGAGACCCATCTGGTGGTGCGTTCGATCCGCGCCGGGCTGGAGTCGCTGGGCGCCGCCGTCCCCGGTTTCACGCTGCGCTGTGAGAACCGGATCCCGCACGGCCGCGGCCTGGGATCGTCGTCGGCCGCGATCGTCGGCGGGATCGCGGCGGCGTACGGGCTGGCCGGGGTGCCGCTCGATCGCGATCACCTGGTGGCACTGGCCAACGAGATCGAGGGTCATCCCGACAACGTTGCCGCCAGCGCGCTGGGTGGGTTCACGATCGCCTGGACCGACGGCGAGACCGGCCGGGCGATCCGGCTGGAGCCGGTGGCCGCGTTGTCGGTGATCGCCTACGTCCCGTCGACGCAGGTGCTGACCAAGGAGGCTCGCGGGTTGCTGCCCGCCGCCGTACCGCATGCGGATGCGGCCGCCAACGCGGGCCGAGCCGCTCTGCTGGTAGCGGCGCTGACCTCGCGGCCGGAGTTGCTGATGACAGCCACCGAGGACCGGCTGCACCAGGAGTACCGCGAACCCGCCATGCCCGAAAGCCTTGCCCTGGTGCACAAACTGCGGGGGAGCGGTCTGCCCGCGGTGGTGAGCGGGGCCGGACCGACGGTACTGGTGCTGGGCAGCCCACCGGAAGGACTCGGCGGCGACGACCTGGTGGACGACGAAGATCTGTCGAAACCCCCTGTGACCTCGACGGATGCCGGGCCGAACGTGGTCCCGGAGGCGCCCGACGGCTGGCATCGATTCGAGCTCGGCATCGATCCACTGGGCGTACAGGTCTGGTCGGCGGATGCAGAAAGACTGCTCGCCGAGGGCGGGAATGAACGATCCCGGACACGCGTTGAACACCTCGAGGCAGCAGACTGACCCTTGGTGGTGCTAGTCTCGGATCACCCGATCCCCTCCAGGTGATCGGCGAACTCTCGCCGCATCGGGCCAAGGTCCCGGCACCCAGGTGTACGTGGCGATCTCCCAGTGGAAGACTTGCGCCGCCTGCGCCGGACATTTCCGGGGGACCCCAGATTCAGCGAGAGCCGCCTCTCTGTACCCCGCGTCGCCGTTTCGTCGGTCGCGGGAGATGATTCCGGGCGATGAGCCTTCTGCGACTCGTCCATCCGTGTGGGAAGGACCTCACGTGACAGAAACTGTTGAAGCCTCCAGCGGAGCCGGTACCTCGGCCCCGGGCACCGACGCGACGGCTGCTGCCGGAACGCGGCGCCGCAAGTCCGGAGGCGGCCTCGAAGGCATGCTGCTCCCCGAGCTCAAGCAGCTCGCCGGGACGCTCGGCATCAAGGGCACCGGCGCGCTGCGCAAGGGCCAGCTGATCGAGGCGATCAAGGCCAACCAGGCGAGTATCGGCTCGGGCGGTTCCCGTTCGCGGTCGAGCCAGCCGACCCTGGACGAGGCCGCCGCGGAGCCCGTTGCCGCCAAGGCCCAGCCGGCCGCCAAGGCCGAGCCCGCCCAGGACGCGCCGCAGCGCACCGGCAGCCGCCGGACCCGCGCCGCCGCCACCCAGAGCACCGCGGAGCCGGCCACCCAGAACGGCGCCACCCCGGTGGCAGAGACGGCCCCGGCCGTGGCGCAGACCACCAGCCCGGTGGTCGAGGCTGCCGTGCAGGCGCCGGAGAGGACCCGCGAGCAGACCGACAACTCGCCGGCCGACAACTCCGACCGCGGCGACCGCAACGATCGTGGCGACCGCAACGAGGGCACCCGCGACCGCAATCGTGGCCGCGACAGCCAGCGCGACGGCCGTGACAACCAGGCCCGCGACAACCAGTCCCGCGACAACCAGCGCGACGGCCGCGACGCCCAGGCTCGCGACAACCAGTCCCGCGACAACCAGCGCGACGGTCGCGACAACCAGTCCCGCGACGGTGAGCAGAACCGCGGCGACGGCCAGCAGAACCGGGACGGCGGCCAGAACCGCGCCGACCGGGACGCCAACCGCGACGGTCAGCAGAACCGCACCGATCGGGACGGCAACCGCGACAACCCCCGGGACCGGCAGAACCAGGCCGACCGTGGCGAGGAGGGCGAGGGCCGCCGCCGTCGCCGCCGGGGCCGCGACCGCGAGCGCGGTACCGGCGACCGCCCCACGAACGAGCGCAACGACCGCGGTGACCGCAACGACCGCGGCCCCCGGGACAACCCGCGCAGCCGTGGCCGCAACGACCGGTTCGAGCCGGAGCCGACGATCAGCGAGGACGACGTCCTGGTCCCGGCCGCGGGCATCCTCGACGTGCTCGACAACTACGCCTTCGTCCGGACCAGCGGCTACCTGCCCGGCCCGAACGACGTGTACGTCGCGCTGTCGATGGTCAAGCGCTACGGCCTGCGCAAGGGTGACGCGATCACCGGTGCGGTGAAGCAGCCGTCCGACGGCGAGCGCAAGGAGAAGTTCAACCCGCTGGTGCGGATCGACACCGTCAACGGGTCGGACCCCGAGGTCGCCAAGCAGCGTCAGGACTTCAACAAGCTGACCCCGCTGTACGCGACCGAGCGGCTCCGGCTCGAGACCGAGTCGAACATCCTCACCACCCGGATCGTCGACATCGTCAGCCCGATCGGCAAGGGCCAGCGCGGCCTGATCGTCTCGCCGCCGAAGGCCGGCAAGACGATGGTGCTGCAGGCGCTGGCGAACGCGATCACCACGAACAACCCCGAAGTACACCTGATGGTCGTGCTGGTGGACGAGCGGCCCGAAGAGGTCACCGACATGCAGCGCACGGTCAAGGGTGAGGTCATCGCCTCCACCTTCGACCGGCCGGCCGACGACCACACCACGGTCGCGGAGCTGGCGATCGAGCGGGCCAAGCGGCTGGTCGAGCTGGGTCACGACGTGGTCGTGCTGCTGGACTCGATCACCCGGCTCGGCCGGGCGTACAACATCGCGGCCCCGGCCAGCGGCCGGATCCTGTCCGGTGGCGTCGACTCGTCGGCGCTGTACCCGCCGAAGCGGTTCTTCGGCGCGGCCCGCAACATCGAGGACGGCGGTTCGCTGACCATCCTCGCGACGGCGCTGATCGAGACCGGCTCCAAGATGGACGAGGTCATCTTCGAGGAGTTCAAGGGCACCGGCAACATGGAGCTCCGGCTCCGCCGCGAGTTCGCCGACCGCCGGATCTTCCCGGCCATCGACGTGGTCGCCTCCGGTACCCGCCGCGAAGAGCTGCTGATGTCCAAGGACGAGACCGCCGTGGTCTGGAAGCTCCGCCGGGTGCTGTCCGCCCTGGACGGCCAGGCCGCGCTGGAACTGCTGATCGGCAAGCTCAAGGAGAGCAAGTCGAACATCGAGTTCCTGATGCAGGTCAACAAGACCACCCCGTCCACGGGCGGCGGCAACGGCCGCAGTACCGACGACGGCAGCTAGACCGCGGTACTCCTGAACTGCCTGGATCGCCCCGGAATACCGGGGCGATTCGCGCGGTTGGGGGATCTGATGGCAAACTTGCCTGTTGGTTCCGGTTCACGTTCGCACCTGGCGGACGACCCGGAGCGCCAAACTCGAGGAGATCCATGAAGAGCGACATCCACCCGAACTACGTGGCGACCAAGGTCACCTGCGCCTGCGGTGCCTCGTTCGACACGCACTCGACCGCCGAGAGTGGCTCCATCCACTCCGACGTGTGCTCGCAGTGCCACCCCTTCTACACCGGCAAGCAGAAGATTCTCGACACCGGTGGCCGCGTCGCCCGCTTCGAGAAGCGGTACGCCAAGAAGTAGCTGCTTTCCGGCGCCGGTCCAAGAGTCCCCCAGAGGATTCGGGACCGGCGCCGTTGCGTTGTCCCGGAGATCTTGAGGCCCGAGGAAGGAGTGCGGACATGTTCGAAGCTGTACAGACGCTCAAGGCGGAGTACGCCGAGCTCGAGCGGCGGATGTCGGATCCCGAGCTGCACTCCGACCAGGCGGTGGCCCGTCAGGTCGGCAAGCGGTACGCCGCGCTGGCACCGGTGGTCCGCACCTACGACGAGTGGCTGCAGACCGCCGACGACATCGAGGCGGCCAAGGAGCTGGCGCACGAGGACGCGAGCTTCGCCGAGGAGGCGACCAGGCTCGAGCACCGGCGCGACGAACTGGCCGAGAAGCTGCAGGTGCTGCTGGTCCCGCGCGACCCGAGCGACGACAAGGACGCGATCCTCGAGATCAAGGCCGGTGAGGGCGGCGACGAGTCCGCGTTGTTCGCCGGCGACCTGCTGAAGATGTACCTGAAGTACGCCGAGTCGCAGAACTGGAAGACCGAGGTGCTCGACTCGGCCGAGTCCGATCTGGGCGGCTACAAGTCGATCACCGTCGCGGTGAAGGCCAAGGGCACGCCCGAGCCCGGCGAGGCGCCGTACGCGAAGCTGAAGTTCGAGGGTGGCGTGCACCGGGTCCAGCGGGTGCCGGTGACCGAGTCGCAGGGCCGGATCCACACCAGCGCGGCCGGCGTCCTGGTGCTGCCCGAGGCCGAGGACGTGGACGTCGAGATCGACCAGAACGACCTGCGGATCGACGTCTTCCGCTCCTCCGGTCCGGGCGGCCAGAGCGTCAACACGACCGACTCCGCGGTCCGGATCACGCACCTCCCGACCGGCATCGTCGTTTCCATGCAGAACGAGAAGTCCCAGCTGCAGAACCGTGAGCAAGCCATGCGAGTACTGCGGTCCCGGCTGCTCGCCGCCGCCCAGGAGGCCGCCGACCAGGAGGCGTCCGACGCCCGGCGTTCGCAGATCCGCACGGTCGACCGCTCGGAGCGCGTCCGCACCTACAACTTCCCGGAGAACCGCTTCTCCGACCACCGGGTCGGCTACAAGGCGCACAACCTGGACCAGGTGCTCAACGGTGACATCGCCGCCGTGATCCAGGCCCTGACCGAAGCGGATCTCACCGCTCGCCTAGAGGCCGTCGACAGCCAGTGAGCGTCCGCACTCTGCTCGCCGAAGCCACCCACCAGCTGGCGGAGGCAGGTGTCGCCTCACCCGACTACGACGCCGCTGAGCTCCTTGCCCACGTCACCGGCGTACGCCGCATGCAGCTGGGCCTCGTAAAGCCCACAGCCGACCAGGAAGCGCAGTACGCCGCACTGCTGGCCCGTCGGGCCCAACGCGAGCCACTGCAGCACCTGACCGGTACTGCGGCCTTCCGCTACCGGGACCTGGCTGTCGGGCCAGGGGTCTTCGTGCCGCGGCCGGAGACCGAGGTGCTCGTGGGGTGGATTCTGGACAAGCTCGCCGACATCGAGAACCCGTTGGTGGTCGACCTCTGCAGCGGCTCGGGTGCGATCGCCGGAGCTGTCGCCACCGAGCGACCGGACAGCACTGTGCACGCAGTGGAGTTGTCGGCCGACGCCTGTGTCTGGGCTCGCCGCAACCTGGCCGGGACCGGTGCCACCCTCCACGAGGGCGACATCGACGGCTGCCTGCCGGAGTTGGACGGGCAGATCGACGCAGTCATCTCCAACCCGCCGTACATTCCGTTGACCGCGTGGGAGTCCGTCACGGCCGAAGTACGGGACCACGACCCGGCACTCGCGCTGTGGTCGGGCGATGACGGCCTGGACGAGATCAAGATCGTAGCGGCCACGGCCGGCCGGCTGCTCAAGCCCGGTGGCTGGTTCGGCTGCGAGCACGCCGACGTACAGGGGGAGTCCGCGCCGGCGGTGTTCGCCTCGACAGGGCTCTTCACCGAGGTCCGCGACCAGCTGGACCTGGCCGGCCGCCATCGCTTCGCCACCGGCCGCCGGGTCTGACTACTCGTAGACCACGAACTCCGGGCGGGGTTTGAGCGCCATCACCTCGGCGGGCGTCATCAGCGGCCCGTGCCGGGTGTCTTCCTGGTAGAAGAGCTTGAAGCCCCCGTGCACGCCGGGTGCCATCCCTGGCGTCAGCTTGCGCCAGGTGGACTCCTTGGCCGAGCGGCTGCCGATGCCGTCGACCGACTTGATCACGGCAACTCCCGGGTGCTGCTTCAGCGCCTTCTCGTTGCTGACGATCCGCGCCGACAACTGATGGAAGACGAACGCCTTCTCCGGCAGATCGTGCTCGGCGACCAGACCTGACAGGTACTGCGCGATGCTGTCCAGCTCGGCGCCGGTCGTTCGCCCGAACACCTTGCCCGGCACCTGACCGGGCCCGACGGCCCACTCCGGGTCGTAGGCGAGCCCGACGTCAGGCTCCTTCAGCCAGCGCTCCTGCCGTTTCACCTCGTCGAGGATCTTCGCCCGGCCCGGCTGGATGTCCAGCAGCAGCAGCATCTTGTGCGCGCGGGCGACCTCGAGATAGTCGGCGATCTTCTCGTCGGAGATCCGGTTGCGGTACTTGCCGTCCTTGCCCGGACTGCCGTTGGCGACCACCACGATGAGTTCGAGCACAGGCAGTGGGGTCCGGCCGACCGCATAGGCCTTGGCGAGCTTCTCCAGCTTGTCCGCCTTGGCGTCCAGGTCCTTGTCCAGCGGCCCGAGCGCGGGCGAGCCCGGCAGGCCGACGTACCCGACGAGCTGGTACTTCGGAAAGAGCTGCCGCCCGCCGCGGGGGAGATCGCCATCGGCCACGGGAGCGGGCGCCGGGCTGGTCCCCGACGCGGACGGCTTGGCGACGGTCTGGCTCGGCGGCGTCGAACCCGCCTCGGCCCGGTCGTCGCTCTTGCCCTCACTACAGCCCGCCGCCACCAGCAGCATCGAACTCAGAAGCACCACAGCCGTCGTACGCACCGGACCAGACAACCATGCCGTCCCACCAAACCCACGCGGAGGCGTGTCACGCCTGGGCGACGTACTCATCGATCTCCGCGAGCAGTGCGGTCTTCGTGCCGTCATCGGCGAAGGACACCTCGACGGCGGTACGGGCCAGGTCGGCCGCGCCCTGGTTGTCGAGGTTCAGCAGGTCGGCGGCGACGGCGTACTCGCTGACCAGGTCGGTGCCGAACATCGGCGGGTCGTCGGAGTTGATGGTGACCACCAGGCCGGCCTCGACCATCCCGCGCAGCGGGTGTTCGTCGTACGACGCGACCACGCGGGTGGCCAGGTTGGAGGTCGGGCTGACCTCGAGCGGGATCCGGTGCTCACCCAGGTGGTCGACCAGCGCCGGGTCCTGCAGGGCGGAGGTGCCGTGACCGATCCGCTCGGCCTTCAGCACCCGCAGCGCGTCCCAGATGGTCTCCGGGCCGGTGGTCTCGCCCGCGTGCGGCACGCTGTGCAGCCCGGCCGCGCGGGCAGCATCGAAGTACGGGGCGAACTGCGGCCGCGGTACGCCGATCTCCGGGCCGCCGAGGCCGAAGCCGACCAGACCCTCGGGGCGGAGCTCGGTCGCGATCCGCAGCGTCTCGGCGGCAGCGGGCAGACCGGACTCGCCGGGGATGTCGAAGATCCAGCGCAGGACCACGCCGAGCTCCTTCTCCGCCGCGGTCCGGGCGTCCTCGATCGCCTCGCAGAACGCCTCCGGCGCGACTCCGCGCAGTACCGACGTGTACGGCGTGACGGTGAGCTCGCAGTACCGGATGTTCTGGCCGGCCATCTCGCGGGCGACCTCGTAGGTCAGCAGCCGGACGTCCTCGGGCGTGCTGATCAGGTCGACCACGGACAGGTAGATCTCGATGAACTTGGCGAAGTCGGTGAAGACGAAGTACTCCGCGAGCGCGGCGGCATCGGCCGGAACCCGGGTCCCGGGGTGCCTGGCGGCGAGCTCGGCGACGATCCGCGGCGAGGCCGAACCGACGTGGTGGACATGCAGTTCGGCCTTCGGCAGGCCGGCCAGGAACTCACGCGTCACAGTCATGGCGGGGATCTTATGCACGCCCACCGGTACCGCGCCGGGAAGCTGACAATCGATTGTCAGAAGTGCGCTGCGTGAACCCAAGTGGAGCGCGGAGGCCCGTTGGTGACACGATGCACCCCGTGAGCGAGCGCTTTGACTTCACCGGTGACGAGTTGGCGCCGGCCTACCGCGCGGCCGTGGACGCGATCGAGGCGGGCGACCTGGTCGTGCTGCCGACCGACACGGTCTACGGGATTGCCGCCGACGCCTTCAAGGCCGACGCCGTCCAGCGGCTGCTGGACGCCAAGGGTCGTGGCCGCGACATGCCGCCCCCGGTACTGATTTCGGTGGTCGAGTCGCTGGACGCGCTGGCGACCGACGTACCGGATGCCGGACGGAAGCTGTGCGAGGCGTTCTGGCCGGGTCCGCTGACGGTGATCTGCCACGCGCAGGGATCGCTGATGTGGGACCTGGGGGACACCCAGGGAACCGTCGCGCTGCGGGTGCCCGACCACGAGAACACCCGCGAGCTGCTGTCGCGCACGGGACCGCTGGCCGTGAGCTCCGCCAACCTGAGCGGTCAGCCGGCGGCGCTGGACGTGTACGACGCCGAGGAGCAGTTGCTGGACACCGTGGCCGTCTACCTCGACGGTGGCGCGGTGGACGGCGGCGAGCCGTCGACGATCGTCGACCTGACCGGCGACTTCCCGCACATCGTCCGGATCGGCGCTCTGTCGGTGCGGCAGATCCGCGACGTCGTGCCCGAGGCGACCACGGACGACGAGCCAACCGAAGTCGCACCCGAGGCGTCAGAGGAAGAGACGAAGAAGGACGACGAGCCCACCGCGAAGCAGGAGAAGGCGACCGATGTGAGGCCTGCGGACTAGTGCGCGAGTATCTGCTGGTCCTGTTCGTGGCGATGGCCACGACCTTCCTGCTGACCGGTGTGGCCCGGCAGATCGCCCTGCGGTACGGCGCCGTCGCCAAGGTCCGGACCCGGGACGTGCACAAGGTCCCGATCCCGTACTTCGGCGGCGTCTCGATCCTGGCCGGCCTGATCGCCGGCTTCGCGGTCGCCTCCAACCTGCCCTTCCTCGGCGACAGCCTGCAGGTCGCCCACGACGCCCGCGCGATCCTGGTCGGCGGGGTGGTGATCTGCGCCGTCGGCGTGATCGACGACCTGTACGAACTGGACGCGATCACCAAGCTGGCCGGTCAGGTGCTGGCCGTCGGCGTGATGGTTGTCCAGGGCATCCAGCTGTACTGGCTGCCGCTGCCCGGCGGCATCTTCTCGCCGCCACCGGCCCAGCTCGCCGTACTGACCGCGGGCATCCTGCTGGTCTCCACCAACGCGGTGAACTTCGTCGACGGCCTGGACGGTCTGGCCGCCGGCGTCACCGCGATCGGCGCCGGCGCCTTCTTCACCTACTCCTACCTGCTGAACGTCGAGCAGAACCTCGACCGGGCCACCACCTCGACGCTGATCACGGTCGCGCTGGCCGGCGCCTGCCTGGGCTTCCTGCCGCACAACTTCTTTCCAGCAAGGGTTTTCATGGGCGACTCGGGCGCCCTGCTGATCGGATTGATGCTGGCCGCGTCGACGATCAGCCTGACCGGTCAGATGGACCCCAACGCCGTTCCGTACGAGGTCGGTGGCTCCAGCCTGCTGCCCGCGCTGCTCCCGCTGATCCTGCCGATCGCGGTGCTGGCGATCCCGGCGCTCGACCTGACGATGGCCTACGTCCGCCGGACGAAGGCCGGCCGTTCGCCGTTCGCGGCCGACAAGCTGCACCTCCACCACCGGCTGATGCAACGCGGCCACTCGCACCGTCGCGCGGTCCTGCTGATGTACCTGTGGACGTTCCTGATCTCGTTCGGCGTGGTGGTCCTCGGGCTGCAACTGAAGTGGTGGACGGCCCTGCTCGTGCTCGCGGTCGCGGTCACCGCCATCCTGCTCACCACCGGCCTGCCCCGGCGCGCCGGACGGACCCTCTCGAAGGTCTGACGGACGCCTGACGGGGACCAGACCAGTGGGCCTCCTGGCCTACCGATAGGGTGTGCGTGTACAGCGGCAGGGATGCTCGTTTTGCTGACGTGACAGACTTTGTGCTAGTTTTCACAAGCACCAGCAGGAACAGCTTCACCCTGACCCCGCCCACCAGACGACCGAGGGCAGCAATCCCGGTCGCCAGCAGGACGGAACCACCAGATGGCTCCCCAGGCAAGCCCCCCGAGCGAAGCCGGTCAAGCGACCAGGCACCCGGCTCTGGCGATGTTGCGCGGCGCTCTCGTGGCCGGCGTCGTCGTAGGGCTCAACGCGGCGGCGGTCTCGGTGGTGGCTGCCGGTCTCAAGGGCCTGTGGGGTGCCCTGCTGGGCCTGCTGATGGTGATCATCTTCTCCGGCGCCGGTCTGCTGGCGCTGCACCTGGCCCGGCACGCCTCGCCCACCCTGCAGTTGGCCGTGGCGATGGGCTCGTACACCGGCCGGATCGCCGTCTTCGGCGGTCTGCTGATCATTGCCCTCAGCTCCGACAGCCTCGCCGCGAACGTCAACCTGACCACGCTGGGAGTCAGTGCGATCCTCGTGGTGATGGGCTGGATGGCCGGCGAGATCTGGGCCTGGTCGCGGCTGCGGGTCCCGATCTACGATCTTGACCACGAGGTGAACACGTGAGCACGCTGCGTGACACCACCAGTGGCCGTCTTCCCGGCCTGATCGAGGGTGTGGTGAACCGCACTGCGCCCTCCGCCCGGGCCGATGTGACCCGGCGTGTCGCCGACTGGTACCTTTCGGGTGCCAATGAGCCAGCCCGAGGATCCGAAGCCGACGCCGAACACATCCGGCGATGGCTGGCGGGTCCTGTCCTACTTGATCGGCGGAATCGTCGTCTACGGGGGCATCGGATTCGGGTTGGATCGCTGGCTGGACACCCCTTTCTTTCTTCCGCTGGGCATCATCGTCGGTGCCGGACTGACCATTGCGATGCTGCTGTTCCGGTACGGGCGATCCTGAGTCCTGCCGGGTCTGACGTAGTTGACCGCCTTGCCCTGAGCCGCCCTGCCCTTAGCCATATGGCGAACGACTTGAGCACGACGCGAGAGGAGACCCGGTGATCGCCGGAGTTTCGACCGAGTTCATCCCGCCCGGTCCGGGAAGTTTCGACCTACCGCCCATCATCGACGGCGTCGAATGGTTCACCAAGCCTGTCCTGGTGGCCACGTTGTCGGTCGTCGTGATCGCCTGGTTCTTCTGGGGAGCCGCCCGCAAGTCCGCGGTCGTGCCCGGCCGCCTGCAGTTCGCCGGCGAACTGGGCTACAACTTCGTCCGCAACACGATCGCCCGGGACACGATCGGCACCAAGGAGTACATGAAGTTCGTGCCGTACCTGTTCGGCCTGTTCTTCTTCATCCTGCTGAACAACGTCGCGGCGTCGATCCCGTTCCTCCAGTTCCCGACCTTCAGCCACGTCGGCTGGGCCTACGCCGCCGGTGTTTCCAGCTGGCTGGTCTACAACGTGGTCGGTATCCGCAGGCACGGACTGTGGGGCTACTTCAAGCACCAGACGATGCCGGCCGGTGTGCCGCTGGCCCTGCTGCCGCTGATGATCCCGATCGAGTTCGTTTCGAACATCGTGGTCCGGCCGTTCTCGCTGGCCGTGCGGCTGTTCGCCAACATGTTCGCCGGGCACATCCTGCTGCTGGTGTTCGTGCTCGGTGGCGAGTACATGCTGTTCGAGTCCGGCAGCATCGCCGTCGCCGGCGCCGGTGTCGTCACCTTCCTGATGGGGCTGGCCATCGCCGGACTGGAGCTGTTCGTCCAGTGCATCCAGGCCTACATCTTCGTCATCCTCTCGGCGCAGTACATCGGTAGCGCGCTGGCCGAGGACCACTGACCGGTCCGCTTCGGACCCCGCACCACCCCTGACCCCACAGCTTTATCCGTATCGAAAGGAACCACACTCCAATGATGGCTCTTGAAATCACCGGCGACATCGTCATGCTCGGCTACGGGCTGGCCACGCTCGGACCTGGTATCGGCGTCGGTCTGATCTTCGCCGCGGTGATCAACGGAACCGCCCGTCAGCCGGAGGCGCAGAGCAAGCTGCAGTCCATCGCCTGGATCGGTTTCGGCGTCGTCGAGGTGCTGGCGATCATCGGTATCGCCTTGGCCTTCGTCTTCCAAGGCAGCTGACCGAACTCTCCGACTGACAGGATCAAGACATGCTGACGAAAGTGCTTCCACTGTCGGCAGCGGGCGAGAACAACCCGCTGATGCCGCACCTGTCCGAGGTGATCTTCGGTTTCGTCTTCCTGATCCTGCTGACCATCCTTGCCCGCAAGTTCGTCGTCCCGAGGTTCGAGAAGGCCTACGCCGACCGGACCCAGGCCATCGAAGGCGGCATGGAGGCGGCCAAGCAGGCTCAGACCGAGGCGAAGGCAGCGCTCGACAAGTACAACGCGCAGCTGGCGGAAGCCCGGCAGGAAGCTGCGAAGATCCGCGAGGACGCGCGTGAGCAGGGTGCGCTCATCATCGCGGAGCTGCGCGAGCAGGCGAACACCGAAGCCGAGCGGATCGTGACGCACGCCCGGACCCAGATCGAGGCCGAGCGGGCTCAGGCCGTCGCGTCACTGCGCAGCGAGGTCGGCACCATGGCGACCACGCTGGCCGGCCGGATCGTCGGCGAATCGCTCGAGGACGAGGCGCGTCAGCGCCGCACCGTCGAGCGCTTCCTGGCGGACCTGGAAGCGTCGGAGTCGGCTCGCCAGGCAGTTGGAACGGACGGCTGATGCGCGGCGCATCGAGGGAGTCACTCGCCCGGGCCCAGGAGGCCCTGGCGGGTGTCACCGTCACCGAAGGCCTGGGCGCCGAGTTGTTCTCGGTGGCCAAGCTGCTCGACGGCAACGGCTCGCTCCGGCGGGCGCTGACCGACCCGGGCCGCTCGGGCGCGACCAAGACCGAGCTCGCCGAGCAGTTGTTCAGTGGCAAGATCTCCGCCCCGGCGCAGACGATCCTGTCCGCCGCCGTGGCCGGCCGCTGGGTCAGCGGCCGTGACCTCGCCGACGCGCTCGACCAGCTGAGCGTGGAGGCCGACGTCGCGTACGCCGACGGCCAGCGCAAGCTGGACGAACTGGAGGACGAGCTGTTCCGGCTCGACCGGGTGGTCACCGCCGAGCGGCAGCTCAACGACAAGCTGAGCGACCGCAACATCGCGGTGACGGCCCGGCAGGAACTGATCCACGGACTGCTGCAGGGCAAGGCCGACCCCGCCACCGTGCGGCTGGCCGAGCGGGCGGTGGACGGCCGGGGCCGCAACTTCGCGGGCTCCATGCGGTCCTACCAGGTCGCGGCCGCGGCCCGGCGCAGCGCCAGCATCGCGACCGTCCGGGTCGCCGCCGAGCTGTCCGAGGCGGAGCGCACCCGGCTCGCCGCGGTGCTCGGCCGGCAGTACGGCCGCGACATCCAGCTGAACGTGATCGTCGACCCCTCGGTCGTCGGCGGCGTCCGGGTGGACATCGGTGACGAAGTGATCGACGGAACCATCGCGGCCAGGCTCGACGAGGCGCAACGGCGCATCGCGGGCTGACCCTAACGACATAACGGCGCTAGTGGTCAGCAAGCCTCTAGAGCCCATCACCAGGCCAGAAGGTCAAGGAAGCAGGGACGGAAGATAATGGCTGAGCTCACGATCAGGCCGGAGGAGATCCGGGACGCCCTGGATCAGTTCGTCCGCAACTACGAGCCGGACGAGGCCGCCCGCGAAGAGGTCGGCACCGTGATCGACGCGGGCGACGGCATCGCGCACGTCGAGGGACTGCCCTCGGCGATGACCAACGAGCTGCTCGTGTTCGAGGACGGCACCCAGGGCATCGCGCTGAACCTCGACGTCCGCAACATCGGCGTCGTCGTGCTCGGCGAGTTCGGTGGTATCGAGGAGGGCCAGCAGGTCCGCCGGACCGGCACGGTCCTCTCGGTCCCGGTCGGCGAGGGCTACCTGGGTCGCGTCGTCGACCCGCTGGGCAAGCCGATCGACGGCCTCGGTGAGATCACCGGCATCGAGGGCAGCCGCGCGCTGGAGCTGCAGGCAGCCGGCGTGATGGACCGCCAGGAGGTCCGCGAGCCGCTGCAGACCGGGATCAAGGCGATCGACGGGATGATCCCGATCGGCCGGGGCCAGCGTCAGCTGATCATCGGTGACCGCAAGACCGGCAAGACCGCGATCGCGATCGACACGATCATCAACCAGAAGGCCAACTGGGACTCCGGCGACCCGAAGAAGCAGGTTCGCTGCATCTACGTCGCGATCGGCCAGAAGGGCTCGACGATCGCCGCCGTCCGCGGCGCGCTCGAAGAGGCCGGCGCGATGGAGTACACCACCATCGTCGCCTCCCCGGCGTCCGACGCGGCCGGCTTCAAGTACGTCGCGCCGTACACCGGTTCGGCCATCGGCCAGCACTGGATGTACCAGGGCAAGCACGTCCTGATCGTGTTCGACGACCTGACCAAGCAGGCCGAGGCCTACCGGTCGATGTCGCTGCTGCTGCGCCGCCCGCCGGGCCGTGAGGCCTACCCGGGTGACGTCTTCTACCTGCACAGCCGGCTGCTCGAGCGCTGCGCGAAGCTGAGCGACGAGCTGGGCGCCGGCTCGATGACCGGTCTGCCGGTGATCGAGACCAAGGCCAACGACGTCTCGGCCTTCATCCCGACCAACGTCATCTCCATCACCGACGGCCAGATCTTCCTGCAGTCCGACCTGTTCAACGCGAACATCCGGCCGGCCATCGACGTCGGCATCTCGGTGTCGCGGGTCGGCGGCGCCGCCCAGGTCAAGGGCATGAAGAAGGTCTCCGGCACGCTGAAGCTGGACCTCGCCCAGTTCCGCGCGATGGAGGCGTTCGCGATGTTCGCCTCCGACCTCGACGCCACCTCGCGCCGCCAGCTGGACCGCGGTCAGCGACTGGTCGAGCTGCTGCGTCAGCCGCAGTACTCGCCGTACCCGGTCGAGGACCAGACCGTCTCGATCTGGGCCGGTACCACCGGCAAGTTCGACGACGTCCCGGTCAACGACGTGCTCCGGTTCGAGCGTGAGTTCCTGGACTTCCTGCGCCGGGAGAGCAACGTGCTCGACGCCGTCCGCGAGTCGGGCAAGTTCGAGGAGGAGTCGGGCGACGCGGTGACCGAGGCGCTGAAGAAGTTCAAGCCGACCTTCCAGACCTCCGACGGCCAGCTGCTGGCCGGCAAGGAGGAGACGAAGGCGATGGACTCCGAGGACGTCGAGCAGGAGCAGATCACCAAGCAGAAGCGGGGCTGATCGTCCATGCCCGCAACCCAACGTGAGCTGAAGGATCGGCGGAGCTCCGTCTCCACGATCAAGAAGCTCACCCGTGCGATGGAGCTCATCGCGGCGTCCCGGATCGTCAAGGCGCAGCAACGCGCCAAGGCCGCCGGACCGTACGCGCGTGAGCTCACCCGAGCCGTGTCGGCGGTGGCGACGTTCTCGAACGTCGACCACCCGCTGACCACCGAGAAGCCGAACCCCAAGCGGGCCGCGGTGCTCCTGATCACCTCCGACCGCGGCCAGGCCGGCGCGTACTCCTCGTCCGTGATTCGCGAAGGTGAGCGGCTGAACCAGCTGCTGCGCGAGGACGACAAGGAGATCGTGCCGTTCCTGAGCGGCCGCAAGGGGATCGCCTACTACACCTTCCGGCAGCGCGACATCGCGCAGTCGTGGAGCGGTGACTCCGACGCGCCGTCGTTCGCCCGGGCGCGTGAGGTCGCCGACGCCCTGATCGAGGCCTTCCTGACCCCGACCGAGGAGGGCGGCGTGGACGAGATCCACATCGTCTTCACCCGGTTCGTGTCGATGCTGACCCAGCGCCCGGATGTCATCCGGTTGCTGCCGTTGGAGGTCGTCGAGGGCGAGGAGGCACCGGCCGCCGAGGACGTACTGCCGCTGTACGAGTTCGAGCCGTCCGCCGAGGACGTGCTCGACGGACTGCTGCCGAAGTACGTCGCGAGCCGGATCCACTACTGCATGCTGCAGGCGGCGGCCTCCGAGCTGGCCAGCCGGCAGCGCGCGATGAAGTCCGCGACGGACAACGCGCAGGATCTGATCGAACGACTGACCCGCGAGTACAACCAAGTGCGGCAGTCGGCCATTACCCAGGAAATCAGCGAGATCGTCGGTGGCGCGAACGCGCTGGCCGATGCCAACGCCGGGAGCGAGTGAGAGAGATGACTGCCACGGTTACCGAGAAGGACAACAGCGGCGCGGCAGGCGCCGTTGGTCGCGTCGCCCGGGTCATCGGCCCGGTCGTGGACATCGAGTTCCCCGCGGACGCGATGCCCGAGATCTACAACGCGCTCGAGGTGGACATCACCTTGGCCGACGTGACCGCCACGATCACCCTCGAGGTTGCGCTGCACGTCGGCGACAACATCGTCCGGGCGATCTCGATGAAACCCACCGACGGCCTGGTCCGCGGTACCGAGGTGCGCGACACCGGTGCCGCCATCTCCGTCCCGGTCGGCGACGTCACCAAGGGCCGGGTCTGGTCCGTCACCGGCAAGTGCCTGAACCAGGACGAGTCCGAGTTCGAGATCACCGAGCGCTGGCCGATCCACCGCAAGGCGCCGGCCTTCGACCAGCTCGAGTCCAAGACCGAGATGCTGGAGACCGGCATCAAGGTGCTGGACCTGCTCACCCCGTACGTGCAGGGCGGCAAGATCGGCCTGTTCGGCGGCGCGGGCGTCGGCAAGACCGTCATGATCCAGGAGATGATCTACCGGATCGCGCACAACTTCGGTGGCACCTCGGTGTTCGCCGGTGTCGGTGAGCGCACCCGTGAGGGCAACGACCTGATCGGTGAGATGGAAGAGGCCAACGTCTTCAAGGACACCGCGCTGGTGTTCGGCCAGATGGACGAGCCGCCGGGCACCCGGCTGCGCGTCGCGCTGTCCGCGCTGACGATGGCGGAGTACTTCCGCGACGTGAAGGAGCAGGACGTTCTGCTCTTCATCGACAACATCTTCCGCTTCACCCAGGCCGGTTCCGAGGTCTCCACGCTGCTCGGCCGGATGCCGTCCGCGGTGGGTTACCAGCCGAACCTGGCCGACGAGATGGGCGTTCTGCAGGAGCGGATCACCTCGACCCGGGGTCACTCGATCACCTCGATGCAGGCGATCTACGTGCCGGCCGACGACTACACCGACCCGGCGCCGGCCACCACCTTCGCGCACCTGGACGCGACCACCGAGCTGTCGCGAGTGATCGCGTCGCGTGGTCTGTACCCGGCCGTCGACCCGCTGACCTCCACGTCGCGGATCCTCGACCCGCAGTACATCGGCCAGGAGCACTACGACGTGGCCGTCCGGGTGAAGCAGATCCTGCAGAAGAACAAGGAACTGCAGGACATCATCGCGATCCTGGGTGTCGACGAGCTCTCCGAAGAGGACAAGATCACCGTCGCCCGCGCGCGCCGGATCGAGCAGTTCCTCTCGCAGAACACCTACATGGCGGAGAAGTTCACCAACACGCCGGGTTCGACGGTGCCGCTGAAGGACACCATCGAGTCGTTCAAGAAGATCACCGAAGGCGAGTGCGACCACATCGCCGAGCAGGCCTTCTTCAACACCGGTTCGCTCGACGATGTCGAGCGTCGTTGGGCAGAGCTCCAGAAGGAACTCTGATGGCCGAAGACTCTGGCAAGCACCTGGAGGTCGCGCTGGTCGCGGCCGAGCAGGTGGTCTGGGAGGGACGGGCGAAGATCGTCATCGCCCGGACCACCGAGGGTGACCTCGGGATCCTCCCGGGGCATGCCCCGCTGCTGGGTCTGCTGCAGGGTGGCACCGTCCAGGTGCGGACGGTCGACGACGAGTACTTCGTCGCGGCCGCGCCGGACGGTTTCATCTCGGTGGCGAACAACCGGGTCTCGATCCTGGCGGAGAACGCCGAGATGGGACACGACATCGACCTCGAAGAGGCGAAGCGGGCGCTCGACCAGGCCCTGTCGACCGGGACCGACAGCGAGGAGGAGCAGGAACACGTCCGGCTCGCGGAGGCTCGCGTGAGGGCCGCCGAGAAGGCGTCCTGAACCCACCTGCAATAATTGAACAGCGTCACTACTTGAGTCACGGTCAGTACGGTTCGGGGATGGTGTCACCACAGCGAGGGCACCAGGAATGAGGTTGGCAACTTATGAGCACAGTCCTCGAACTGCTCGGGGTCTGTTGCCTTGCTGCCGTACTGCTGATCATCGCTTTCGCGTGCCGTCGTCGCTGGATCTCCAGGGACGGCGGCACGTTCGATTGCAGCCTGCAACTCGCTGAGAAGGACCACGGCCGTGGCTGGGCCCTCGGCCTGGCCCGGTACGTCGGGGACGACCTGCAGTGGTTCCGGGTCTTCAGCCTCGCCTGGTGGCCGAAACTGACCGTGAACCGCCGGCAGCTCGAAGGCGTCACCACCCGCCGCCCGATGGGCAACGAACCACTGGTCACCTACGCCGGTCACGTCATCGTCGACGCCGAGCTCCGGGACCGCACGGTGCACTTCGCGATGACCGAGGAAGCCCTCACCGGGGTGCTGGCCTGGATGGAATCCGCGCCGCCCAGCACCCAGACCTATCTGTAGCGTGCCCTCGGCAGGACCGGCCGGCCTGACCGCCGTCGAGGTCAAGAACGCGGTAGGGATGGCCGCCTACGCCCGCGGGCTCGGCTATGCCCACAGCGGGGCGGTCCGCTCGTCCTGGTGGGATCCGTCGGCGAACGCGCTGCGCGGCCGGGTCCGGGGACAGCTGGAGAACCTGTACGAGGTGGCGGTCTTCGTCTCGCTCGACGCCAACGGGCAGGCGAGCTATCTCGACGGCGAGTGCAGTTGCCCGGTCGGCCTCGACTGCAAGCACGTCGCCGCGGTGGCCCTACAGGCCGTCCTGGCCTCTTCCTCGGATTCGGACCTGTCGGCCGCCACGACGGCCACCGGCTCGGAGCCCATCCCAATCGCACCAGCGCCCGGCTGGGAGACCTCACTCAGCGCCTTGGTCGATGGGGGCCCACCGGCGGTCAGTGACCGAGCAGGCTCAGCGCCCCTGGCGATCGAGCTGAGCCTGATGATCCCGGCGCCGTACTCGAGCAAGCACCGGTCGGGTTCTGCTGAGCCGGTGCTCATCGCCCGGGTGATGAAGCAGGGCAAGAACGGCTGGATCCGGGGCAACCTGACCTGGACCGGGCTGGACAACCCGTACGGCGAACTGGTCAAAGCCCACTCTCAGGCGCTCCAGGAGCTCTACGCCTCCTACAGCTCGCGCAGAGCCAGGTCATACCACTACGGCGACGAGAAGATTCTCGAGTTGTCGGCCTTCGACAGCCGGCAACTCTGGCCGCTGCTGGACCAGGCGCTGGCGGTCGGCGTACGCCTCGTCTACAGCAAGAAGCGATCCGGCGAACTCGACCCGTACGGCGTCGCCGACTTCTGCCTGGACGTCACGACCGTCGAGGCGGCCCGCTCGCTGCTCGTCCGCCCGGTGATCCGGATCACCGGAGATCAGGACCCGCCGCCGGACGTCGTGCCGATCGAGTTCATCGGCGCCGAGGGTCACGGCCTGGTCTGGGTGGATCGCTCGGAGCTGGGTCCGTCCGCGGAGATCGACGGGCTGCGTTTCAAGCTGGCCAGGTTCACCCAGCCGGTGCCGCCCGAGCTCCAGCAGGTCGCGTTGGCCGGTCAGGAACTGCGGATCCCGTCGGCCGACAGCGCCCGCTTCCGCGCGGAGTACTACCCGAAGCTTCGGCAGCTCGCCACGGTGATCTCGACGGACGACTCGTTCACGCCGCCGTCGATCTCCGGCCCCGCGCTGAGCCTGCAGGCCAGCTACGGCGACGATCACACCCTCGACCTCAGCTGGAGCTGGGTCTACCAGGTCGACGACTCGCAGCTACGGGTGCCGCTGGGGCCGGGGGCGTCCTCCCCGAGCGAGGTGTACCGCGATCTGGACCAGGAACGCGAAATCCTGGCCGGTCTCGACCTGCGGAACGAGCCGACGTCCACACTGCAGGGGTTCGACACCGTCCGGTTCAGCACCGAGGTGCTGCCCCAGCTGGCCACGGAGCCACTGGTGGACGTCGAGGTGACCGGTACGCCGGCCGAGTACCGCGAGGTCAACGATTCGCTGACCATCGAGGTCTCGACCTCGGCCGAGGCCGGGGAGATGGACTGGTTCGATCTCGGCATCACGATCAGGGTGGAGGGCCAGCGGATCCCCTTCGTCAACGTCTTCCGGGCGCTGACGGCCGGCAAGTCGTCCGTCCTGATGACCAGCGGCGCCTCGACGGCAGCACCCGCGACCGCCCGGCCGTCCTGAAGAGGTTCAAGGACGGCAGCGCGCCGCTGTTCCTGATCAGCCTGAAGGCCGGCGGCGTCGGCCTGAACCTGACCGAGGCCGACTACTGCTTCCTGCTCGATCCGTGGTGGAACCCGGCGACCGAGGCGCAGGCGGTGGACCGGATTCACCGGATCGGCCAGCGCCGGTCGGTGCTGGTCTACCGGCTGATCTCCAAGGACACCATCGAGCAGAAGGTGATGGAGCTGAAGGAGCGCAAGGCGGCGCTGTTCGCCGGCGTGATGGACGAGGGCAACGCCTTCGGTGGCGGCCTGAATGCCGACGACATCCGAGGCCTGTTCAGTTGATCGGCCCGTCTAGGGTCGGGGTATGACGGGCATCCTGCTGGAACTGGACCTGACACGTGGAGTCCTGGAGACTTCGCCCGAGTCGCCGCTGGCCGCGTTCCGGGCGCGGCACCTGCCGACCATGCGCGAGCTGGTCCGGGCGCTGCGCAAGGGCGCCGAGGACGACCAGGTGGTCGGGCTGGTGGCGCATCTGGGTGGGCCGGGGCTGTCGCTGTCGCAGGTGCAGGACCTGCGCGAGGCCGTGGCCGACTTCCGCGCGGCGGGCAAGGGTGCCGTCGCCTGGACCGAGTCGTTCGGCGAGGTCGGCGGTGGGACGGTGCCGTACTACCTGGCCACCGCGTTCGACGAGATCTGGGTCCAGCCGTCGGGAGACCTGGCGATCACGGGGGTGAGCATCCAGGCCACCTTCGTCAAGGGCGCGCTGGACAAGGCGGGCGTGATCCCGCAGTTCGGCAGACGCCGGGAGTACAAGTCGGCGGTCGAGACCTTCACCGAGAAGGAGATGACCGGGCCGGCCCGCGAGATGGCGTCCCGGCTGGCCGAATCGGCGTACGAGCAGATCGTGGAAGGCATCGCCGTACGGCGCCGGCTGGAGCCCGCGAAGGTGCGTGCGCTCGTCGACGACGCGCCGCTGTCCGCGGAGGCCGGCCGCGAGGCGGGGCTGGTCGATCAGCTCGGCTACCGCTCTGACGTCTACGACGCGCTGACCAAGAGGCTGGAGGAGCACACGCCTCTGCTGGCGGAGCGCTATGTCCGCCGCGGACCAAGGACTCTGCAGGAGATCCGCAAGAACCTTCCCTGGCCGGAGAAGCCGGTGGTCGCCGTGATCCGGATCAACGGCGGCATCAGCGTCGGCCGCAACACCGGCGGCGGGCCGATCAGCGGTCCCGGCTCGGGCTCGGACACCATCGGAGCCGCTCTTCGGGCGGCAGCCGACGACGACAAGGTCAAAGCCGTCGTACTGCGCGTCGACAGCCCGGGCGGCTCGTATGTCGCCTCCGACGCCATCCGGCACGAAGTACTGCGCCTGCGAGCCACCGGCCGGCCGGTGATCGCGTCCATGGGCACAGTCGCCGCGTCAGGCGGGTACTTCGTGGCCATGCCGGCTGACGTGATCGTGGCTCAGCCAGGCACGATCACCGGCTCCATCGGCGTCTTCTCCGGCAAAGGCGTCATCCGTGACGCCCTCGGTCGGCTCGGCATCACCCAGCAGGCCGTCTCGGAAGGCGCGAACGCCCGGATGTACTCCGCCCAGGAGGAGTTCTCCCCGGCGCAGTGGGAACGCCTGGAGGAGACGCTGGACCGCATCTACGACGACTTCGTCGCCAAGGCGGCACTGGACCGGGGCCTACCGGTCGCAGATCTGGAAGCCCTCGCCCGCGGTCGCGTCTGGACCGGCGCCGACGCTCACGAGCGCAAGCTGGTCGACGAGCTGGGCGGCTTCGAGCACGCAGTACGGGTTGCTTGTGACCGCGCCGGCCTCGACAGAGACGCCATCACGCTCACTGCGGCCCCGCACCGCTCCATGCTCGACCGCCTCCGCCCGCCGGAGTCCACCGAGGACCTGGCGGCCACAGCGAAGTCCTGGACCGCCGACGGCCTCACCAGCACCATCTACGCGGCCCTCGGCCTCCCGCCCACCGGCGTCCTGACCATGCCGATGAGCTGGCGTCTTACCTAGGGTTCGGCTACTTGGGGTCCCGGTCGCCGCCGGGGACCCAGAGGACGTCGCCGCCGGAGGAGAGGTTGGCGACCCGGCCGAGGATGAAGAGCAGGTCGGAGAGCCGGTTCAGGTAGGTGATGGCCAGCAGGTTGACCGAGGGGCCGTGGGTCTCGACGGCGGTCCAGGCGGCTCGCTCCGCGCGGCGGGTGACGGTCCGGGCGACGTTGAGGTAGGCCGCTCCGGGCGTCCCGCCGGGCAGGATGAACGAGCGGAGCTTGGTCAGGCGGTTGTTGTAGTCGTCGCACCAGCCTTCGAGCCGGTCGATGTAGTCCTGGGTGATCCGCAGCGGCGGGTACTCCGGGTCCGGCGTGATCGGGTTGCACAGGTCGGCGCCGACGTCGAACAGGTCGTTCTGGATCCTGGTCAGCAGCAGCACCAGGGCGCTGTTCAGGTGTCCGGCGGCGATCGCGACGCCGATCGCGGAGTTGGCCTCGTCGACGTCTCCGTAGGCCACCACCCGCGCGTCGGTCTTCGGAACCTTGCTCATATCGCCCAGGCGGGTCTCACCGGCGTCCCCGGTCCGGGTATAGATCCGCGTCAAGTTCACAGCCATGTCACGGCACTCTACGCAAGGCTGGGACGACGAGCCGATACAGTCCTCGGGTGGAACGGTTTCGGATCGCAGGTGAGGCACGGCTCGAGGGCAGCGTCGAGGTGGCGGGCGCGAAGAACAGCGTGCTGAAGCTGATGGCGGCGGCACTACTGGCAGAGGGTACGACGACGTTGCGGCAGGTGCCCGACATCCTCGACGTCACCTTCATGGCGCAACTGCTCGACCGCCTGGGCTGCTCGGTGACGGTGGAGGCGGACAGCGCGAGCGCCACCATCGCCGTACCGGCCGAGATCGGCTACCAGTGCGACTACGAGCTGGTCCGCAAGCTGCGGGCCTCGATCTCGGTGCTCGGACCGCTGCTCGGCCGCTGCGGCCGGGCCGAGGTGGCGCTGCCGGGTGGGGACAACATCGGCTCCCGCGGGCTCAACATGCACGTCGCCGGGCTCGAGTCGATGGGCGCGAAGGTCCACATCGAGCACGGTTTCGTGATCGCCGAGGCGCCGCAGGGGCTGCACGGCGCCGAGGTCTGGCTGGACTTCCCGAGCGTCGGCGCGACCGAGACGATCATGATGGCCGCGGTGCTGGCCAAGGGCACCACGGTGATCGAGAACGCCGCCCGCGAGCCGGAGATCCAGGACATCGCCGCGCTGCTGGTCGAGATGGGCGCCCAGATCGACGGCGCCGGCTCGTCGCGGATCGAGGTGACCGGGGTGGACGGGCTGCTGAAGCCGGTTGACCACGTCACGGTGCCGGACCGGATCGTGGCCGGCAGCTGGGCGTTCGCGGCCGCCATCACCAAGGGTGACGTGACGGTCTCCAACGGTCATGCCGAGCACCTCGAGCTGCCGCTGGACAAGCTGCACAAGGCCGGCGCCGACATCACCGTGCTCGACAAGGGCTTCCGGGTCGTGATGCACGACCGGCCGAAGCCCGTCGACGTCGTCACGCTGCCCTACCCGGGGTTCGCGACCGACCTGCAGGCGTTCGTGATCGCGATGAACGCGCTCAGCGACGGCGCCGCGATGGTCACCGAGAACCTGTTCGAGGGCCGGTTCACCTTCGCCCAGGAGCTGACCCGGCTCGGCGCGCAGATCCAGACCGACGGTCACCACGCGGTGGTTCGCGGCGTACCGCGGCTGTCCGGTGCTCCGGTGGTCGCCAGCGACATCCGCGCGGGAGCCGCCCTGGTGATCGCGGGGCTTGCGGCCGAAGGCGAGACGTTGGTCTCAGCGGCGCACCACGTGCACCGCGGCTACACCGACTTCGCGGGCAATCTGCGCCGTCTCGGCGCCGATGTCACCGTCGAGCCGGACGACGCCGAGCTGTACTGGAACTAGACAAGTTAAGGTCGGTCGCATGACTGACCGCGTGATCAAGCCCGTCGGCCGTGGATTCCTCTTTCTCGACTCGCACCCGGTGGGGTGCGAGCAGCTTGTCAAAGGGCTGACCGAGCAGGTGGAGGCGCGCAAGCCGGACCGGCGTCCGGTGGCGCTGGTGATCGGCGCCAGTTCGGGCTACGGACTCGCGGCGACGATCGCGGGGCTCGCGCGGTACGGGATCGACGGCATCGGCGTCTCCTTCGAGAAGGCGCCGGCCCGGCGTACGGGGTCCGCGGGGTGGTACCGCACCGCCGCCACCGCCGCGTACGCCGAGAGCGTCGGCAGCACCTTCCACTTCGTCAACGCCGACGCGTTCGCCGACACCACCAAGAGCGACGTGCTCGACCTGCTGCAGGAGGAGTTCGGGGGAGTCGACTACCTGATCTACAGCGTCGCCGCGCCGCGCCGGGTCGACCCGCGCACCGACACGACGTACCAGTCGGCGATCAAGGCGATCGGGCAGCCTGCCCGGACCAAGAGCCTCGCGTACGACGAGGGCAAGCCGGTCCTGCAGGAGGTCGGCATCGAGATGGCCACCGACGAAGAGGTGGCCTCGACCGTCGCCGTCATGGGTGGCGAGGACTGGGCCCGCTGGGTGGACGCCCTGGAGGAGCGCAAGCTGCTCAAGGACGGCTTCAGCACGGTCGCGCTGACCTACATCGGCTCGGAGCTCACCGGCCCGATCTACCGCCAGGGCTCGATCGGCGCCGCCAAGGCCCACCTGGAAGCGACCGCCCGCACCTTGTCCGAGCGCGACGGCGTCATAGCCCGTACGTCGGTGAACGGCGCCGCCGTCACCCAGGCGTCGTCCGCGATCCCCGGCATCGGCCTCTACGTGAGCGTGCTCCACAAGGTCCTTGGCGACGCACTGCAGACCCCCATGCAGCAGTCCATCGCGCTGTGGGACCAGCTGACCGGCGAGAAGCCGCTGGACCTCGACGAGGACGGCCGTATCCGCCTGGACCGCTGGGAACTGGCCGACGACGTCCAGGCCGCCGTCAAGAAGCAGTGGGACGCCGCCACCCAGGACAACATCGCCGAGGTGGCCGACACGGTCTGGTTCCAGGAAGAGGTCCGCCGCCTCTACGGCTTCGACGTCCCCGGCGTGGACTACGAAGCCCCCGCCGAGGTCGACGTCGAGTGGCCTACAAAGGCTTGAAGGAGACCATCTCCAGCACCAGGTCGCCGGCCTCGTCGGAGGCGTCCAGGTCGATGGTGGCGCTGATCCGCCAGTCGTGGTTGCCCTCGGGGTCGTCGATGATCTGCTGGACCTCCCAGTAGCCGGGGTGCTCCTCGACCATGAAGAGGGCCGGGCCGCGGGCGGCGGGGCCGGTGGGCAGGGTGTCGTGCTCGGCGTAGTACGCCGTACCGGCTTCTGCCCAGCGTCCGGCGTCCCAGCCGGAGTCGGTGTCCAGCTGGCCGAGCTCGGCCCAGCGGTGCAGTGAGACCAGCTCCACCCGGCGGAACATCGCGTTGCGGACCAGCACCCGGAAAGCCCTGCTGTTCAGGGTGATCCGGCGTGGGCCGAGGGGGACCGCGACGGTGACCTCGGGGTCGGCGGGGTTGGTCAGTTCCTCCCACTCGTCGAGCAGGCTGGAGTCGGTCTGCCGGACGACCTCGCCGAGCCACTCGATCAGGTCGGTCAGGTCCTCGTTCACCTTGTCCGGCGGCACGGTCTGCCGCAGCGCCTTGTACGCGTCGCTGAGGTAGCGCAGCACGATGCCCTCGGAGCGTGCCAGGCCGTAGTACTGGATGAACTCGCCGAACGTCATCGCCCGCTCGAACATGTCCCGCACCACGGACTTCGGTGACAGTCCGGCCTCGGCGATCCACGGGTGGGTCTGCCGGTAGATGTCCAGCGTCGCCTCGAGCAGCTCCTCCAGCGGCTTCGGCCAGCTGATCTCCTCCAGCAGCTCCATCCGCTCTTCGTACTCGATGCCGTCGGCCTTCATCCCCTGCACGGCCTCGCCCTTGGCGTGGTGCAGCTGCGCCATCAGGATCGCCCGCGGATCCTCCAGCGTCGCCTCGACCACCGACACCACGTCCAGCGCGTACGCCGGCTCCTCGGGATCGAGCAGGTCGAGCGCGGCCAGCGCGAAGGTGGACAGTGGCTGGTTCAGCGAGAAGTCCTTCTGCAGGTCGACCGTCAGCCGCAGCGTCCGGCCGAACTCGTCGGGCTCGTCCAGCCGCTCGACCACCCCCGCGGTCAGCAACGTGCGGTAGATCTGGATCGCGCGCCGGATCAGCCGGAGCTGCGCCCGGGAGTCCTCGTGGTTGTCCTGCAGCAGGTGCCGCATGCTCGCGAACGCGTCGCCGTCGCGGGCGATCACGTTCAGCAGCATCGCGTGGCTGACCCGCATCTTCGACTGCAGCGGTTCGGGATCGGCCGCGACCAGCCGGTCGAAGGTGTCCTCGCCCCAGGTGACGAAACCCTCCGGCGGCTTCTTCTTCTGCACCCGGCGCTGTTTCTTCGGGTCGTCGCCGGCCTTCGACATCGCCCGGACGTTCTCGATCACGTGGTCCGGTGCCTCGACCACGACGGTGCCGGAGGTGTCGTAGCCGGCCCGGCCGGCCCGGCCCGCGATCTGGTGGAACTCCCGCGCCTTCAGGATCCGCTGCCGGCGTCCGTCGTACTTGCTCAGCGCGGTCAGTACGACGGTGCGGATCGGCACGTTGATGCCGACGCCGAGGGTGTCCGTGCCGCAGATGACCTTCAGCAGGCCCGCCTGCGCGAGCTGCTCGACCAGCCGCCGGTACTTCGGCAGCATGCCGGCGTGGTGGACGCCGATCCCGTGCATGATCAGGCGCTGCAGGGTCTTGCCGAAGCCGGAGCTGAACCGGAAGTGCCCGATCAGCTCCTTGATCTTGTCCTTCTCCTCCTTCGTGCAGACGTTGATGCTGGTCAGCGCCTGGGCGCGTTCCAGCGCGGACGCCTGGGTGAAGTGGACGACGTACACGGGGGACTGGTGGGTGACCAGCAGCTCCTGGAGCGTCTCGTGCAGCGGGGTGGTGACGTACTTGTAGACCAGCGGCACCGGACGCTCGGCCGACGAGACGATCGAGGTCGGCCTGCCGGTCCGGCGGGCCAGGTCGAGCTTGAAGCGCTCGACGTCGCCGAGGGTGGCCGACATCAGGATGAAC
Organism: Kribbella sp. CA-293567; assembly: GCF_027627575.1. Taxonomy (NCBI): domain Bacteria; kingdom Bacillati; phylum Actinomycetota; class Actinomycetes; order Propionibacteriales; family Kribbellaceae; genus Kribbella; species Kribbella sp. CA-293567. Next base: position 2,398,673 of record NZ_CP114065.1, read on the forward strand.
TGCGCGCCCGGCAGCTCCAGGATCGGCACCTGCCAGGCCCAGCCGCGGTCGGGCTCGGCGTAGAAGTGGAACTCGTCCATCACCACCTGGCCGACGTCGGCGGCGGCGCCTTCGCGCAACGCGATGTTGGCCAGCACCTCGGCGGTGCAGCAGATGATCGGGGCGCCGGCGTTGACCGAGGCGTCGCCGGTCAGCATGCCGACCTTGTCGGCGCCGAAGACGTCGCAGAGCGCGAAGAACTTCTCCGAGACCAGGGCCTTGATCGGGGCGGTGTAGAAGGTGCGCTTGCCGTGCGCGAGCGCGGCGAAGTGCGAGCCGGTGGCGACCAGGCTCTTCCCGGAACCGGTCGGGGTGGACAGGATCACGTTCGACCCGGTCATCACCTCGATCAGCGCTTCCTCCTGCGCCGGGTACAGCGTGATGCCCTGCTCACCCACCCAGGTGGCGAAGGCGTCGTACAGGGCATCGGGCTCAGGGGTTTCCGGCAGTTTCTCGGTCAGCGTCATCACTGCCATTGTCCCGCATGGTTCAGAACAGGGCCGCCACCAGGTCGGCGGGGTCCCTGGAGGCCGGCCAGTCGCTGACCTGGCCGTCGCCCAGTTCGACGATCCGCCAGGCACCGTCGGTACGGCGTACCAGGTCGACCGTCACGAACGGGAGCGCCAGATCGGTGACGAGCGGCTCGACCTCGACCAGGTCGAGCCCGTCGGGCAGCTCGTCCGGGGTGTCGGGGTGCGGCGTGACGAGCGCGCAACTGCCGCCGATCCACCAGGTCCTGGCTTCGGGGCCGGTGAACTCCTCGAAGCGCCGCAGCACGAATCCACCCGTGAAGGCGTCGCCCCGCAACTCCAGGAACCGCGCCGCGATCCGCTGAACGGCCGCCCGATCGGTGACATCGGAGACGAAAGCCGCCTCGGACCAGTAGTGCTTCATCGACTTCACATGGTCACGCAGTACGGCGGGCCCGCTGCCCAGCCGTTCGCAGACGGCGTCCAACCCGGCCAGATCGGGCCCGTCGGTCCAGTAGGACTCCGGAGTCGACGACCTCAAGGCCTCGTACCACCCGGGCAACTCGTGCGCCGCCTTGTACTCGTCGCCGCTCGTCCGCAGCGTCACCCGCCGCGCATCGAGCGCCTTGGCGAACCCGTAGTACTCGGCGGCGGTCATCATCCAGCCCCGATAGACCGCGTCGTCACCGGGCGGCACACCGGCCACCGCCTCGTCCGGGCGGGCGAGCGCGTCGTGGTCGATCCGCGCCACGGTGCCGCCGCCCTCGCGGGCGGCGGCAGCCTGTGCGGCGAAGTGTGGATCCACTCGACGTGGATTCAGCGGGTCCCCCGGTACCAGCAGCATGCAGTGAATTGTCCCCGCGAACGCTGGACTTCGCCTCTCAGTTCAGCGTGGCTACTTCAGTTCGTAGGCCCGCTTGATGGTCTGGCCGACCTTGTTGCCACCGGCATCCACGGCGGTCGAGCGCAGTGTGACGAAACCACTGGAAGGCTGGTTCAGCGCTGCCTTCCAGGTGTTCACCCCAGTACGGCGTACCGTCACCTGCCGCCAGGTGGAGCCGTCGTCGAAGGACGCCGACAGCCGCAACGACACGATCGGCCTGGCCGGCGCCAGGAACGCCGTCTGCACGGTGACGGGGAACTCGAATCGGCCGCCCGCCGCACGATTTCGTTCGTCCAGCTGAGGCGTGTAGCGAACATTGAGCAACGGCAACGCGGCGTCCTTGCCGTCCGGCGTCCGCTGCGACCGGAACGTCCACTCCGACGAGATCTCCGTCGACAGCTTCGTCCACACCTGCCCCGGCTTGACCACCTTCGCCAGCCGGTACGTCGCCGCCGCGGCCGGTACCGCGAACGTCTGGATGGCCGGTGAATCGGAGGACCCGATCTGCTCGCCGTTGCGGAACAGCGTGGTCTGCTCAGAGCTGCTGCTCACATCACCGAGCCGGTTCGGCGTGCCGTCGGCGAATGTCGGCACGTACAGACTCAGGCTGTCTCCGTCCCGCGCCGCCCAGGGCAGTACCGGCCGGCCGGGGTTGCCGATCCTCGGGTCGGGCAGGCTCGGTCCGTACACGCCCCGCTGCCAGTCGAGCTTGGTCGTTCTGCCTGCCGCGAAGGTATGGACGCCGGAGTCGAGGACCGAGTGGTACTCGTAGCCGTTCTCCTCGCTGAACCCGACAACCTCGTTGCTGAATCCCCAGGCGACGTCCTTCACCGAGTAGTACTCGTCCCGCCGGAACGGCAGGCTCATGCTGGTCGTCGGCGTGAACACGAACAGGGGCCGGCGCGTGCCGTCGGCCGCCGGGCGCGGATCCGTCGGGAAGCCGTAGTTGTCGGTGTAGAAACCCGGCTCGCCGGCGTACGACGCGTCGACGTGCGCGTAGTCGCTCAGCTTGGTGATCACCGAGGGGTTCGCCGGGATTCGTCCTCGCCAGACCGAGACGTCGTGGTAGAGGTACGGGCTGTCCAGGAAAGATCCGATGCCGGGGACGGGGCCGTCGGGCGCACCGGCCCAGGCCACGTGGGCATAGGCGGTGTAGTCCCGCGAGCTGCCGGTTCTGTTCGGTACGACGTACAGCTCGGGCTCGGCGTCCGGGTCGGCGCTGCCGCCGATGCCGACACCACCGACGTAGTTCTGTGCCCCAAGTGTCCGGCTCACCCCGATCCCGCCGGTCGCGGCCGTGGCGCCGGTGACGGGTGCCTTGAAGGCGATCTTCGCTGCCTTGCTGCCGTCCAGCACGATCGGACCGGTCCTGCCGATCGCCAGGTCGCCCTCGGTGAAGTAGGTGACGGTCCGGTAGCCGCCACCGTCGTCGTTGAAGGTCGCGGTGAAGCCGTCGACGATGTACCGGCCGGCCGGGAGTTCGACCGTGCCCCCGGCGGGGACGGAATATCCTTCCTGGCGGTCGATGTCGATCAGATAGGTGCCGGCGGCATGGAGTTCGTCGTTGCGGCCGGGCGCGCCGCTCTGGTCGGTCATCTGCACGGTGTGCGGGAAGCGCGACACCTCCTTGCCGACCCCGACCGTACTGCGGATCGTGGAACCGTTGCCGCTGGCAATGAGCCAGGCGGCGTACGCGCCTTCTGCCTCGGGGCCGGAGGTGGTCGCGGTGACGTTGACGGTGGCGGTGCCGTTGGCCGGCACCGTCACGGCGGTCCGGTCCAACTTGAACAACCGGGCGCCTTCGAGGCGCAGCGACAGGGTGACTGCCTTGGCGCTCTGGTTGACGTAGCTGATCGGCTTCGTGACCGGCTCGTCGTCGTGATGCGGCGCTGCCTGCAGGCCGAGATTGAGATTGCTCGGAATGGCCAGCACCTGCTGCTCGAGTGCCTTGGCGACGTCCACGCGGCCGGCGCCCTGGGTGTAGATGCCCTGCTCGGCAAGGCCGATCGAGGAGCCCATCAGTGCCGACTTCAGCTCCGCTGCCTTCCAGTCAGGGTGCTTTTGGGCGAGCAGCGCGGCTGCGCCGGAGACGTGGGGAGCAGCCATCGACGTACCGGAGAGTTCGGCGTACGAGTCGTTGACGGCGACGGGCGCCAGTGGGGTGTTTGCCGCCCGGGCGGCGATGATCCGGCTGCCGGGGGCGGAGATCTCGGGCTTCACCGACAGGTCGCCGATGCGCGGGCCCTGGCTGGAGAACTCGCTGTGGGTGTCGGACTTGGTCACCGAGGCGACCGCGAGCGCGGCATCCGCGGCGGCCGGGCTGGACACGCTGTTCTCCAGTCCGAAGTTGCCGGCCGAGACGACGAACAGGGCGCCGGTGCTCGCGGTCAGTTCGTTGACTGCCTGGGACTCCAGGTCCGTGCCGTCGCTCGGTCCGCCGCCGAGGCTCAGGTTGATCACTCGGGCGCCGGAGGTGGCAGCCCACTGCATGCCGGCGATGATGGCGGAGGTCTCGCAGTTGCGGCCGCCGCACACCTTGCCGATCATCAGGTCGGTCTCGGGAGCGACGCCCCTGTACTTGCCGGCCGAGGCGACGCCGGTACCGGCGACCGTCGAGGCGACGTGGGTGCCGTGGCCGATCCGGTCCAGGACGTCGTTCTCGTCGACCTGGCCCTCGTCGTCGCTGGCGAACCCCTTGGTGGCGACCACCCGGTCCTTGAGATCGGGATGCTCGGCGTCGAAGCCGGAGTCGAGGACGGCGACCTTCACGCCCTTGCCGGTGAAGCCCGCCTGCCAGGCGGCCGGCGCGCCGATCTGCGCGACGCTGCGGTCCAGGTTCGGCGTGATGCCGCCGTCCAGCCAGACCTTCTTGACGGTGCCGGCCAGACCGGTACGACGTTTGGCCTGCGGGCTGTTCAGCCAGTTGGTCCACAGTTCGGTGGCCTGCTTGCGCTCCTGGCCGATCGCGACCGCGTCGATGAGCGGGAGTTCACGCTTGACCTCGGCGCTCTCCGGCAGTGCGGAGCGGACGGAGCGGGCCGCACCGGCGTACTGGATCAGGAGGGGGAGGCGCGGCGACGACTTGTCGTCGAGTCCGAGGGTGGCGAGCAGGCTGACGTCGAAGAGGCGTTCGTCGACGACACCGGCGGTCACCAGGGCGAACGCGTCCAGTGGCATGACGAGTTGCTTGCCCTTGAAGGAGGTCTTGTGGAACGCCATCCCTTCGCGACCGGCCGCGCTCTGGACGTTGGTGGGCAGATAGCCGTCAGCGGTCTTCCGGACAGTGACCTTGTCGCCCGTCATGAGGGTGATGGTCAGCGGCGCAACGGACTCGGCGCCCTTGCGTCCGCTCGTGCCGGCACTTCGGGCTTCGTCTCCGCTGTCGCCATAGGCGTTGACGGTCGCGAGTGTTGCAGCCATCGCCAACGACAGCGCGGCGGCTATCAGTTTTGTTGGTCGGGACAAGGGGGTCACCTCTCAGAACGTTCCGGGCAGGGTGAAGCGCGGCGGCGGCCTCTCGGCCGCCAACCGGGTTCGGGTGGAGGAGTTGCTAGCGAACTGCGGGGGAGGGCGGTGTGGGCTTCTCGTCGGTCCAGCCGGACTCCAGGACGACGCTGGCACCGCGCTTGAGACCGTCGTACTCGGAGCACAGCAGCCGGCCGGTGGCCGGGTCGACGACGTAGTTGGTGCGACCGTCGAACATCAGCGTCGCTTCGCCGCCGGGCCGGCCGGTCTTCGACCAGTCCATGCTGAATCGGACGCCGACCCGGCCGAGCGGGTCCTTGACGTTCTCCGTCAGCCGGACGCCCGGCAGCATCGACAGCACCCGGAGGGCGGCGCCCCGCAGCTTCGGCGGCGACGGCATCTCGAACAGCAGCCGGCCCGCCGCGGTGAAGACCTGGTAGTCGAGCTGGCCGGCCGTCATACCGGGCTGAGGGTCGGCCGCGAGGACCGCGCGGAGCTTCTCGGGATCGGTCGGCAGCGCCTGGATCTGCTGGGCGGTCACCGGCTTCACACCGCTCAGGAAGTACCCCGGCGGCACCTGGTCGAAGGTCATCTTGTTGACGACGGGCTCACCGGGCGCCAGCTTGACCGGCTTCGTCTCGGTCATCGGCCACTGCGTCGGCGACCCCTGCGCGCGCCACTTGGCCGCGTCCGCCCGGGTCGCCGGCCGCGCGCCGAGATCCACCCAGCCGAACCAGGACTCGGCGCCCTGACGCATCGGCATCCAGCTCTCGGTGATGGTCCGCTCCTCGATCCGGTACTTCGGTGAGCCGACCTGCAGCATCCCGCGCAGTTGCAGGTTGCGGACGCGGAAGTACTTGCCGGACACCTTCTCGTCGGTCTCCTGCTTGATGGCGAGCTGGACCAGCGTCTGGCTCACCGTCGTCAGCCGGGGCGTCGTCGGGGTGACCGTGCTCGGCGCCGGTCCCGCGTCGCCGTCGCCGAAACCGGGTCCGGGGGAGAGAAGGAGTGGGGTGGCGAGCGCGGCCAGGGCCACCGTGGCAGCGGTCGCGGTCAACGCGACTCCGATGCGGCCGGACTTCGCGGCGGCGTACCAGCGATCGCGGCGGCGGATGGTCTGTTCCTCGCGGATCAGCGCCTGGACCTGGCGCCGGGCCGCCGCGGTGGTCTCCGGGGACGGGCCGGGCTGTTCGGGGAAGGCCGAGCGCACCTTGTCGATGTCGTCGTTCATGTCAGGCCTCGTCACTGGTCGCGGTCGGGTCGGTGTGGCCGAGGTGTTCGCGGACCACCCGGCGGGCCCGGGACAGGCGTGAGCACACCGTCCCGTAGGCGATGCCGAGGGCGGCCGCGACCTCGTCGTAGCTGAGCTCGCCGAGGGCCACCAGCATGAGCACCTCACGGTCCTTGGCCGAGACCTTCGCCAGCGCGGCGGCCAGCTCGCGGCTCGCGCCCTGCGCGGTCACCTGAGCGGCAACCCGCTCCTCGTGCCCGCTCGCCGGGGCCGGCGGCGGCAGTTTCGCCGTCGCCCGCCAGGCCCGTACCTCGTCGCGCCGGTGCCGCCGGATCAGGTTGGTGGCGATCCCGTACAGCCAGGCCCGGACGACCCCGTTGCGGCTGTCGTACTTCGAGCGCTGCCGGAACGCGATCAGGAACGTCTCCGCGGCCAGGTCGTCGGCGAGATCGCTGCCGAGCCGGCGGGCGACGTACGAGTGCACCTGGGGGAAGTACCGGTCGAAGATCAGCGTGAACCGGTCGGGTTCCCGCGCCGACGCCTCGAGGGTCCGGCCGTCCTCGTCGGGGATCGCCGCTCCGGGCGCTCTGGAGACCATCGGCCGGCCGGGCATCGCGAGCGTCGCCAGGGCAAGGTCGGGCGGCATCGGACTCCTCCTGCTGAGGGCCGGACCTGGGCCGGGACCCGTGGATCCCGTGGCAACGCTCGTGCTGCCGTCCGGCTCACCCTGTTCTTGCCCGATGTCCCCAGCACCCTTCTCGACCCCTTTTGACCTACCGACAGTCCGCGTCGATGACGCGCTGGGGGCCGATCCGGAGGACAACGAGCGTCAGAAGCTGTCGAGGAACCCTCTGGCGGCCTGCTCGTCGGCAGGCCAGACGTACACGCTCCAGCCCTGCTTGGTCCCGGTCTTGGTCCGGGCCGCGGTCGCCTTGATGCCGAAGTCCTTCAGCATCGAGACCTTCACCCGCGCCTCGTTGTAGCTGCCGACCGTCTTCACCTCGACCAACAGTCCGAAACTGTCCGCTTCGGCCGGAGAGTAGTCAGTACGGCGCACCAAAGACCCACCCTTGGCCTTGGAGAAGGCCCAGCGGGTGAGCAGCACCATGCCACCGGTCAGCGCGATGGCCACCACCGGGAAGAGAAAGTAGTGCTCTGCGAACACGGACACCATCATCTCAGCGATTGAAAGGTCCTGACCCCTTGGCAACCTTCCGTGTCGCCAGGGAGTCTTTACCAACACACGCTGTAAGCGCGGCCGATTCTCGGGGGCCGCCGGAAGAGCGGAGGGCACGGACATGCTCGCACCGACCCACGTGATCTACCTGACCGGACTGCTGGACGTCCGCTCGGTGGGCGACGTACGACAGCAACTCAACGATCTGATCGACAACTCCGAAGGCGACGTCATCGTCGACCTGGAATCCCTCGACGCCCTGGACGCGACCGGCCTGGGCCTCCTGGTGGCAGCCCATCGCCGCACCCAACTCCTCGGCCGCCAACTGGTCCTGCGCCACCCGCTGCCCTCGGTCATCCGCATCCTCGCGGTCACCCGCCTGCACCGGATCCTGCACGTGGAAAGGACTCCACTCCCGATCTCTGCCTAGCGACCGGTGTGACCTACCCCGCTTATGACACCAGTCACGAGAGTAGGACTCACAAGGGCACAGAGTCCTACTCTCGAGTACATGAGCAGCCAGAAGGATCGCCCGTGGGTGATGCGGACGTACGCCGGGCACTCGTCGGCGGCGGAGTCGAACGCGCTGTTCCGGCGCAATCTGGCCAAGGGGCAGACCGGGTTGTCGGTGGCTTTCGATCTGCCGACGCAGACCGGGTACGACGCTGATCACCCGCTCGCGAAGGGCGAGGTCGGCAAGGTCGGCGTACCGGTGGCTCATCTGGGCGACGTGCGAGCGCTGTTCGACCAGATCCCGCTGGCGCAGATGAACACGTCGATGACGATCAACGCGACCGCGATGTGGTTGCTCGCGCTCTACCAGGTCGCCGCGCAGGAGCAGGGCGCGCTGCCGGACGAGCTGACCGGCACCACCCAGAACGACATCGTCAAGGAGTACCTGTCCCGCGGCACCTACGCCTTCCCGCCGGACGCGTCGCTCAGGCTGAGCACCGACCTGATCGCCTACACCGTCTCCAACGTCCCGCAGTGGAACCCGATCAACATCTGCAGCTACCACCTGCAGGAGGCCGGCGCGACGCCCGTGCAGGAGTTGGCGTTCGCGCTGTCGACGGCGATCGCGGTACTGGACCGGGTCCGCGACGGGGGTCAGGTTCCGGCCGAGCGGTTCGGCGACGTGGTGCAGCGCATCTCGTTCTTCGTGAACGCCGGCGTGCGGTTCATCGAGGAGACCTGCAAGATGCGCGCGTTCGTCCGCCTGTGGGACGAGATCTGCCTCAACCGGTACGGCGTGACCGACGCGAAGGCCCGCCGGCTCCGGTACGGCGTACAGGTCAACTCGCTCGGCCTCACCGAGGCGCAGCCCGAGAACAACGTCCAGCGGATCGTGCTGGAGATGCTCGGCGTCACGTTGTCGAAGAACGCCCGCGCCCGCGCCGTCCAGTTGCCCGCGTGGAACGAGGCGCTCGGCCTGCCGCGGCCGTGGGATCAGCAGTGGTCGCTGCGGATGCAGCAGGTGCTCGCGTACGAGTCGGACCTGCTCGAGTACGAGGACATCTTCGACGGCTCGCACGTGATCGAGGCGAAGGTGGACGAGCTGGTCGCGGGGGCGCAGGAGGAGATCGATCGCGTCCAGGCGATGGGCGGTGCGGTCGTCGCGGTCGAGAGCGGCTATCTCAAGCAGGCGCTGGTCGCCTCGCACGCCGAGCGCAGGCAGCGGATCGAGTCGGGGGAGCAGGTCGTCGTCGGGGTCAACAAGTTCGAGAACACCGACCCGTCACCGCTGACCGCCGACCTCGACACCGCGATCCAGACCGCGGACCCGCAGGCTGAGGCAGCCGCGCTGACCTCGCTCGACGAATGGCGCGAGCAGCGCGACTCGAAGGCGGTGGAGGATGCGCTCACCAGACTGCGCGAGGCCGCGAAGGGCACCGAGAACCTGATGCAGGCGACCCTCACCTGCGTCCGCGCCGGCGCGACGACGGGGGAGTGGGCCGGCGTACTGCGGGAGGTGTTCGGCGAGTACCGCGCACCGACCGGCGTCTCGGGCTCGGTCGGCGTCTCCGGCGGTGGCGAGGCGATCGCCGCCGTCCGGGTGAAGGTGGCCGAGACTTCCGACGAGTTGGGTGGCCGGCTGCGTTTCCTGGTCGGCAAACCGGGGCTCGACGGTCACTCGAACGGCGCCGAGCAGGTTGCGGTCCGGGCCCGCGACGTCGGCTTCGAGGTGATCTACCAAGGCATCCGCCTGACGCCCGAGCAGATCGTCGCGGCGGCCGTTGCCGAGGACGTGCACTGCGTCGGCCTGTCGATCCTGTCCGGTTCGCACATGGAACTCGTCCCGCAGGTCGTCAAGGGCCTGCGCGAAGCCGGCCTCGAAGACGTCCCGGTCGTCGTCGGGGGCATCGTGCCCGACGCCGACGCCCGGGCCCTCCAGTCGGCCGGGGTCGCCGCCGTCTACACGCCGAAGGACTACGACCTCACCGGCATGATGGCCAGCGTGGTCGACGTCATCCGGCGCGCGAACGACCTCTAGCCCTGCTTGGCCGCGATCAGGTCCTCGACGGACTTCGGCAGGGTGGTCTCGAAGTCGAGGAGTTTGGCCCAGGTCAGGGTGACGGTGATGACCACCATCTCGTCGTACAGCGCTCGCACGCCTTCGACCCAGCCGCCGTACTGTTCCTCGGTCATCACCTTGCGGCCGGCCACCAGGTAGCCGTCGGGCACGCCCTGGACGAGTTCGAGCTCGGCCGTGCCGCGCAGCAGCAGCGCCTTCGGGGGGAACGCGCCGATGTCGATGGTGAGCGCGACCTTCGGACTCTTCCGCAGCGCCGGGACCTTCGCCGACTTCGGGACGGTGGCCATCATCAGCTGCTCGCCCTCCATCCAGAACCCGATCGGGATGACTCGCGGGTCGCCGTCCAGGCCGTTGTAGGCCAGCCTGGCTGGAATCGGTCCGGTCAGCAGTTCCTGCGAGTACGGCCTGGCCAGGATCTCGGCGATCTCGGTCTGGTGCATGGTGCTGATCCTTCCGGTCGGGGAGTGCTCTCAGCCAGGGGACGAAGCTGCCCGGACCTTCTCGACATCGTTAGGTTGGGAAAATGCGGGAAACTTTTGCGTTCGGAGCCGGACAGGTCGAACTGAGCGAGGACGGAGCGGTCGCGGCCGTGCTGCACCCGACCCGGGGGCACTCGATGCTGCTCGCGGACGGCGTCGTCCACGATCCGGCTCACTACTGGGGCAAGGGTTTCATGATCACCGATCGCGGCAGCCACCGCTTCGACGCGCCCGACTTCACCCGCTGGCGGCAGACGGGTATCGACCTGCTCTACCGTCTGGGCGAGTTGGAGCTCCGCGTCGGCCGTCGCTTCGGCGAGCACTGGACCGAGACCTACGAGCTGCGGAACACGGGGGCCGAGCCGATCACCATCGGCTCGCTCGCGATCAGTACGCCGTACCGCGACCTCTACAGCTCCAGTCGCGAGAGCCTCGACAACGCTGTCCACGCTCACCTCTGGACGGGCGGCGCCGACTCCTGGGCTTGGGCGGTGCCGATGGACGGGAGCGGACCGGGCCTCGGGCTCCAGCTCACCGAAGGAGAGCTCTGGGCGTACTCCATGGAGTCTCGCGACGCAGGCACCGGCAGCAACATCCGCGGTCACCTCTATCTCCACCTCACCGACCACGCCCGCGCGCCGCACGCGATGGGCGGCCAGCCGCAGATCGTGCTTCAGCCGGGCGAATCCCACCGCTGGACCTGGCAACTTGGCTGGCACGAGACCCTCGAGGCCTTCCACGCGACCCGCCGGCCGTTGATCGGCGCGACGACCCTCACCGCGGAGGTCGGCGAGACGATCGCCATCGAGCTGGCCGACCGTGCGAAAGGGCCCGCGTCCGTCAGCTCGCAGAGACCTGGCACGCAGTACGTCGAAGCGACCGACGGCAAGGTCAGGTCGCGGGTCAACGTGCTGTTCCACGAGCCGTTGCGGGCGATCGTCGAGCGGCGCGTGCGGTTCGTCCTCGACCATCAGCGACCGATCGAGCTGAGCGACAGCCGCCGTTTCTCCTTCGTCCCGTATGACACCGCGACCGGCCTGCGGGTGCTCTCCGGCGCCTGGCGGGACTGGTCCGACGCCCGGGAACGTGTCGGCACGGCGTTGTTGCTGCAGGCAACCAGAGACCGCGGCTGGGGAGATCGCGTGGAGCTCGACCAGGCGCTGTCCGGCTACCAGCAGTTCGTGACCGAGCACCTGCTCGCCGCCGACGGCACGCTCAGGGACGACAGCCTGCACGAGACCAGCGTCCGGCTCTACAACTTCCCTTGGTTCGCCCGCTTCTTCCTCGGCCAGGGTGACACCGCCACCGCGATCCGCATCATCGACCGGTACTACGAACTCGGCGGCGCCCACTTCCTCGCCTTCGACCTCGGCCCGCTGCTGCGCGAACTCGCCCAGGTGTCGCCGAGGATGCGCGACCATCTGACCGCTCACGCCCGGGCCTTCCTCGACTACGGCGACGACCTCCCACCCCACGAGGTCAACTACGAGCAGTCGATGGTCGCCCCGCTGCTGGAACTCCTGGTGGCCGCCTATCAGGAAGCGCCCGGCTCGTTCGATTCGGCCGAACTCACCCGCCGCCTGCCCTGGCTGACCTCCTTCGCCGCGGACCAGCCCGACGTACGGATGCGGCACGTCCCGATCCGCCATTGGGACGGCTACTGGTTCGGCGTACTGCGCCTGTGGGGAGACGTCTTCCCGCACTACTGGTCGATCCTCAGCGCCGCCGTCTACCTCACCTGGCCGCGCGACCTCGTCTCCGCGCGCGAGGCCGACCGGCTCAGGACAGCAGGCGAGGCGATCCTCAAGGCCAACCTGGTCAACTTCCACCAGGACGGCTCCGCCACCTGTGCTTTCGTCTACCCGAGCTGCGTCAACGGCCGCCCGGCGCACGTCGCCGATCCGCTGGCGAACGATCAGGACTGGGCCCTTGTCTACGCCCTCAGATTCGGCGACGCCGACCCATCCCTGGGGACGGTCGCACCGAACACCTCTTCGTGATCACCCGACGGAAGATGCTGATGGCCGGCGCCGCCGCGTACGCCGGGCTGGTGGGCTGCGGCGGGACAGAGCCGAAGCCTCCGTCGGCAGGAGGGCCGTTGACGATCTCGTACGGCGACGACGAGTCGCAGGTGGCGGATCTCCACCTGCCGGCCGGTGATGGCAAGGTGCCGGTCGTCGTCGTGATCCACGGTGGGTTCTGGATGAGCGGCTACGGCAAGGAGCTGGCCACGCCGCTGGCCGAGGATCTTGCCGCGCAGGGGATCGCCGGGTACGCGATCGAGTACCGCCGGGTCGGCAACGGCGGGGGCTGGCCCGAGACCTTCGAGGACGTCGCGGCCGCGATCGACGAGCTGGCCGGTCAACCCCGCCTCGATCTCACGAAAGTGGTTGCCGTCGGCCACTCGGCGGGCGGGCACCTGGCCGTTTGGGCCGCGAGCCGGGCCGGGTTGCCGCAGGACGCTCCGGGGGCCAAGCCGCGGGTGGTGCTGACCGGGGCGGTGTCGCAGGCCGGAGTACTGGATCTGGTGAATGCCTATGACGAGCAGGTCGGGGGTGGCGCGGTTCCGTCGTTCCTCGGGACGACGCCCGCCAAGGATCGCGCCCGCTATCAGTTGGCGTCGCCGTACGAGCGGCTACCGTTGAAGGTCCCCGTCGCGTTGGTGCACGGCACTCGCGACGGGCAGGTGCCGATCGAGCAGAGCCGCCGCTATCGCGACGCCGCGGTGAAGGCCGGCGACCAGGTGACCTTGACCGAACTCGACAAGGCCGGCCACTTCGAGCTGATCGACCCGGCCGACGAAGCTTGGTTAGCCTGTCGCTCGGAAGCGCAGCGGTTGCTGACCTGAGGAGAGCAGAGATGCCGGATCGTGCCGAGACAGCCCGTCAGGTGATCGCCGACAACCTCTACCTGTCGCTGGGAACAGCCGACGCCGCCGGTACGCCGTGGGTCACGCCGGTCTTCTTCAGTCCCGACGGCTACACCGACTACTACTGGGTCTCCTCGCCCGACACCCAGCACTCGCGCAACCTCACCGAGCGAGCCGAAGTGGGGATCGCGATCTTCGACACCCACGCGGTGGTCGGTGCCGCGGAGGCCGTCTACTTCAAGGCGACGGCCCGGCAGGTGCCCGACGAAAAGTTGCCGTCGGCGCTGGCGATCTACAACAACCGGTTGCCGGAGGCGAAGCATTTCGAGTTGGCCGAACTGCTCGCCCCGGCCGGCTTCCGGCTGTACCGCGCGACAGTGGTGGAGCAGTCCGTGCTGGTTCGCGGTGGCGACCCCGAGCTGGGCAAGGGCGCCGACTCGAGGCTGATCGTCACGCTCTGATCAGCCCAGCTCCGGCAGCAGGTCGCGGAGTGCGTCGCTGGCGAACGTGTGCAGGCTGGTGCCGTAGGAGATGCGAGTGGCGCCCAACGCGACCAGGTCGGCCGGTTTTGGGCCGCTGGGGGAGGCGTGCGCGTTGATCGGGCCGCCGATCTCGTCGGCCAGCCGACGGAGATCCGCTGCCGGCGCGAAGATCGGGTAGACACAGTCGGCTCCCGCGCGGCGATAGGCGACGCCGCGGGCGATCGCGTCCTCGGCGGTGCCGCCCGTGAAGAAGTTGTCGATACGGGCGTTGACGACCAGATCGGCCCCGGCGGCAGCCCGTACCGCGCACAGGTAGTCGGCGTGCTGCTGGACGTCCACCAACTTGCCGGCGACAGAATCCTCCAGGTTGCAGCCGACCGCACCCGCCTCCAGCAGCCTCTCCGCGAACTCCCGCGGCTCCAGCCCGTAGCCGGCCTCCATGTCGGCCGTCACCGGTACGCCGACCGCTCGCACGATCCGCGCGACCGCCCCGAACATCTCCGCCGGCGGGGTGAGCTGGCCGTCGTCGTACCCGAGCACGCGGGCGACCGCGCCGCTGCTGGTGGCGATCGCCGGATACCCGGCGTCGGCGATGATGCGGGCGCTGACCGGGTCCCATGCGTTTGGAAGGATCAGCGGCGTGAGGTCGTGGTGCAGCGCGCGGAAGGCTTCCGCCGTACGCCGGTCCGGCTGGACGTTGACGGGTGGCATCGCGGTCAGCTCGGGTTGTAGTGGCCGGGCTCCAGGCGGCAGGTGACGCCGACCCGGTTCCACGCGTTGATCATGATGATCAGGCCCATCAACTGTGCCAGCTCCTTCGGGTCGAACGCGGCGGCCGCGATCGCGTACTTGTCGTCGGGGACGTGATCGACGCTGATCAGCGTCATCGCCTCGGTCAGTTCGAGCGCCGCCTGCTCCTGCTCGGTGTAGAACCCGCGTGCCTCGCGCCAGGTGGCGACCAGGTGCAGCCGCTGCTCGGTGTCACCCTCGTGCCGGGCATCCAGCGTGTGCATGTCCAGGCAGTAGGCGCAGCCGTTCAGCTGCGAGGCGCGGATCCGCACCAGGTGGGCGAGCTTCGGGTCGATACCGAGGGCGGACACCTCGTCCAGTGCGATCAGGGCCTGGTAGAACTCCGGCGCGTGGGTGGCGATCTTGACTCTGCGTACTGCGTGCGTGCTCATACCGATCAAGCTAGTCGCGAACCGGCCCAGGTGTATGGTCCAATCCCATGGAAGAACGAGGGGCCAATTCTGCGGCCGGCGCCGATCTTCATCTGGAGCTGAGCGGTACGGCGGGCCGGGCGGAGCTGGTGCGGGCGCTGCACGATTCGATCCGGTCGGGCCGGCTTCCCGCCGGAACCCGGCTGCCGTCGTCGCGCTCCCTCGCCAAGGACCTCGGCATCGCCCGCAACACCGTCGCCGACGCCTACGGGCAGCTGGTAGCCGAAGGCTGGCTCACCGCCCGCCAAGGCTCCGGCACGTTGGTCGCGGAGCGGGTGCTGCCGGCCGCCGGCGTCGCCACGCCTGGACGTGAAGCTCCTGGCACGTTCGACCGCCCGTCCTACCGGTACGACCTCACGCCGGGCTCGCCAGATCTCTCGACCTTTCCCCGCAACGAATGGCTGGCAGCAGCCAGGAAGGCACTACCGGCAGCCCCCAACGACGCCTTCGGCTACGGCGACCCCCGCGGCCGCATCGAACTGCGCGAGAACCTCGCCGACTACCTGGCCCGAGCCCGCGGCGTACGGGCAGATCCTGACCGCATCCTGATCTGCTCCGGCTATGTCCAGGCACTCAACCTCCTCACCGACGTACTGCGGCAGCAGGGCGCGACGACGATGTCGGTCGAAGAGTTCGGCTACAGCCTCCACTGGGACGTGATCCGCTCCCGCGGGCTGCAACCAACTCCAGTGCCCGTCGACGAGTACGGCGTCCGCTCAGACCTGCTGCAAGGTCAAGCGGCCCTGCTGACCCCGGCTCACCAGATGCCGCTGGGCGTGCCACTGGCGCCGGACCGGCGTACCAGAGCTGTCGAGTGGGCCCGCGACAGCGACGCGATACTGATCGAGGACGACTACGACGGCGAGTTCCGCTACGACCGCCAGTCAGTAGGCGCTCTGCAGGCTCTGGACCCCGAACGCGTCGTCTACACCGGTACTGCGAGCAAGAGCCTCGCCCCCGGCCTGCGGCTGGCGTGGATGGTGCTGCCAGAGCACCTGATGGAGCCGGTGCTGGCAGTCAAGCGCACCACCGACCTGTTGACCGCCACTCTCGACCAGCTCGTACTGGCCGAGTACATCGCCTCCGGCCACTACGACCGCCACGTACGCCGTACCCGGCAGCACTACCGCCGTCGCCGCGACCACCTGGTCGAGCTACTCGCCGCCAGAGCCCCGGGAGTCACGGTCGCCGGTATCTCAGCCGGCCTGCACGTGCTGCTCGACGTACCAGGCGATGCCGCCGACATGGTTGCCCGCGCCCGCCGCCAAGGCCTGCTGATCGCCACGCTCGACCACTACCGTTTCACCCCGAACCCAGCAGAGCGCCAAGCCCTCGTCGTCGGCTACGGCACCCCACCGGACCACTCCTACAACGGCGCGCTGGACCTGCTCTGCCAGATACTCGCGGTCTAGCGGGCCTCGTTCACCAGCGTCAGTACCTCGTCGGCGCAGCCCCACGACAGGGTGACTCCGGAGCCGCCGTGGCCGTAGCAGTGGATGACCTGGCGGTCGCCGGTGCGGACGCTCTCGCAGCGCACGGACGGTCGCGTGGGACGCAGGCCGACGCGGTGCCGGATCACTTTCGCCTTGCGCAGTTGGGGAACCAGCGTGGTCGCGCGGTCCAGGATCTTGCCGGCGGTCTCGTCGTCGGTGGCGAGGCCCCAGTTGCCGGGCTCGCTGGTGCCGCCTACGACGATGTCGTGCGAGCGCGGTACGACGTAGCAGAGGTCTTGCTCGCTGAGGTCGGCCATCATCCACTCGGTGAGGCCGAACTGCTCGACGGTGAACACCTGCCCGCGAACCGGCGTCACGGTCGGATCGGCCGCCGTCAGCCGTGCGCCGAGACCGGCACAGTTCACCACCACGTCAGCCGTGTTGGGCAGGGCCGACAGTGCCGCCCGGTTGACCGTGCCGCCGGCGGCCTCGAGCCGTTTCACCAAGTACTGCAGGTAGATCGGCATCTCCACGACCGGCGTGGTGAACGCCCACCCGTCGCGGAAGCCGGGCAACGGCGAGCCGATCCGCTGCAGGTCGGGCAGGACGTCGGCCCAGACGGGGTCCGGCAGTGGCTCGCGCAGGTACTCCTTGCCGTGCCGCAACTGCACCGACGGCTCTGACTCCGCCAGCTTCACCAACTCGTCGTGCGACGCTCGCGCCCAGCGTGCCACCCGGTCATCAGCCCGCACGGGCGGATACCAGAGCGCGGCGGCGACGGCCGACGTGGTCTCCAGCGGCAGATCGCGGGCGAACACGCCCACGTCGTACCCCGACTCGGCCAACCTGACGGCACAACTGAGCCCGATCACTCCGGCTCCGACCACGATGACGCGCATTAACGCATTGTGTCGTCCTGCAGCCACTCCCGCTACCCACAGTGGAGTGGCTGCAGGCAACGATCAGTGCAGCTTGACGGCCAGCGAGTACAACCGGGTGATCTGGGTGTCCCGCCAGTTGTCGTCGGAGATCAGGTAGAGCTGCCGGCGACCGCCGGGCAGCCTTCCGCCGAGCGCGAGACCCTCTACGTTGTCCAGCAGGGGATTCGGCTGCGGTTGCTTGGCGACCGCGCCCGACGGCGGGCAGTTGACCAAGTCGAAGAGCAGCTTCTTCTGCAGGAACACCTGGTCGGGCGCGGTGGCCAGGGAGGCCTGCTTGCTCACGTCGGTCGCGCGGCGCAGCGACACGGTGAAGACCCGGATCGTGTTGCCGACGTCTGGCGTGTAGGTGCGTTCCATCGACACCAGTTGGCCGGAGTCGACCACGGCCAGCTCGACCAGGCTGAGTCCCGGATCCGTCTTGTAGGCGTACTGCGCCGCGACGGCGTACTTGCCGCCGGAGCGACCGGCGTACCGGAGGATGCGGTTGCGACTGCGCCCATCGGCGTCGTAGCCGTCCGGGGCGAGCGACTCCTCCATCCCGGCGTACAGGGTGCGGCCGTCTTGGGTGGCCGCGAGCGACTCGAAGGTGCCGTTGGACTGCGCCTCACCAGCCGGCGCGACCTGGAACCTCGCCGGCACGGCAAGCGAGGCGATCTCCTTGCCGTCGGAGAGCCGGAAGCGCCGGATCGACGGCTCCAGCTCGGAAGTGGCGAGGATCGTCCGCTCACCGCGCTCGACCACGAGACCTTCGCCGTCGAAATCCTGGCCGTTGTACGGCGTACCGTCCGGGCGGCGCAGGATCGTCATACCGTCCACTGCCACCTGCGGCTTGCCGCGCTTCGCGCCCAGCTTGAGGTCGTAGACCCGGGCAGGACTGGACTGCACGTTGTCGACCAAGGCGATCGCGTGGCCTGGCCGGGTGACCTGGAGGGCCGAGAGACCGGCGACCAGTTGGCCGTCGTACGTCGTCTTGTCGAGGCTGTCGGAGAAGCCCAGGAAGTGGGCATCCGCCGAGCAGGCACCGGCCACCGGGGGCCGGTGCGCCGCGGCGGTCAGCGGAGTGGTCAGTGCGGCGAGTGCGAGCGTGGCGGCGAGCGGTGTCTTCCAGCGCACGGGATGTCCTCCGGAGTGGGCGTTGGGGCCACTTCGCAACCTACAACGCCGCCGGACGCGGAAACGCCGGCCTGCAGGTTGCTGCAGACCGGCGTTGCTGACGTGCTGACTACTCGACGGTGACGGACTTCGCGAGGTTGCGGGGCTTGTCGACGTCGTGGCCGAGGGCGACCGCGGCGTAGTACGCGATGATCTGGAGCGGGATGGTGAGCAGGATCGGGTCGAGCTCCGGCTCGTTCTTCGGGACCTCGATCACCGCGGCGGCGCCGTCCGGGACGTTGACGCCGGGGTGGGTGACGACGTAGAGCGGGCCCGAGCGGGCGGCGATCTCGTGCAGGGCGCCGATGTTGCGGTCGAGCAGCTCGTCCTTCGGGACGATCGCGACGCTCGGCACGTCCGGCGAGATGAGCGCCAGCGGGCCGTGCTTCAGCTCGGAGGTCTGGTACGCCTCGGCGTGCCGGTAGGAGATCTCCTTGAGCTTCTGCGCGCCCTCGCGGGCCACCGGGTAGCCGCGGGTGCGGCCGACGAAGAAGACGCTCTCGTGCTGGGAGAGCCGGCCGGCGATCTCGCCGAGGGTCTCCTCCTGGTCGACGATCGCCTGGATCTGCTCCGGGATCCTCTTCAGGCCCTCGATCAGGCGGCGGCCGTCGGCCGGCGAGACGTCGCGGATCCGGCCGAGGTGGATGCCGAGCATCGCGAACGCGACGGCCATGTTGGTGAGCGCCTTGGTGGAGGCGACCGAGACCTCGGGGCCGGCGTGCAGGTAGACACCGCCGTCGACCTCACGGGCGATGCTGGAACCGACCGCGTTGACCAGGCCGATCACCCGGCCACCCTTGCGCTTGAGCTCCTGGACGGCGACCAGGGTGTCCAGCGTCTCACCGGACTGGCTGACCGCGACGTACAGGGTGTCGCGCTCGACCACCGGGTTGCGGTAGCGGAACTCCGACGCGGGCTCGGCGTCGGCGGGGATCCGGGCCACCTCTTCGATGAACTGGGCACCCATCTGGCCGGCGTAGTACGCCGAACCGCAGCCGAGGATCTTGACCCGCTTGATCTCCCGGGCCTCCCGCGCGTCCATGTTCAGCCCACCCAGGTGGACGGTGTGGAAACGCTCGTCCAGGCGACCGCGCAGGGCCCGCTGGACGGCCTCCGGCTGCTCGTGGATCTCCTTCATCATGAAGTGCTCGTGCAGGCCGCGCTCGTACTCGTCGGCCTCCCACTCCACCGTCTTCGGGGTGTTCGTGGTCGGCGACGCGTCCTGGGTGAAGGTGCGGTAGCCGTCGGCCTTGACGGTGGCCAGCTCGCCGTCGGCCAGGTAGACGACCTGGCGGGTGTAGCGGATCAGCGCGGCCGCGTCGGAGGCGACGTGCATCTCGCCGTCGCCGATGCCGAGGATCAGCGGGCTGCCGTTGCGGGCGACCACGATCCGGTCGGGGAAGTCCAGGTCGACCACGGCGATGCCGTAGGTGCCCTCGATCCGGCGCAGCGCGGACATCACCTTCTCCTCGAGGGTGGCGCCGTCGGACTGCTCGATCAGGTGCGCGAGGACCTCGGTGTCGGTCTCGGAGCGAAGCTTGACGCCGGCGTCCTCAAGCTGGCGGCGGAGCGCGCCGGCGTTGTCGAAGATGCCGTTGTGGACAACGGCGATCCGCTCGTTGCCGCTGGCGTGCGGGTGCGCGTTGTCCTTGCTCGGGCCGCCGTGGGTGGCCCAGCGGGTGTGACCGATGCCGAGCTTGCCGCCGAACCGCTTGGGCAGCGACGCCTCCAGCTCACGGACCCGGCCGGCGTCCTTGTGCACCTTCAGCTCGCTGGACCCGAGCACGGCCACGCCGGCCGAGTCGTACCCGCGGTACTCCAGCCGGGCCAGGCCGTCCACCAGGATCGGCGCGGCCGGCTTGGTGCCGACGTATCCGACGATTCCGCACATGGGGAGGGTGTTCCTTTCGTGTGGTTTCAGTTAGCCGTAGACGATCCGGCGCAATTGGCGGGCCGACAGCTCGGGGGAGCGGACCGGCCAGTGCCGCAGCTCGGCGCCGAGCCGGGCGAAGATCTCTTCGTTGCGCGCGCCGTAGGTCTGCAGCTCGCGGTGCCGGCGCCGGACGTACTGCTCGGTCGTCTCGGTGAAGTAGGCCAGCACGTCGGCGACCACCCGTCGGGCGTCGTCCGGCGTCAGGCCGGTGGTGCGGCTGACCTGGTCAACGAGGTCCTCGCTGGGATCCGCCGCCTCACTCATCACCCACTCACTGTGCAGTGAGATCGGGCTTATTAGCAAAGATCTGCCCGAATTCGGGCAATCTTTTACCTGACTCAGAAGAGACGGAGAATGTCGGACTCCATGCCGCGGAGCAGGTCGTAGTCGACGGTGACGCACTCCAGGCCGCGGTCGGTGGCCAGGAACTGGGCCTGCGGCTTGATCAGCTGGGCGGCGAAGATGCCGCGGACCGGGGCCAGCAGCGGGTCGCGGTTGAGCAGTTCGACGTACCGGGTGAGCTGTTCGACGCCGTCGATCTCGCCGCGGCGCTTGATCTCGACCGCCACGTGCTTGCCGTCGGCGTCGCGGCAGAGCAGGTCGACCGGGCCGATCGCGGTCGGGTACTCCCGGCGGACCAGCGTGAAGCCCTCGCCGAAGGTGTGCACGTGCTCGGCCAGCAGTTCCTGCAGGTGCGCCTCGACGCCGTCCTTGATCAGCCCCGGGTCCAGGCCCAGCTCGTACGACGAGTCGCTGAGCACCTCCTCGAAGGTGATCCGCAGTTCCTCGCCGGCCTTGTTGGTGACGCTCCAGACGCCTTCCTCCTCCGTCAGCTTGCACGGCGGGGACATCCAGTTCAGCGGTTTGTAGGAGCCGCCGTCGGCGTGGATCAGGACGGAGCCGTCCGCCTTCACCATCAGCAGCCGGGGCGCCATCGGGAGATGGGCGGTCAGCCGGCCGGAGTAGTCCACTGAGCAACGAGCAATCACCAGGCGCACGAGAAAGCACCGTAGTCCACTTGTGCCTCGACGTGCATGGCGCCCGGCCGTGCGGCGGTGAGAGGCTGGTCGGTATGAAGCCCAGGATCAGTCTGAAGACGCGGCTGGAGTACGACGCGGTCGCCAAGGGGCTCGCCGACGCCGGGGTGGTCGAGGGCAGCATGTTCGGCATGCCCTGCCTGAAGATCGAGAAGAAGATGCTGGCCGGGCTGTTCGGGGACGCGATGACGTTCAAGCTGCCGCCGGAGCCGCGGGCCGAGGCGCTCGCGCTGAGCGGCGCCGAGGCGTTCGATCCGGGAATGGGCCAGCCGATGAAGGAGTGGGTCGTCGTCCCGCTCGAGCACGCCGGCAGCTGGCCGAAGTACGCCGAGCAGGCCCTGGAGTTCGTCCGGCCGTGAATTTGATCTGCCCGGCCCGGCTGATCCTGCTGGTCCCCGGATCGCGGGCTTTCCTCGCCGGTGAGCGGATTGCGGAGGTGTACGCGACCCCGGATGCCGAGGAGCCGGCCGCCGGTCTCGCGGCGGAGCTCGGTGTGCGGCTGACCCTGCTGCAGCCGCCGCCGACGGCGCTGGCGCCGCTGCCGACGGCCGCCCCGGCCGCGCCGGCCGAATCGGTGGTCCGCGATATCGCTGATCTGCACCGCGGGGAGACGGTGGTGCTGGTTGCTCCGGGGCTCGACCTCGGGCTCGAGCTGCCGGTGATGATCGAGCACGAAGGCGACAACTGGTACGTCGTACCGGGCGTGGACGAGGTGTGAGGTTCCACTCTCTGGTGACACAGCTCATGTGCGGACCACTGGGGCGACTGGCACACTTCGAGCCATGGCGCGCGAACTGAAGACGGTCGGAGTGGTCGGGCTCGGCACGATGGGGGCCGGTATCGCGGAGGTGTTCGCCCGGCACGGGCTCAGTGTCGTGGGCGTGGAGCGGGACCAGGCCGCGGTCGACCGCGGCCGCGGGCACATCCAGCACTCGACCGATCGTGCGGTGAAGCGCGGCAAGCTGTCGACCGAGGACCAGCAGGCGCTGTTCGACCGGGTCACCTTCGCCACCGAGATCGAGGCGCTGGCCGACTGCGACCTGGTGATCGAGGCGGTGATCGAGCGGCTGGAGCTGAAGCGCGAGATCTTCTCCGCGCTCGACAAGGTGGTCCGCGAGGACGCCATCCTGGCCACCAACACCTCCAGCCTGTCGGTCACCGAGATCTCCGTCGCCACCCAGCGTCCGCGCCGGGTGGTCGGCATGCACTTCTTCAACCCCGCCCCGGTGCAGGAGTTCGTCGAGGTGATCAAGACCGTCGTCACCGAGCCGGACGTGGTCGAGGACGTGCTCGAGCTGGCCCGCCGCCTCGACAAGGTCCCGGTGGTCGCGGCCGACCGGGCCGGGTTCATCGCCAACGCGCTGCTGTTCGGCTACCTGAACCACGCCGTCTCGATGGTCGAGTCGCGCTACGCCACCCGCGAGGACGTCGACGCGGCGATGCGGCTGGGCTGCGGCTACCCGATGGGCCCGCTGGCGCTGCTCGACCTGATCGGTCTCGACACGGCGTACGAGATCCTCGACACGATGTACAAGCAGGGCCGCAACCGGCTGCACGCGCCGGCACCGATCCTCAAGCAGATGGTCACCGCAGGGCTGCTCGGCCGCAAGACCGGCCGTGGCTTCTACACCTACGAGTCGCCCGACTCGCCGGTCGTCGTCGAGGACGACCTGACTCCCTCGGCCACGGACGACGCGGCCGGCCTCCGCCCGCTGCGGCAAGTCGGGGTGGTCGGCTCCGGCACGATGGCCGTCGGCATCATCGAGGTCTGTGCCAAGGCCGGGTACGACGTCCTGTACGTCGCCCGCGGCACCGAGAAGGTCGACAAGGTCCGGGCCGGCCTGGAACGCTCGCTGGAGAAGGGCGTCCAGCGCGGCAAGCTCTCGTCGGAGGAACGCGACGCGGCGCTCGCCCGGATCACCGGTACGGCGAAGCTCGACGACCTGGCCACCGCCGACCTGGTGATCGAGGCCGTGGTCGAGGAGCTCAGCGTCAAGCAGGCGTTGTTCGAGACCTTCGACGAGCTCTGCAAGCCGGGCGCGATCCTGGCCACCACCACCTCCAGCCTGCCGGTGATCGACCTGGCGATGGCGACCAAGCGGCCCGCCGACGTGGTCGGCCTGCACTTCTTCAACCCCGCGCCGGTGATGAAGCTGGTCGAGGTGGTCAGCACGGTCAGCACCTCGCCCGAGGTCGCCGACACCGTCGCCGCGCTGGCCGTTGCCGCCGGCAAGCACCCGGTGCGCTGCGGCGACCGGGCCGGTTTCATCGTCAACGCGCTGCTGTTCCCCTACCTGAACGACGCGGTCCGGATGCTCGAGGCGCACTACGCCGGGGTCGACGACATCGACGCCGCGATGAAGCTGGGCTGCCGGCTGCCGATGGGCCCGTTCGAACTGCTCGACGTGGTCGGCCTGGACGTGTCGCTGGCGATCCAGCGGACCCTGTACCTGGAGTTCCGCGAGCCAGGGTTCGCCCCCGCCCCGCTGCTCGAGCACCTGGTTACCGCCGGCTACCTCGGTCGCAAGACCGGCCGTGGCTTCCGCGACTACTCCAACTGAGCTCGTCAGCTGACAAACTCCGGAGCGTGTTCAGCAAAGCCGACGCGCAACAGGTAGGTCTGACCGTCGCTTTCCATCTCCTGGCCGTGATCACCACGGTCGGTCTGATCGGGATGGACGGCCTGGTCGGGGCGAACTGGCCCGGCTGGTCGTCGAACATGGTGCTCGTCTGCCTGACAGTCCTGCCCGCGGCCTGGGTGCTGACCGGCATCTCGGCCGGTGTCGGCAAGGTCGCCCGCTGGTTCCTGGCCGCCGCCGTCGGGGCTTGCGTGATCCGGGTGATCTGGAGCCTGTACGGCGCCGGCACCCGAGCCCTGTACGCCGCCATCGCCGTCGCCCCGTTCCTGGCGCTGCTCCTGCTCGCCGTCCTGCTGCTCGTCCATGCCTGGCCGCGATCGGTGGCCGCCGAACTGGCAGAGGTTGCCCAGGGCAACGGGTGGCGGTCTTCGTCGGGCGGCAACTGGACGTGAGGCTGCCGCCGCTGGAGGTGCGGCCGGAACAGGCGCTGAGCCGCTCCGACCTGTCCCTGGAGAGCGCTGAGTTCAACCGGTCCTTCGACGTTCTCGGCGACGACAGCCGGTACGTGATGGCGATGCTGCACCCACGGGCGATGCAGATCCTGCTCGATGGTCGTCCCCTCGGGTTGGTGGTCGACGGCGATGCGCTGGCGGCGTACGACGCGGGCGGTCTCGACGCGGCGTCCTTGGCGCGGGGGATGACGACCCTTCAGCGGCTGCAAGCGGTGCTGCCGAGGCACGTACTCGACCAGTGGGGAACGTATCGCGGCACCGCCACGGGGTCGGGGCTGCGGTTCGCCGGACCGCCGTGGAGCGAGGCGCTCGGAGGTTTCGTACTGCGCCTGGTCGCGCTGGCGACCGGACTGCTCGGGGCGACGCTCGCCGCCTGTCTACTTGCGGTGGCGGCCGAGGAGCGAGCCACCGGCATCGACTTCCAACCGGCTCAGCCGCTGCAGTCGCTGGTGATCAGCGCCGTCGTACTGGTCGCGGTCTCGGCCGTGAGCGGCTTGGCGTCACGGCCGAGGTTGGCTCAGGGCTCGGCGGCTCAGGGCTCAGCGGTCGCGTAGTCGCCGCAAGGGCCGCCGCCGATGGCTTCGGGCCGGACCGTGGTTCGGCGGTCGGGGCGGACGAGCGGGTTGTAGAAGGAGGCGATCTCGGTGCTCTCCTCGGGGACGTAGTGGAAGATCAGCGCACGGCGGAAGCGGTCCGTGCTCGTGTTCGGACGGGAGCCGTGCACGACACTGCCGTGGAAGAAGAGCACGTCGCCGGCCTTCATCTTCGTCTGCACCTTGCTGAGCCCGGCGGGAATCGGTACTTCGGCGTTGGTGAACGACTCGGTCAGGTCGGCCTCCTCCGGACAGGCCAGCTCGATCTCGTGCGAGCCGGGCACCACCGCCAGCCCACCGTTCTCGGCGTCCACGTCGTCGATCGCGATCCAGGCGGCCAGACAGGTCTCCGGATGCGCCCGGAGGAACAGGTTGTCCTGGTGCATGGCCTGCCCGCGGGCGCCCGGCGGCTTGAAGTAGAACATCGACTGGGCGCCCAGCGCGGGGCCGATCAGGGTCTCGACGACATCGAGGATCCGGTTGTCGAGCATCCACTCCAGCGCCAGCCTCCCCGCCTCCACCTCGGTCCGGCGGTGCGGGTGGACGAAGCGCGGGTACCGCACGAGCGGGTCTCCGTCCGGCACCTCGTCGTCGATCGCCAGCGAGTGGTCCACGGCCACCTGCGTCATGTACGCCGCCCTGATCTGGTCGATCTCGGCGGGATCGAGGACCCCGGGCACCTGGACGATCCCGTCTCGGCGGTAAACCTCTGCAACTGTGCTGGTCATGTCTCCAGGATCCGTCGCGGCCGGCCCACCGGCGATAACCTATCGAACTGTGAACCTTCGAGATCCTGCTGAGCCGGATGCCGTCACGCCGACCGTCCGGCGGCTGCTGGCCGGTGAGTTCGACGAGGGCCCCGGCTATGCCACCTACCGTCGACGCGGGACGACGGACTGGTTGCTGATGCACACCCTCGACGGAGTGGGCGCCCTCGGCAGTGGTGTGTTCGCCGGTCCGGGGATCACCACGTTGATCCGCCCGGGCACCCTGCAGGACTACGGCACGGCCCACGACCGCTGGCATTTCCTCTTCGCCCACTTCCATCCGCGGCCGGACTGGCTGCCGCTGCTCGAGTGGCCGTCGGTTGCCCCCGGCATCCTTCAGCTGCAGCCCGGTCCGCACGCCGCCGAACAGATCACCCGAGCACTGTCCGAGGCGGTCCGCTACCAGGACAGCGTGCTGTCACAGGGCGAGCTGCTCAGCTACAACGCGCTCGAAGCGGCGCTGCTGTGGTGCGACACCCAGAACCCGAAGGCAGCCCAGCTCGACGACCGCCTGCTCCGCGCCATCGAGTACGTCGACCGCAACCTCCGCGGCGACCTCTCGATCGCAGTACTGGCCCGCACCAGCAATCTCTCCGTCTCGCGGTTCGCCCACCTCTTCCGTCAGCAGGTGGGCGTGCCGCCGCAGCAGTTCGTCGAGCGCCGCCGGCTGGACGCCGCTGCCCGCCTGCTCGAACTGACCACCCGCCCGGTCGCCGCGATCGCCGCCGACGCCGGTTTCACCAACCCGCTCTATTTCTCCACCCGCTTCCGCGCCCACACCGGCCACAGCCCTACGCAGTACAGGCGGCAGTTGGGCTCTGCGCTGCTCTAACCGAGCGGGTTGATCTCGTCGAAGTCCGACTGGTCCATCACCCGGCGTACGCCGATCGGCTGCTGCAGCGGCACCCCGCCGGGCCCGGGCACCTGGGACACCAGCCCGGCGATCTCGATCGCCCGCTCCAGCGACTCGACGTCGACCATCTGGAACCCGGCGAGCATCTCCTTGGACTCCGCGAACGGCCCGTCGGTCACCACCGGTGCCGCCTTGCCGTCGGAGGTGACCGTCTTGGCCTCCTCCGGCCAGCTGAGCGAGAGGCCGGAGACCAGCTCCCCGCTGGCCCGCAACTCGTCGTTCAGCGCGTCGTAGTACGCCATGTGCGCCTTGACCTCTTCCGGCGTCCACTCGGTCATCGGGGTGTCGACCACGCCGCCGTTGTAGTCCACGATCAGCAGGAACTTCGTCATCTCGATCATCTCCGGTTTGCTGTCAGCGTCTGCTTACACCCCGGGGACGAAGCCGGGGCCGGGTTCTCTACATCACCTGGACGACAAATACGAAAGCACTGCCATCACCCGGCGGTTGTCGTCCTCGGAGGGCGGCAGATCCAGCTTGGCGAAAATGTTGTTGGTGTGCTTCGAGACGGCCTTCTCGGTGACGAAGAGGGCGCCGGCGATGGCGGCGTTCGAGCGGCCCTCGGCCATCAGCCCCAGGACCTCGGACTCGCGCGGGGTGAGGCGGCCGATCGGCTCGTCGCGGGTGTTGCGGGCCAGCAGCTGGCTGATCACGTCGGGGTCCATCGCCGTGCCGCCGGCCGCGACCCGGCGGACCGAGTCGAGGAAGTCGGCGACGTTCGAGACCCGGTCCTTGAGCAGGTAGCCGACCGCGCCGCCGCCTCCGGTGAGGAGTTCGCGGGCGTAGAGCTGTTCGACGTACTGCGAGAGCACCAGCACCGGCAGCCCGGGCACCTTCCGGCGCGCCTCGATCGCGGCCTTCAGCCCCTCGTCGGTGAAGGTCGGGGGCAGCCGGACGTCGACAACGGCCACGTCCGGCCGGTGCTCGACGAGCGCCGGGACCAGCCGGGGGCCGTTGTCGACGGCTTCCAGGACTTCGAAGTCGTGGGCTTCCAGCAGCCGGATCAGGCCGTCCCGGAGGAGGGCGTGATCTTCAGCGATGACGACTCGCAAGGCAACTCCATGATCACGGTGGTCGGCCCGCCGGTCGGGCTGGCCACGGTCAACGTACCGTCGAAGGCGGCCAACCGCCGTTCGATCCCGTACAAACCGCCACCGGGTCGTACCGTCGCCCCGCCGACGCCGTCGTCGCCGACCAGCAGATGGAGCCGCTCCTGCTCGTGGCTGATCTGAACCCACGCGGTGGTCGCCGCCGCGTGCTTGAGCGCGTTGGCCAGCGCCTCGGCGATCGCGAAGTACGCCGCGGACTCCACCGGCGCCGGCGGCCGGCCGGGCAGGTCGATGGTCACGTCCACCTTGAACGGCAGGCTCAGCGCGAGCGCCCTGACCGCTCCGTCCAGCCCGCGGTCGGCCAGCACCGGCGGGTGGATCCCGCGGACCAGGTCGCGCAGCTCAGACAACGCCGTACCGGCGGACTCGCGCGCCTCGGTCAGCAGCGCGGCAGCCTTGGCGGGGTCACGGGCGACCATCTCCTCGGCCATCCCGAGGCTCATGCTCAGCGCCGCGAGCCGGGCCTGGGCGCCGTCGTGCAGGTCCCGCTCGATCCGGCGCAGCTCGGCCGCCTGGGTGTCGACGGTCTCCGCGCGGGAGTCGGACAGTTCCCGGACCCGGATCGCCAGCTGCGCGTTCTCGGTCGGGCCGAGCAGCGACTTCCCGACGTACGCCGCCGCCTTCAGCAGCCGCTCACCCGAGCCGAGCCAGATCAGGAACACGAGCAGACCGACCGGGATCATCACGAAGCTGGTCGCCACGTTGACGGTGAACAGCCCACCCAGCGGCTGGGTGAAGACCCCGTCGGGGGTGACCCAGACGAGGAAGGGATAGATCAGGTAGAAGACCGAGCCGAGGAACAGCACAGCGGACAGCAGGTTGAGGACGAAGCCGACCACCGCGTTGACCAGCAGCCAGGCGATGTCACGCCAGGTGGCCGGGTCGGTGAGCGTGGTGCGCAGCCACATCAGCAGACCCGGCATCGGAGGCTTCTTGTACGGGCGGGGGATCACGGTGCCGGTGATGCCGGCGTACAGGGTGCGGTGGCAGTTGGCGAACCAGCGGGTGCACGGGACGAAGACCAGCAGCAGCGGGATGCCGACCCAGACCGCGATCAGCGGGACCGCTACGACGTTCAGGACGAAGAACGCGATCCCGACCTCGGCGAGGACCGCCAGGCCGAGCGCGATGAAGGGCTGCGCCGCCCGGGGGAACGCCATCGGCTCCCTCGGGGCCTGCTGTGTGATCGTCATGCCAACCATCATGACGGAGAGTCAGACCGGTCTCAGGGGTGCTAGGCCCACTGTCGGGTGGGTGCCTGTGCCCCGCCTGAAAGAGGTAGTAACACTCATGCTTTCGAGGGGTCCGGAGACGAGACTCGATGCACTACGCTGGCCCGCGGCTCAACGCCAAGGCCTCCCCACCGCTCTGAGATGAGGACTCAATGGCTCAGCCCATTGCCCTTCCCCGTACCCGCGAACGATCGGCCACGAAGGGCAGCGATTTCGCCCCGCTGCTTCGCGAGGTGAAGGAAGCAGGGCTGCTCGAACGCCGGACCGCCTCCTACGTGATCGCGATCACCTTGAACGTGGCACTGCTGGCGGCGACCTGGACCGGCATCGCGCTGCTCGGCAACTCCTGGCTGCAGCTGCTGCTGACGATCCCGCTGGCGATCTTCACCACCCGGGCCGCGTTCTTCGGCCACGACGCCGGCCATCAGCAGGTCGGCAGCTCGCGCCGGCTGCACGACGTGCTGGGCATGCTGCACGGCAACTTCGTCTGCGGGATGAGCTACGGCTGGTGGAACGACAAGCACAACCGGCACCACGCGAACCCCAACCACACCGACAAGGACCCCGACGTCGGTGAGGGCATCCTGGTCTGGACGCTGGAGCAGGCCGAGGGCCGCACCGGCCTGTACGGCTGGCTGACCCGGCACCAGGCGAAGATCTTCTTCCCGCTGCTCACCCTCGAGGGCCTGAACCTCAAGGTGTCGAGCGTGCTGTTCCTGCTCGGCCGCCGCGGCAAGCGCGACGCCCAGATCGAGCTCGGCCTGATGGCCGCTCACCTGGTGCTGTACTTCGGCGCGCTGTTCCTGGTGATGTCACCCGGTAAGGCGATCGCCTTCGCCGCGCTGCACCACGCGCTGTTCGGTCTGCACCTCGGCAGCGTCTTCGCCCCGAACCACAAGGGCATGGAGGTGCCGGATGCCGACACGACCTGGGGCCACCTGGAGAAGCAGGTGCTGACGTCACGCAACGTGAAGGGCGGCCTGGTCACCGACTGGCTGATGGGCGGCCTGAACTACCAGATCGAGCACCACCTGTTCCCGAGCATGCCGCGGGCCAACCTGCGGTTCGCGCAGCCGATCGTCGAGCGGTACTGCGCGAAGATCGGGATGCCCTACCTGAACACCGGCGTGGTCGAGTCGTACCGGATGGGCCTCGGCCACATGCACGAGGTCGGCAGCGAGCTGCGCGACCTGGGCAAGGAGCCGAGCAGAACAGCCTGAGGCGCCCCGCGTAGGCGAGCGGCCCCGGGAGGTATCGGCTACGGTCGATCCTCTCGGGGCCGATCTCGTGAGGAGACCCTGCATGAACGCATCTTCCGGTATGAGTCGCCGCGGCCTGCTGGGAGCCGTCGCCGGCGTCACCGCGGCCACGGCCCTGCCCGCCGCCCCGGCCTGGGGCGTCGACGACCAGCGGCCCGGCGCGGTACGCACCCCCACCCTGGACCGCGACGACCGGCACATCGTGGGCCGGATCGACTCGGAACGCGCCCTGCGGCACCTGCAGGTGCTGTCCGAGGACATCGGCCCGCGGATCGGCGGTACGCCGAGCGAGAAGCGCGCCGCCGACTACCTGGCCGGCCAGCTCAGGAGCTTCGGCTACGACACCCGGTACGAGCCGTTCCCGGTGGCCGACAAGTTCCTGGCCCAGATCGGTGACCCGCGCAAGCTGCTGCCCGACGACATCTGCTGGCAGGCCGGTGCCGCGCCGGGCGGCAAGCTCGACGTCACGGTGACCGGTCGGGCTCGCGATGTCGGTCTGGCGACGGCGCCTGTCTGGCCGGCTGACGTTGCCGGTGCTGTGGTGCTGGCCGACGACACGGCTGCCGCGCGACCTGGGTTTGTGGCCGAGGCGGCTTCCCGGGGTGCGGTGGCG
Organism: Kribbella sp. CA-293567; assembly: GCF_027627575.1. NCBI lineage: Bacteria > Bacillati > Actinomycetota > Actinomycetes > Propionibacteriales > Kribbellaceae > Kribbella > Kribbella sp. CA-293567. The sequence goes on from NZ_CP114065.1 coordinate 2,429,594, forward strand.
GTTGTCTTGCTGCCTGCCGATCAGGTGTTCCCGCGCCGTACTTCGGCGTACTCGCCGGCCGGGCTGACGAACGCACCGATTCCGGTGATCGGCGTGGCCCAGGTGCAGAAGCGGTTGCTGCGCGAGGCGCTGGCCGTGGTCACCTCGTTGCCGCTGACGATCAGTACGGTGGCGCACCGCGGGCTGATCTCGAACAACGTGATCGGCGAGCGGCCCGGCAAGTCCGCGAACGCGCCGATCGTGATGGTGAGCGGTCACTACGACACGGTGATCGGTGCTCCGGGTGCCAATGACGACGGGTCGGGGACGGTGCTGACGCTGGAGTTGGCGCGGGTGATCAGCAAGTACCCGACCGAGGCGACGGTGCGGTTCGCCTTCTGGGGCTCGGAGGAGCAGGGGCTGATCGGTTCGCGCTACCACGTGAAGCAGCTCGCCCAGGATCAGCGCGACCGGTACCGGGCGGTCTTCCAGAACGACATGGTCGCGACCAGCTGGGACCCGGCGATCGTCTACTGGATCTTGTCCTTCGACGGCCTCGCGAACGCGGCGACCACCGCCGTACGGGCCTCCGGTCAGCGGCTCGGCTACGACCCGCAGATCGTCGGCCCGGTCCTGCGAGGCTCCAGCGATCACCAGTCCTTCCAGGAGGTCGGCATCGCCTCCGCCAACTTCTCCTGGCGCGGTGAGTCGTCGCCGGCGCTGCTGGAGCCGCCGTACCACTCACCGGAGGACACGATCGCGAAGAACGTGTCGCTGGAGCGGCTCCAGGTCTCGATGGAGCTGATCGGCACCGCGGCGTACAAGCTGGCGAAGACGATCTAGCCGGTCTTCCCCCGGCCCGTCCCGCCGCCTCGGAGGCTGGGGCGGGCCGATACGCTTGGTGACGCCATGGTGTCGCGGAAGAAAAAGCCCTCGAAGCACACGCGGCCGGTCAGTGACCGGCCGCTGCTGGGTGGGCACCAGGCGCGGGAATCGCGCTCCGACGGTGACTGGATGGTGCGTCACGTCACCGGCTCCGCGGCCGGCAAGGCGTACCGCTGCCCTGGTTGCGACCAGACGATCCTGCCGGCCACGCCGCACGTGGTCGTCTGGCCGGAGACCCCGAGTCTGCTCGCCGCGCTCGGCGGCGGCCAATCCCTGGACGAGCGTCGCCACTGGCACAAAGCCTGCTGGCAACGCCACCGCTGAGAGGTCGAGATGCTGCTTCCGGTTACGTCGTACGGCGAGAGTGGTTCGCCGGTCGTCGTCATGCACGGGTTGTTCGGCTCGGGACGGAACTGGATGACGGCCGCCCGCCGGCTCGCGTCGGAGCACCGGGTCTACGCCTTCGACCTGCGCAACCACGGAAGCTCGCCGCACACCGAGACGATGAGCTACCCGGAGATGGCCGCGGACGTCTTCGAGACGATCACCGAGCTCGGCGTCGGGCCGGTCGGTCTGGTCGGGCACTCGATGGGCGGCAAGACGGCGATGCTCACCGCGCTGCATCATCCGGAAGTGGTGGATCGACTGGTGGTGGTCGATGCTGCGCCGGTTGTCTACCCGCCGGCGTTCGTCGCTTATGCCCAGGCGATGCGCAACGCTGACCTCTCCACCGTGCAGCGTCGCGCTGACGTCGACGCGCAGTTGGTGGATGCCGTCGAATCACCCGGCACCCGGGCCTTCCTGCTGCAGAACCTGGTCCTCGACGAAACCGGCGCGCGGTGGAAGCCGAACCTGCCGGTCATCGAAGCCGCGCTACCCGCCATCTCGGGTTGGCCCGACGGCGAGAGCGGTGTGTACGACGGGCCGACGCTGTTCGTGTACGGCGGCAAGTCGAACTATGTCCAGGCCGACTTCCAGCCGACCATCAAGCGGTACTTCCCGCAGGTCCAGTACGCCGAGATCGCCGAGGCCGGCCACTGGGTGCATGCGGAGCGCCTCGACGACTTCCTCGCCGCTGTCACTCCATTCCTCGCCTGAAAAACCCCGCGCCGGCGCTGTCTCCAACAACGCCCGCCCGCTGAACTCGCGAAACGCAGCGACTACGAACTGCTGCTGACCAACCTCCGCAGCCTCTGCTTCGCCGCGCGTTCCACGAAGAGCGGGACGAAATCGCGGATCGGGTTGCCGTCGAACTCCGGGCGGCTCTCCGCGACGGCGTTCTGGACGGTGTCGGGGGAGACGTCGGGGAACGTCTTGGTGAGTCGCTCGGCTGCTTCGGCGATGGCGCGGTCTTCGTCTGAGCGGTCCATGCTTCTACCAGTACGCCGCTGCGCCGGTCGGGGCAAGGCTGTTGGCGAAGTGTTCACCTTGCTCAGTTCTCCGACAGCTCAGCTCGGTTGCGGTGGGTCCAGCGCGAGGGTGTCGCGGGCGGTGCGTTCGAAGGTGGGGCGGATCGTCTTCGCGCCGTCCAGGTAGCCGCCGACCATGGCGGCGTCGCGGAGCAGGACCAGGATGCGCGCCTTCTCGGCCGGGTCGGGGAGGTCCGCCGCGGTCATCAGATGTTCGAGGGTGGCCCGGAACCACTCGCGGTGCTCGGCGATCCGGAGCCGGATCGGCGACGATGCGTCCGGGTACTCCGCGGCCGCGTTGATGAACGGGCAACCGCGGGTGTGCTGGCGCTCCACGTCGTCGGCCAGCGCCTGGATGACCAGACCGACCAGGGGCCGTGGCTCGGCGCCCGACTGCTCCGCGGCGGCGAACGCGCCCCGGATGTCGGCGTCCTCGCTCTGCAGGTAGGCCAGGACGAGATCTTCCTTGCTCGGGAAGTGGCGGTAGAAGGTCGCCCGGGTGACCTGGGCCTCGGCGACGAGACGGTCGACCCCGACGGCATGGATGCCTTCGCGGTAGAAGAGCTCGGTCGCCACGCGGATCAGGCGTTCCCGGGCCTCGGACGGGCGTCGCGGGATGCTGGAGGGTGCCATGCAACCAGCATAGAACGATCTGTCTACTAAACCCTTGACGTCGCCCGGCGCCGGCTCTATGATTCTAAGTAGAACGAACGGTCTATCTACCAACCAGCCAGCAAGGGATACCGAGATGTCGACTCAGAGCAGCAAGACCCCGATCGTCCTGGTCCACGGACTGTGGATGACGCCGAAGAGCTGGGACACCTGGGCGGAGCACTTCCGCGCTCAGGGTCACGAGGTGATCGTGCCCGGCTGGCCCGGCATCGACGACCGCAGCGTCGCCGACATCCGCTCGAACCCCGAACCGCTCAAGGGCGTCGGGCTCCGGCAGATCGCCGACCACTACGAGGCGATCATCCGGGCGCTGCCGGTGAAGCCGATCATCATGGGCCACTCGTTCGGCGGCGTACTGACCCAGATGCTCGCCGACCGCGGTCTCGGCGCGGCGTACGTCGGGGTCGAGCCGGGCCAGACGGCCGGCGTCGTCTCCCTCCCGCTCTCGACGCTGTGGACCGGGTTCCCGATCCTGTCGAACCCCTTCGGCAAGAACGGCGCGAAACCGCTCTCCAAGCGGCACTTCCACTTCACCTTCGGCAACGACCTCTCGCGCGCCGAGTCCGACAAGCTCTGGGAGCAGTACGCCGTGAACTCCTACAACCGGGTCTTCTTCGAAGGCGTCAGTTCGGTACTGAACGAGAAGTCCGGCGTCACCAAGGTCGACTACGCCCGCCCCGACCGGGCGCCGCTGCTGGTCATCGTCGGCGAGATCGACCACGTCGTCCCGCCCGCGATCGGCAAGGCGCTGGTCGCGAAGTACCAGAAGTCCGGCAGCCCGGCGGTGGTGGAACTGAAGCAGTTCCCCGGCCGCACCCACCGGATCGTCAGCCAGGACGGCTGGCAAGAGGTCGCCGACTACGCCCTCGACTGGGCGGTCTCGCACACCCGTCCGTAGGCCAGAGGCCACCCATCCGTCCTCCCGCTCGCTCCGAATCGCCCTGGTCGGGGTCAACGAGCGGAGGGGCCGGTTGATGATACGCACAGGGTTCGGCATCAGCGGCCTCGAAGAAATCTCGGCGGATCGTGAACGCATGGGCGGTCCGCTCCGTACTCACTCGCGTCATCCACTGATGCGAGGAGCTTGACATGAAGAGAACGCTGGCAGCGGTTGTTGCTCTCGGCACCATGTTCGCCGCGGGCCTGACCGCCGTACCGGCCGCGTCGGCGACCGGGGGAAGTGCGGCGCCCGACCTCTATCTGCTCGAGAGCAGCGGATCCCTGAGCGTCCGGGACTCGGCGCGGCCGTTGTTCGCCGAGCACCGGGTCAAGGTCCGTGGCCTCAAGGCGCACGACCGGCTCGTTGGTATCGACGTCCGGCCGGCGACCGGTCAGCTGTACGCGATCGGCAAGTCCGGCCAGCTGTACACGCTGGACGTCAGGTCCGGACGCGCGACCGCTGTCGGTACGGCGGCCGCAGGTGCTGTCGGCGCCACCGTCGGATTCGACTTCAACCCGACCGTCGACCGCATCCGGCTCGTTCAGAGCAGCGGCCGCAACCTGCGGCTGCACCCCGACACCGGCGCGGTCGCGGGGGTCGACGGCACGCTCGCCTACGCGGCCGGCGGTTCGGCGCCGAAGGTCGCGGCGGCCGGCTACACCGACAGCTTCGCCGGTGCGACGACGACCGGACTGTACGGTCTCGACGCCCGCCGCGACACTCTCGTCACCCAAGGCACCCTGCCGGGCACCACCCCGGCGGTCTCGCCGAACACCGGCCAACTCTTCACCGTCGGCCGCCTCGGCGCCGACATCTCGGCCGTGAACGGGTTCGACATCAGCGGCAAGGCCCGCCAGGCCGGGTCCTTCAACCCGCGCGACTACACCGCGATCGCTGCCGTACAAGGCGATCACGGCTTGTTCCGGGGCTCGAAGCTGGTGCGGGTCGACCTGCGCACCGGCCGTACCACGCCGTTGCTGGCGCTCGGACTGGGCGAGGTCATCGGCCTCGCGTACGCCGCTCGCTGACCTACGGGCCGCCGGGTCCCGACCCGGCGGCCCGCCCGCGCGAGAGGACCACCAAAGTGCCCACATCCCGCCAGCGGCGGAGATCGACGACGGAGTACGACCTCAGTCGCGATGACGGCCTCCGCGCCGCCTATGCCGAGCACGGCGCGGAGCTCTATCGCTTCGCGTTGCGGCAACTCGACGACGAGGGCGCGGCGACGGACGTCGTCCAGGAGACCTTCGTCCGTGCTTGGCGAGCAGCCGACCGGTTCGATCCGTCCCTGGCGAGTCTGCGGGTCTGGTTGTTCGCCATCGCGCGCAACCTGGTGGTCGACGAGTCACGCCGCCGGGCCGCCAGGCCGGTCACGCCGCAGCCGCATGAGCTGCTGACCGAGCTGGGTCCGGCGACCGACAGTGCCGACGATCGGGCGGTGATGAGCTGGCTGGTCGAGGAAGCGCTGAGCCGGATCCGCCCGGAGGCACGCTCGGCGCTGGTGGAGACCTATCTGCGCGGACGCCCGTACGACGAGGTCGCCGCCGAGCAGGGAGTCCCGGTCGGCACCTTGCGGAGCAGGGTTTTCTACGGGCTCAAGGCGCTGCGACTGGCGATGGACGAGATGGGAGTGGAGCTGTGAACATCGACGAGCATCGCCGGCTACGAGAACTGCTGGGTGCCTTCGCCCTGGACCAGTTGAGTACCGCGGAGCGAACCGCCGTCCAGGCCCATCTCGACGGCTGCGCGGCCTGCCGTGCGGAACTCGCTGCGATCGCCCCGCTGGCCGGGCCCCTCGGCCTGATCGACCCGGCACGGCTGGACCAGGCGCCGGCCGGTCCGCCCGACTGGCTGGAGACCTCGATCCTCACCGCGATCAGGGCCGAACCCCGCCGCATCCGTTCGCGAGGACGATGGCTGCTGTCGGCCGCGGCTGCCGTGGTGATCGGTGGAGCGGGTGCCGCTGCCGGGTACGCCGTCGCTCCCGACCCACCCAAGATTCCGTTGGAGCCGGTCCAGGTGACCGCGATCGCCGCCGGGGTGCGGTCCACCGCGGCGGTGGTTCCGCACACCTGGGGGATGGAGATCAAGCTGGCCGGCACCG